>CBFICN010000129.1:0-10866 GCA_965661045.1 uncultured Myxococcota bacterium
CTTAGGAAGCGTCAGAATTCGCCGTCTCAAGGACATCGGAATCTCCCCGTTGAACCAACCAGACCAACAAGGGCATCGCAATACCCCACTCTAGCGCAATCCAGTGCAATCCCTCTGTGTTCACCATCAAAGCACCCAGTTTACCACCTGAAACATAGGATAGTGTACCACTACACGCACCCAAAATTGCCGCCAACCACAAGCGACTGAACAACCATCGAAAGCAAATTGGAATCAAGGTCGCAAACGCTGCCCACAATCCAATGAGCCAGAGCGGCGGAACCCCCAATGAACCACCTCCCGGCGTTTTCAGTACCGATATCAATCCCAGTCCACCATCACCGATGACTGAACAGCCAATGGCGGCCAGCACAACACCCCAAATGTACTTGGGCTGACTTCGACCACACAGTACCGCATATGCCCATACTGCAAGTGTGCTGAGCCAAGCTCTCTCTCCGGCTTGCGTCAACGTCACGATCCACAATACTTTGAATGCCAACGCCCAAATGGTGATTTGCTTGCCCGTCATGCTTGCTCAATATAGGGTGCGATGACCTCTTCCAACTTGGACCACAGTGCTTGCTTCTCTGTGCTTTTATGAGACTGCCAAGGCAAGACGTGTGTTTTTCGGGGCTCTCTATCAAACCAGAACAATCCGTTGCTGCTCGACACTCGATTTGCACAACTCAACCAAATTACGGTGTCTGCACCTTCTAAAGGTGTGCGCAATCGGTGCTCCATACGCTTCCAAAAGCCTGGTAGAGAATGTTCTACACCTGGGGTCGCCACCCAACCTGGATGCATCGAATGTACAACCAAAGACTTGCCTGTTTGCTCTGCGCGCTTCGCCCAGATTTCGGCCAACGCCACCTGCGCCCGTTTGGTTAGTGCATAGCGTCTAACACCGTCAAACTTTGGAAACTTGGTGGCAAAGAGTTCTTTGGTACTAAGAGGCGACAAGTACATCCCTCCAGAGGACACCAAAATCATCCTTCCTGACAACCGTTCCCACAGGAGTTGTGTCAACAAGTGATGCCCGAGTAAGTTGGTGGCCAAGGTGAGTTCATACCCTTGTGCCGAACGCATCTCTGTCAACGGCAAGATTCCCGCATTGTGAATCAATACGTCAACTTGATCGATCTTTTCCAGTAAACCATCTGCCGATGACCGTACTTGTTTGAGGTCGCTCAGGTCCAACCGATGAAAGTATACGGTATCAGAACCACTGACTTCACGGATCTTTCGTTCGGCTTCGAGACCCCGTTCTGGATTTCGACACAACAAATATACACTTGCATTCTTTGCAGCAAGGGCTTGAGCTGTCGCAAAACCAATCCCCGAGTTTGCACCGGTAATGAGGATGTTGCGTCCCGTCAAATCAACTTTGAGATCCATTTTCGAAAAGTGCTTCGCGTGACGACGAAAGCCAGTTTGATCAAAAGAGGAGACAATGGAGGCGTCTTGTAGTTTGTCAAAAAGAGTTGCCATGCTAGAAATATAGTGCAGTCAGGTTCAGAGTCCAAAGGAAAAGCTGATTTTATACAGTACTGCGTTGCATCCCCCTATATAGGAAACTCGCATGTCCAAATCTACTCTCCGTATTCTCGCAACCCTATTCGTCGTCGGAAATGCTGCCGGTGTAGCCCCCATCGCTGGACAAGCAGGCGTTTATCGACCCCATGAACTTGGAGACTGGATGACATCGATTGTGGCAGATCCACAAAGTCACATCACATCGTCCTTACTCTTTCTTGTTGGCGCTATAGCCGGTGTAGCGGTGGGAAGATGGCTGATGCACAATACGCAGGTTTGGGCAGGTACGTTCCTTGCATTGGGTGCCGGCTGGAATGCCCTGTTTATTCCTGTCCCACTGACCCTTGGTCAACTCAGTCTTCGAGGGCATGATATCCAAGGGGTCGGTACAGAAGTCGCGTTGTCCCTCTCCATCTTTGCCGACGCCATGTTCAATGGGCTCATGGGGCTGGCGATGGTATTGCTGGGGTTCAGTATGCGGCGGACGCGGACAAAATTGGGATACAGCGGGATTGCCATCGGTCTGTTGACGATGCCCATTGCAGGCCAGTTTGAATACAGTGCCTGTGCAGATTTGCTAAAAATCGCTGGACCCTTGTGGCTCGGATGGTGGCTCATTTGGGGATGGACAACCTCAACCGGCCCAAATGAATCCTAAGCGAATCCTGAAATACAATCTGAGACACAATCCATCAACACATCGATTCAAGAGTCAGATTGTATCCACGCTAGCAACTGCTCCATCACATCCAGTTCGGGATCCGTGAAAAAGAAGGTTGGTTCACGGGCAAACGCCATCTCAACACCTTGATCCACCGTGGTCAGCTGTTCATTTTCCCAAATAAAGGTGCTGTGCTCACCGTCTTCCAAGTCTTTGACCATCAGCATCGCTGAATTTCCCCGTGGTATGACCGACTGTATTCGCGCTCGTTTGGTTACCGCTTCGCCTTCCACCACCGAAAACAGCGTCATCAATCGATCTTCAACTTGCAAACTGGTTTGGGCAAGACCATCCACTTGCAAGGCCACAACCATCGATGCCTTGTGTTGATCGATAAACTGCTCCACATCCACCGATGATGGTTTCTGTAAATAGTTTGCCAGCTGTTTCTTAACCTGATTAAAGGCTTCCAAGATGATGGGCAAACGTTCTCCCAGAAGCATCCGAATGCTGCTGTCGGAAAGATACCAGTGCCCCATCCACCCTTTCATTTTGAAGAACCAAGATCTATTCGACCCACTTGGTGATCCTCGACTCTCGCGTTGCCGTAATCAAATCGTACTCCACCGATAGCAAGGCATTGGGAGATCCTTTGTAACTTTCAAATCTACGGGTACATCCACCCAAACTGGCGTCTTCTTCGTACCACTCATACCCGGCTTGGCGAATTTCAATGCGGGTCACCTCAACCGACTCTTTGACCAAGATTGGCCCCAGCCACCACTCTGAACCGACTTTGACGTGCTCAAACGCATCTGTACAACCAGGGTCAATGTACAAAATAGAATCAGAAGTGTTCTCCCCTTCTGGATCGTTTGTCTGCGCTTGTGACACACCCAAGTGGAAACATTGCTCCAAAATGTCAGCACCGTCCCCCTGTAAATTCCCCACGTCGAACGCTTGAACCTTGATCGGTTTTTTCACTGCACCAGACAGTTGCAACTGCTCTTTGCTACCGGCAATGTACACCGTATTGCCATTTTCGGAAGCCCAAATATCGCCTTCATTGGGTTCAAATCTAGACAAAAGCGTCACATCCGACGTACTGATTTCCGCTTCAGGGTCGGCCCATAGATTGCCCAGTGGAAATTCTACGACGTATTCATCCACAGCCAATCCGTGAAAAGAAGCACCGGTGGACACTTCTTCATCGGCATAGGTCGTTGTCTCAATGCTCCCGATTACAGAATCCGGATCATACACAGTCGAGACTGTTTCTACAGACCCCGCACCACGAGTGCGTCGTTGAAGCACAGTTGCCAAGGTCGACGAGAAGTCATCGCTGTTGGGGACCAAGGGATGGTACAGTTCTGTGTCTCCCAGTGCGGTATTGACCGTAAACACTTCTGACGTGCTGGTTGTCGTCTGAGTTCCGGATGACGTTTCAGCCAATATGCACGAGGAAGCTTCGCCCAATGGTCCAACGGACTCTACGGGGGTTCCCCCTTCACGCAACCAATAACTGGTACGGGTTGAGGTCTCAGTGGTTTTCAATGTCCAAGACGTTCCCGCATCAATCGGTCCACCACCACACCCAATCAAGGCCATTGCCAACGGGCTCAACATTATCATCTGTCGCATCTTATTTCTCCTAATTATCCCTTGTACACCGACTTTATGACTGGTTTATTGTTCATTCAAGATGAATGAACCCGATACTCGCGTTGTTCCAGATGGAAAGATTGTTGTGACTTCCTGATCAAAGGTACCAAAGAGTTGATAGCTTCCACTTCCAACATCGGTGACCATTGCACTCCACGCAGTCTCAAAAACAAATTGATAGTCTTCAAACAGACTGCCTGACATCATACTGTCACCGATCACAACTCCCTGAAAATCCACTTGGGGTGAATAGGTATTGGCCCCATCTCCCAAGTCACAGGTCGTAGACGCCATGGGAGTGAACGGAGTCGTGAGTTCACCATTGGTGACCAGCACTTGGAGCACGACGTTGTTGAAGTCGCAGGTGTACCCATTGGACTCCAACGACATACTGAAGGTTCCAGCGTAGGCACCATCGTACGTATCGTCGGTGGTCTCGCCCCCTTCTGTGTCAGTTGTGGGTGCAACTTCAAAGTCTTCGATGCCTGAGCCCCATTCATCAAACTCACCAAAATTTTGTGTGCCCGGTGTCACCGTTTCTGGCGCGCAAGCCATCAATGAACTGATGACGGTCAACATTCCCAGCTTCCAACTTAGACCCCAAGTCATGCTGCTCTCCTTCTCAAATGCATTTCATCTCTACAAGTATCTATAAAACACCTGTAGTCTATCGCATTCGAAGGGATATCGCACCTTTTTCAAAGTGAAGGGCTGTTTTGAAGGTTTCAATAGAAACTGTTCTGACACTACCCTCGAATTATTCCCACATCACTGGGTTGGTTGTGGCACCCCACCAAGACAAGTTGTTTGCCTCTTTCATGAATGAGCTCCAACCTGTTTGGGGATCAATCTCCACGATGACACCGGACCCTGAGAAGCCATAGAGTTTATCGTTGGCAAACCCCATTCCGTAGAGTCGCTCTTCTCCAATATCCCCGACCCAGTCTTCGTATCCGGTTTGCGGATTGACCTTGATGAGCTTGTCTGACCCACTTCCTCGCACAGACCAGTACAGATAGCCGTCCGGCAAGCCGACAATGTCGCCAGAAGTTTCATAATAGGAGTTGGCGATCAGCACTTCCATACTGCAATCCACCACGTCGAACTTGTACAGTGCTGTATCGACGCCGATGATCAACACCCCTTCAGAGGTAAAGGTCAAAGCCGTAGTATCAATCTCCAACGGACAGATGGAGCGAACCTCCGCCGTGTTTGGATTGATGAGATACATATACTCACCGGTACCACCGTACATGTGACCAGACAAGTCGATTGCAATGTCTTCAAAATGATCCACCGGTTGACCGTTCTCGGTAAACTCTCCAATAAATGTCATGGCACCTGTTTCAGGTTCTACTTGGAACAAAGAACCGGAAGTATTGGCATACATTTTCTCAGTCGCTACGGACTCTTCAATCGTGGGCTCTTCGGGTTCCGCACTGTCTTCTGTGCTGGCGGTATCGGTCAAACCTTCGCCAATCAGTCCATCTTCTGCTGTGTCGGCTCCGAGACTTGGCTCTTTGGTCGCCTCAACAGTGTATTCCATACATCCAATCAACAACAAACCCGTCAACATCTTGCCCCCTTGATGTGCAGTTGCTCTCGTTATAACCGATCAACTGAACACTCATATAGGTTTGTCATCAATGTTGTCGTTTTGTCACAAAAGTAATAAAAACTGCAACAAAAAACCAATGCCTCATTGAAGCATTGGTTTCCAAATGACCATTCAATGACTGTGTCAGGCCTACCCTTGTCGTCGTCTCAACGTCAACATAGACAGAAGACCGACCATCCACATCATTGTAGAGCGTACTGGCGCATTAGAACAAGATGCTCCTGCAACCTCTGTGGCTTGCCCCCCATTGATGGACAGCATTTGCGTGGGCTCCTCATCACAATCGGTGGCACCATCAAAAGTAAACACCAGTTCATCCACACCATTGCTGACAGTGTTGGTACCAGAAATCGGTTCCGACGAACACTGGGCTTCATCCATCACTTCATCCACCGTTTGAACAGCAAAGGTATAATCCACATCTTCAACCACAGCCAATACGTTGGCTTCTCCGTTGATCAACTGCGAATCATCATCCTGAAACGCCATTTCCGCTTCCAAGTGGTATTGAAACTGAGAAGTCACTGTAACGCAACTTGTATAGTCGACTTCTTCAATCGTGCCTTGAAACACACTTTCAAAGTCGATGCCTGTGAAGCCAAAATCCATGAATGTGCCACCATTGTACAATGACGTGGTCATCAATCCATCACACGTTTCTACGGGAGATGTGACTTCATAATTGTCATACACAATGCCGTCTTCTGAATAGACGAACGACCCATTGTACGTGACACCCGCTTCGTTGGTGCAGCCATTGCCAGTTACAGTGACCGGCTCTGTGGGCAGTCCTTCAGCTGGAAATTCTCCATCAATCTCAGGACAGGTGACGACCATTGAAGGGTCGGAAGCCACCACTTGGACTTCAACCATGGGACTAAATGACAAGATCATCAACCCCATTGTGGTGGTATTGTCTGGACTGTCAGACAAAATGGGTGCTGGCATGGCGCCTTCAATTCTGTCCAAGAGAGGCCCCAACAGTTCTGGAAACGCACTGTCCAACTCTTCTGGCTCTTCTGTGTCCGTTTCTTCTGTTTCTGTATCCTCAGTATCCGTTTCTTCTGTTTCTCCCGAGTCTTCCGTTTCCTCTGACTCTATGACCTCATCTACCGCTGTATCTTCAGCCTCTTTGTCACCACAAGCCAACAAACTCAATAAACCAAACGCAATCATCTTTCCTCCGTTCATGATGTTGTACAGTTACAATAATTGATCGAGGGTCCAAAAACTAAACTCATTCAAAGAAAAGTACTTCTCCATCAATTTGAATCGGATTTCCCTGATATTCAGCAGCGTATTCATATGCCCAAGTTTCCCCGTCCGCCAAGATCTCTCCAATTGCCAACAAAGAAGATGGCTCCGGAGACGATGGGCTTCCAGGATAGTAGCGCACTTCAATCTCAGTGCCGTTGTATTTAATGGCGCGATAAAACACAGTGTTCAGTGGCACATTGCAGGCAAAGGCTCTATCTGTTTGGACATAATAAATCTCATCACAGTCACACATCGACATCCAAGTTGGATAATCGTTGCTAACCTCGGTGCCATACTCGATGATGTCTTCTGTACAGCCCTGATAATTTAACGAACGGACACCCTGCCAGTAGTTGGGATAGATGTTTGGATTGTCATTGTCCGATGGAATCTCTACTGGGTCGGTGTCCTGCGTGTCCGAACCCGTATCGGTTTCCATAGTGTCTTGAGTGTCTTGAGTGTCTTGAGTGTCTTCAGTATCCGTATCGTCCGAGTCCGTATCTTCAGGGTCACTCTCGACTCCCGTATCGACAACCGCCGTATCCACCTCTTCAACGAAGTTGCCCTCTGGATCAACAACCACCGAACCTTTGGCGTTGCAAGCCATCAATCCGATACTCAACCACAGTGTCTTGTGCATATCACTACTCCTTATACTCTGTGCGGACTATACAAATCCACTCTATTTGGTGTATATCCATAGAATATACCCAAAACCAAGTCGACATCAAAGACATCAATACAAATAAGGTAAACAACGATCCTTATTCTGGACGACGAATGAGAACGCGTAAAGAACAACTTGAAACCCCGTATGAACTACCGCTCGAAGTGAGTACTCCACAACTCCATTGACCAGAACTATAATTTCCCGTTCCGTAACCACATCCATTGCTGAGAACCACAACATGTGTTCCAAAACGGGTATTGCTATGTAGCCAAGACTCTATCCCTGAGACATACGGTGCAACTTCCCAACCTGATGGCAGTGTTCTAGCACTACTCTGACAAGTAGCGTTGGTATCTTGAACTGGATGGTCATCAATCGAAGCATACACATAGCCATTCCATGTAATGGTGTTGGACAGTTGGGTATAGCAGGCTAAATCCACACCATCACAATCCTGATCAATTCCATCGCCACAGATTTCCGTACCAGCAGGGTTGGAACCAGAATCGCCATCGTCACAGTCGTCAACACAATCTAGATATCCATCTCCATCGTCGTCGCCGTAGGTGGTAGAATCCAAATCGTCGCAGTCGTCTCCACCATAAGCAACGTCATCGTACCCATCGCCATCTTGGTCATAATCAGAAAGACCGTCGCAGTCTTGATCCACGCCATCGTACCAAGTTTCGGTGGCTGCAGTGTTGATTGAGTCATCGTCATCGTCGCAGTCGCCATCACAAGAACTTTCGCCATCGCCGTCAACATCCAAGCCAGACACAGAAGCGTCGGTGTCGTCACAATCCGTACCGCCATAGGCTATGTCGTCATCGCCATCGCCATCTTGATCGTAATCGGAGAGCCCGTCGCAGTCTTGATCCACACCATCATACCAAGTCTCTGACGCACCATTGTTGATCGCCGGATCGTAATCGTCGCAGTCTGCAAAACAAGCGCTGTACCCATCTCCATCGTTGTCTGAGCCACCATAGACATTGGCATCATCATCGTCACAGTCCATCCCCAATACGTCAAAGCCAAAGACGATATCGCCATCCACATAGGTCGTACCGTTGACAATCAAGTCTGTTGTGCCATCCCCGTACCCACTTGCGATGAGTTCACCGTAGGGAGAGAACAGTTCAAACTCGATCTCTGTGTTGTACTGACCGTCAACGAAGGCAATGTCAACATACGAAACCATCGGACTGACGCAGTATTCATGGGTGTTGTATTCACCACCACTGTTGTTGTTCAGTGTTCCATCTACATTCTCGTTTTCAATGGTTTGCACCAGCATGCCACTTTCATAAATTTCCAAGCCGTTTCCATTCCAACCATCGCCATAAGAGTCGTAGGTTTGAAACGTGTAACAAATGCTTCCATCTGCCATTGGCGCATAGCCATCCCCATCGTTGTCACTCAAACATTCAGTGGTCGACTCGTTGAAGGCGGCTCCAGGATAGGTCAAACTGGAATCAATCACGCCATCAACATCGGTATCCTCCGAAGAGTCCCAACAATCACCATCGCAAGAACTAAATCCATCTCCGTCATCATCCGCAGTGTTGACGTCTGCATTGATATCGTCACAATCGGTTCCGCTGTGATCACTGGACTCTTCCCCATCGCCATCTTGATCATAGTCATTGTCGCCTGCACAGTCTTGATCCACACCGTCGTACCAAATCTCGTCTTCACCCGGATTGATATCGGCATCGGCATCGTCACAGTCGTCTTCACACCCATAAAAGCCATCCCCATCGTCGTCTCCAACGGTTGTTGCATCGGTGTCGTCACAATCTCTGTCACAGGTTGACGCCCCGTCACCATCAACATCCAAATTTTCCACGGCTGCATCGGTGTCGTCACAGTCATTCCCACCAGAGATGACGGATGGATCCCCATCGTCATCAAAGTCGGTACCGTCGACCCCATCACAGTTCTGATCGATCGCGTCCCCTGCAATGTCGGTGCTCATCGGGTTTATGGCACTCAGGGTATCTTCACAGTCTGACCCGGCAACGACAGGACTTTGAACGGTGCTGTTTCCATAGCCGTCTCCATCCGTGTCCTCCATACAATCCGTCGCAGATTCCAACTCGGCAGAGCCAGGATAGGCGCTGGCAGATCCGTCATCGCAATCGGTTCCTGCATCCACAAACGCCGGTGGGTTGGCATCTCCATAGCCATCCCCATCTTCATCTGCCATACAGCCTGAGGTTGCCTCAAGTTCAGCGGCACCTGGATAGGTTCCAGCCGAAGAATCGTCGCAGTCCGAAGCATCTCCCGTCCACATTGGATCAACATCGTCAATACACCGTTGCTCAAAGTTGCTTGGGTTTCCATAGCCATCACCGTCTTCATCGGCGAACAACTGGATGTACATGCCCTCATCAACCGTCCCGTCACAATTGTTGTCCAGACCGTCACATTGCTCTGCAGCACCTGGATTGGACATTGCATCGGCATCATCACAGTCACCGTCCATCGCAGCAGCACCATCCGGAACGTCGCAGGCCTCGATTGTTTGACCAGCTTCACCGTACCCATCTCCATCCCCATCAACGTAGAATGTCGTCGTCACACCCTCGTCGACGGTACCATCGCAATTGTTGTCAATCTCGTCACACATTTCAATGGCGTTGGGACTGATCGTGTAATCAAAATCGTTGCAGTCACCGTCAACCAATGCTGTCATTGCCGGTTGAGAACAAGACTCCACCGGTTGAGTTCCAAATCCATCTCCATCAATGTCGTTAAAGTACGTGGTGGTCACCCCTTCATCGACCGTACCATCGCAATTGTTGTCCATGCCGTCACAGACTTCAGAAGCATCGGGGTTGATATTGAAATCGAAGTCGTCACAGTCGGCCACGACGTACTCTTGGGTTGGAATCGCTGAACCAGAGGTTGCTGGAAGCCCCGTTTCGAAGGCGTCCCCTTCAGCCACTGCAACCATCGAAGAACCTTCAGGACTGAAGATTTCAAACCCAACCTCATAAACATATAACCCTTCGTAAAAATAGAACTCTACATTGCTGTTTTCCACGGCACAATGCTCAAAACTACCTTCAAAACCACTGGTCAAGGTCAATGAATCCATAAAGACGCCGTCTTCATAGACATCAATTTGATTGCCATTCCAACCGTCGCCAAAAGAATCGGTCATCTCAATCGTGAAACAGGTATCTCCATCAACATAGCCTACCCCCCAACCATCGGCATCGGCGTCAGTCAAGCAGGCTGTGGCATCTTGTATGAAGGCCGCACCCGGATAGGTAAAGCCATCGGCATCGTTGCAATCGCTGCCGTCCGAGACATACCCCTCCGTAGTGCCACAACTGTCATACGGCATGTACATGTCTCCAAAGCCATCCCCATCAAGGTCTGGGTACATGACTATGGTACCCGCCAAATCAATGCTGTCGTCCAAATCGTCAATGAAACCATCGCAATCTTCAT
>CBFICN010000130.1:0-10825 GCA_965661045.1 uncultured Myxococcota bacterium
TGCCAGTGGAACTCAATGCCCGTTATATTTGGCATCGAGACTCCATCATCACTTCGATTCAAGCGAGATGGCGCTAGCGTATTTGAAGCGCATCGGTTTCACTCACAGTTCAAGTTAAAGAGGCACCGTTTACATGGAACACATCCCAGAACAACAAATTGACTCAATCATTAAACTCTTCGTTACGTGGAACAATCACAACAATGATGAGGTTGGTCAACGCATGGTTCAACGATTTGATCGTTGGTTTGATTGTCTCGCCACGCTGCGCCTCGGAGAAAACAAGACCAAAAACACTGCACACCTGAGAATTTGTGAATCTTTTGGGGGTGTACTGAGTCAAATCCAAAAACCAAAAGAGTTGGTACCAAGCGCATATCAACTGTTCAAGAGTGAACTGGACAACTACACAGAACACACAAAGGTTTTTGAACTGGATGTAGCACCAGACACAATGGTGAAAAAAGTGTGGTCTACCCTCTCCAAAACACACCAAAATTTGTTGTTGGAAAATTACATGCATGGACGAAAAGTTGGAAACAACGAAATGCTTGAGTTGCTTGAAGCCCGCTATGCGTTGAAAAAGGCCATCTTCAATGAATTTCACAAAAATAACGGCAATGGAATCGATTGGGTCTTGACCAGTAGCACACTTGATCGCGATCTCATTCCCATGCCTCTTTTTGAAAGTGGGCTGTTGAACAATGCCGTTGAACAACAGTACTTTGAGTGCTGGTTGATCAACGCTCCAATCATCTGCTTGGATGTTCAAGAGTTTGCGCCATTTGCACACGCCATCAAAGAAGGCTGTATCGCCAGTGAGATGGAACTTGACGCCTCTCCTGCAGCCCTTGAAGCGCCGAAAGGAGTTGGATTCCCCCCCACAGAACCCACTGTTGCTGAGCCAGTTTCCGTGCCAGTCATCGACGACAATGACAATGTCAACTCCATCGCCAAACCCATTGTACTAATGGTCGGAACAGCCGTCGCCCTCATTGGAATTTGGATTTTGCTGTCTGGTGGTTCCTAACCATCAATGATGATGTACACCAGGGGTTTCATGAGATGTTAGGTGGCAAAGTCGAAGTTAAATTTTGAATGCCCCATCGACGACCATCCATCGTCAACGAAGAATTGTTTGGAGCAAAATTCCCGACAAAAAGCTCCATAAAAACAATACAAGCAATCCAAACTGTCCCAATTTTTGGCCCAGTTGATCAATTTGTTGCTGGTCTTCTGTAGAGAGCAACCCAAACTGCCACACGTCTCGCTTTCCGATGAAGGATGCAAGTAAGCCGGTGAGAAGTGTTGGCTTTCCCAGAAGCACAAAGACCAACAGCGCAAAGAGCAAATTGCCCACCACCAACGCCCACAGCACGATATTCATTCAGCCCCCTGTTCGATCTCTCGTTCTGGCTCTGGATCAACAGGTACCAAACGAGCGTCTTCAACATCAAACTCCAGCGGGTCTGCAGAATCCAATTCACTGGGGAACACATCGGTTTTCATCGGTACAATCCGAGCGTTGTCTATCGAGGTTGGCGTATCCAAGATCCGTTCAAGTGGTGACCTCCACTCTGGCGCTTCGTTGGCATCGACAGGAGAGAACGCACGCATATGACTAGCCTCTTGCCCAAACAACAACGCCTCTGTGGTGTATACCCAAGTTTCTGCTGTGCCTTCCTCATCCGTACGCCCAGTCTTTGAACTCACAGCCACAGGATGATAATTTTGTGGGGCTGTAAACTCCATGGTCTTACTGGGCTGACCAATAAACTCAGACACCGCAACCCCTTGTACTGTCTCCATCCAAACAGGCAAGGCCCCCGAAGCGCCTGACAAACTGTATCGACCGAAGCGCATTGGTTCGTTTCCGTCGTAGCCAACGTAGGTTGCAATGGTTACACCGTCCTGTACGAGCCAAGCACCCTCTTGGGCTTTGGGCACCATCCCCACAAAAGCAGCATTGCGGAAACCATTCGTGGTTCCTGTTTTTCCGAGAACAGGTATCGAAATACCGTCCGCTGTTTTAAGGTACTTAGCCCTTCGAGCGGTCCCATGTTGTACAACGTTGTGCAAAATGTTGGACAACAACATACCAGAGACAAAATTGGAGACTTGCTGTGTTTTGGGTTGTGCCTCATACAGCACTTCACCCGATGGTCCCTCAATTCGCTGAATCAACATGTTGCCTTGCTGGCTGTCGTCTTCAACGCGCGTCCTTTGCCCGGTCAACAGTCCACTGTACAACATGGCCGCATCCAGAAGTGTAATTTCAACAGCCCCCAAAGGAATTGTCAACGTCAATGGCAACTGGCCTTCCACGCCCAAGTTGTTCAGCAAATAATTGCAGTATCGCATATTGACAATCTGTTGAAAGTCTGGATGGTGCTGTAAAAAGTCCATAGAATAAGGCGATGCATCTTGCAACAAGATCTTCTGTTTGCGCATCTCGGCGGTCAATTCTGCCCACAGCAAGTGAGAAAATCGACCGTGAATCCAAATTTCAGGTTCCAACCCTGTCATCGCCCACAGTTCCCAATCAGATGGGGAAACAGGCTCCGTTTCTTCCATCCACTCTACTGGCACGTCACCACAACCAACTCGTGTGTGCGTTGGGTCCCACCACAGTTTGTCAGAAAACACATGACTTTCGTCCAAAATAAACTGCTCAATTTCTTGCTCCACCAGTGTAGAACAAGTGTCTACAATTGGGCTCAGCATCTGAAAGTTGTTGGCTGTCAATCGTTTATTCTCGGCATCCTTTAATTTTTCAAGTTCTCTTTGTGCACCGGTTCCAAAGAGCATGGATTGAAATTGTAAACGATCAATTTCGGTCCAGGACTCATGTTCAAGCACCGGACGAGAATTCAATATTTCTCGTTTGGCGGCTAAGAATGCGACCTCTTCAGTGTTTGCACGGGTAGAAATCACCCCAAGTTCATCACGGATACGTTCGATGAATGCTTGCTCATCTTCATCCTCTTGTTGATCGAGGCCGATTTTCTCAATGAGGGTTCGATAATCCACGACACTCAGTTTGTCTGTCAGATGAAAGAGCAACCAAACAGAGGAGCGATTTTCAGAGTGTACACCAGTCCATGACAACGAAGGATAGGCCTCGGCATTGCGGTGACCAGAACGTGGAAAATACCACACACGTTCAAAAGGAAATGGGTTGCCACGATTGTCCAACAAATCCAACGGAGACCAACCCAACTGTAACGCCGCCGTATAAATCAAGGGTTTCCAGGTACTACCGAATTGACGTTCGGCATTGGAAGCCCGATTGAAATCCATGTTTTGGGTTCCGCCAACCATCGCCAGAATCTCACCGTGTTTCAAGGCCAACACGCCACCTTGCAAATCCACATCCAGTTCAAGATCACAATATTGCCCTTGTTCATCGATATTTCTGACCGACGCCCAGACCACTGACCCTAAGGACAATTCTTTTTTGAGCCCCGAAATCGTTCGTCCCCACTTGGTACCCTTTGCCTTTCGAAGCACCTTCGTGATGCGATTGAGGGCCTCATTGTCGACTGTGCACGAACCATTCCCATCTTCAATCACAAGCCCAGTATCAGAATGCTCGACCACCTTTCCGAAGAATAGATCGCCCACCTGTCTTTCGCGTCTTTTCTCCAGTATCACCGACTGTTTTTCTCGAACCAAGCCTGTCGGCTCTACCCCTTCTAAAATACCACCTGTTTCAGACAAGTGATGAACCAATCCATACTGTGCGTGTCGCTGAATGTCTTGATCCAAAGTCGTCACGATGGTAAGACCCGCCGTAGCCGGATTGTCGATGTTGTACTCTTCTAAGATTTCAGAAAACGGAGGCGACATGAGCCGACGCTTTACTTCATCCACTGCCGCATTTGGACGATATTGAAAAACACCTCGTTGAAATGGCAATGGTTGTACCGACACTTTGTCATGCAACTCTTGGGAAATGTGTCCTTCTGCCAGCATTCTACCCAGTACGTACTGCACTCTTTTTTGAGCGCGTTCTACGTTGAGAGCGCGATATTCTTCCACCGTCATTCCTTTCCGATAAGAACGTGAAACAAAGGGATCATACAGCCCAGGCCCTTGAAGCATTCCCGCAATAAACGCACACTCAGTCAATGACAGATCTTCAACACGTTTGTTGAAATAGTGACGTGCCGCGACCCCAATGCCACGACCATTGCCATTGACGTGAAACTGATTCGCGTAGAACTCTAAAATTTCTTCTTTGTCAAAATGATACTCCAGACGCAAAGCGTTCAAGGCTTCTTCCGCCTTTGAGTTTAATGAGCGGTCGGGGCGGTTGAATACGTTCTTGGCAGTCTGCTGAGTCAATGTTGAACCACCAGACACAATCCGTCCTGCCTTTATATTGGACAGCATGGCTCTTGAAATCCCAATGGGATCTAGACCAAAATGGCTAAAGAAACGTTTGTCTTCAGCAGCTGTAATGGCTTGAACCCAATACTCCGGAATATCTTCGTAGGAAACATAAATGCGATG
Organism: uncultured Myxococcota bacterium; assembly: GCA_965661045.1. Taxonomy (GTDB): domain Bacteria; phylum Myxococcota_A; class UBA796; order UBA796; family UBA796; genus CAJWHX01. Next base: position 4,516 of record CBFICN010000130.1, read on the forward strand.
TTGATCGCTATAAAAGGAGTGCAACTGAGTCTCGCCATCTCGATAGAGCACGGACGACTCCTTAGACAACGCATTTAAAATGTAAGACTTGTCAATGTGTTCACCAGGATTGAGAATGACATACTCTCGGTATGCCCAGCCCAACCAAAGTGAAGCCCCTAAAAATGCCACACCACCAGCAATCAACAATCTCTTCAGCCATATTTTCAGTCTTGTACGCATATTGCAACCTTATTTGGATTTGATGCTCTATACAACGAGGCTGCACCAGGGAATAGACATTTTTTCATACAAAATACTTTTGGATTCAAAAATGGCACTTCAATCTTCAAGTTCTGCGCACTCAACACAACGGAGACTTTCGGGACGAACCAACAATCGACCCACCGGAATATCGTCACCACAATAGTGACATTCACCGAAGTCTGGATTGTCGATTTTTGTCAAAAGCGTTTTCAATCGGGTGAGCAACTTTCGCGCACGTTCATGTTGTGCTTGGGCGATGGCATGGTGTTGAACCGCATCCATTCTAGCCAATCTGCCCACCCTGGTTTGATCCAGTTCAAGTTGGTCATTGTCTGATGCATCAGACTTCAGAACCTGCTCATATTCTTCTATCTTTACCTCAAGCTGAATCTTGACGCGCGTTCGATCACTATCCGACAACACGATTCATCTCTTGATTACGGATGCTTGGCATTGTATCGATCAACAACCGTGGTTGTGATATCGGTAACAGAACTTGAACGATAAATCATCCCGCTTTCGGTGGTCTCTAAGATCAAATCATATTTTTTCTCAGCACCAACCTCTTCAGCGATGTCGCGCATTTTTTCAATCAACCCTTCCATTTTTTGGGTATAAATCTGCTGAAATTCCATCTCTGCGTTGTAGGCTGCCTGCTGTGCTTGCATTTGCAGTTGATACAATTCCTGTTCTTTTTCGGCACGGGCTTGATCAGACAACAGAGCTTGCTGTTGTTGATACTGTTGCATTTGATTTTGCAGTTGCAGTTGAAGTTGCTGAACTTCTCCTTGCTTTTGATTCATCAGCGTGTTGAGTTCGCTTTCTGTTCGCTTGCCTTCCTCAACCAGCGTCAGTGCCTTTTGAAAATCCACCGTTGCAATACCGGCTGCCCATGCAGGCAAAGACATCATCATTCCAAACAAAATTCCAAGCAACTGTACCTTTCTCATTTTCTCATCCCTAATATATTCATGTGGTGGATTGATCTATCTCAGATCGCAAAGTCTGTCGACCTGTGTCTGTTAGACACATTTGTAAACGACACTATTCCGTTCCACCATCCATACACGATGCACCATTCATAGAATCTCTAAAGGGTTTACTCTGCCCATAGATTTAAAGACACAGAGTACAAACCTTCCGGCCATTCATCATAAAAGTCGTAAATCTTTTGGGAGTCTAACAACTGAAGGGATATATCACCAAATGCCCCCGCATCTGCGCCGCCTCCGCCAGCAAGTTCGGCAAGATCTATCGAAGCCGCACCGCCAAGTAGGCCAATCAAACTCGACAACGAGCGTCCAAAGCCTTCAATAACTGCGTCTTCATCATATCCGCTGGCACCATAATACAAAATGGCACCTTCTCCGATTTCAAAATCAAAACCAATCTTGGTGCCCTCGGTCACCTTCAACCCAACTTCTCCGACCACGTTCATCACCAACCAATCGGTACATCCGCCTCCCGTGTCAACACCGATGGTGACGTCCATGTCCGCCAAGTAAAGTTTGGCAAGTGGATCCAATCCTTCTTTCATCCGAAGAAGCGCCAACTCTCCGGGTTGCAACGCCAAGCACCACCCGTTGGCATTGGTGGGAATCTGAGAGCCACCATCCAACGTGGAAACCACATTCCCGATGATGTTGCCAGCAAACCCACTCAAATCCAAATCTTGATTGAGCAGTGGCAACACTTGCCCCAGCACCAATTCATCCAATATGGCTTCATGAAGTGCCAGCGCCAACTGTGCATCCGGCTGGGCATCTTCAAGAGTTGGGATGGGAACGTAAGAACCATCTGTGGAGAGTGTATCGCCAACAGACAATGACATCTCCAACGCCACTCCGTCCAAGTCACCATACAACTCATCCAACCCAACCGCCAAGGTTTCGCCCATCAAATCAGTTTCAAAGGCCAACGGTCCACCCAGGTCCAATGTTCCGATTTCGGTCAGCAACTGTTCCAAGAGGTTTTCGGCAATCGGCTCCAAAATCCACTGTGAACCGTTTTGTAAAATCCACTCCAATACAGACGCATTGTTTCCATCAAACACAAACTGTGGATTTTGCATCGTCAAGTCTGCATCATACAAAGACAAGGTCAACGTACCGTCAGATTCTAAAATTGGATCGGCCGTTGCACCAATACCGATTTGCTCAATTTGAATGACGATCGGTAAACTACCCGCACCAAGATTTGGGTCGTTCCACCACACCTCGTATTCCAATCCAACATTGTTCAACATAAAATCAACACCGATACCAGCACGTACAGGACTCAATGCAATCTCAGTTGGATCTTGAAGCATACCGATTGGGGTGAGCCCCCAAGTTCCATTGTCAATCGTTGGCAACTGACTGCCAATAGAGTCCAACCACCCCGTCGCGTCAATTTGTGCGCCCAAAAACTTTCCCAATGCATCCATTCCGTTCGGAAGTAGACGACCAGCCAAACCACCCGGCCAAGTATCAATCGGATCATTGCCGGCAAAAACAGGAATGCGCTCTCTCAATTCCCCACCAGGTACGGTGACGTCCACCACTGCATAGTCTTTTTGAAACCCCACGGCTGAAGTGAATGTGCCGTCTTCATTCACCGAGATCGGCGTACCTTGTAAATATACGGAGGCTGTTGCAGGTTCCACTCGACCACTAACTGGAACCGGACCATCTTGATAAAAAGCCCCATATTGCGGAGAGTCAATGGTCAACGTATACGAAACGGTTTCTTCATACTCACCATCAACCGTTTTGTTTTCAAAGAGGGCCGTCCCAGACTTACACCCCACGCCCAAACTCAGTAAACTCACCAAACTCAAAATCATATACTTCTCCTCACTGGAACAACCACAAAGCGCCAACGGTCTAGACAACGGTAGATAAAGGTTCACTGTACCATACGAATGTACATTTTGACCAGCCCACAAGAAGGATGCCGAAGCAAAATGGGCACTTATGAAGATTGTAACCCATATTTGGATGTAAGGTTAGCCCTTTTTATAACATATGAAATATAAAGTACAGACTGAGCTGTCGATGCACAATTTCCAATGGTACAAATGTACAATACTCGTTACCCAATTGGCACGTTTTATAAGAGGAGTCGTTCATGCCATACATTGAATGCATCAACACCAAAACTGACGCTCGAAAATACTTTGCCATCACCAAACCCATCATTAGCATCGGTAGCAAGTCTGGTAACGATATTTTATTGACCACAGGAGACGTTGGGAACCACCATGCGCGCATTGTGAAACGGGGTGAAAAATTTACCATTCAACTGCTCGACATGAAACGACCCTTTTTTATCAACGGGCGCAGTTTTCGATCTTCTCCACTCAAAATGGATGACAAAATAGACCTCTCCTTCTTTACTCTATACTTGAGAGATGGCGCCATTCCCAACGATGACTCTGAAAGACAAAAGGATCTCAAAACCCTCCAAGAACTGGTCGCTTTCTCTGCAGCGCTGATGGAACAAAGTGACCCACAAGCCCTCTTTGAGCAACTGTTGGAAGCCATCGTCGGGCTGACCCAAGCCGAAAAAGGCTTTCTGATCGTACTCAACAAAGGAGATTACACAGTCGCTGCAACACACAATATCGACAGCAACAACTCCAATCAACTCGGAATTTCAGACACCATCATCCAAAAGGTCGTCAATAGCAAAGAGCCACTGGTCATCAACAACGCCTTAAACAATGCCAACTATGCATCTGCACAAAGTGTGGTGGATTTGAAACTGAGTTCCGTCATGTGCGTCCCCCTCATCGTTCGTGGTGAATTGCTCGGCGTAATTTATCTGGGGAACGATTCAATTACGGGTCTCTTTACCGAAGACGACTTACGCCTGCTTCAAGTTTGGGCTGCACAAGCCGCCGGTATTCTTCATACCTCATTGCTGCTCAATGAATTGAAAACAGACAACAAAGCCCTGCGTCAAGCACTGAGTGCCCAACAACCCTCCAGCAGTATCATCGGCTCCTCTCCGCCAATGCTCCGTTTAATGAAACAGATTGCCAAACTTGCCCCAACCGAATTGAGTGTGCTTGTGCTCGGTGAGACCGGAACGGGAAAAGAGATGGTCGCCAAAGCGCTACACGAACAAAGCCTCCGCAATCAAGGTCCTTTCATGTCCATCAACTGCGGTGCCATTCCCGAAAATCTTTTGGAAAGTGAACTATTTGGTCATGCCAAAGGCGCTTTTACTGGCGCACATGCGGATAAAATTGGTAAGTTTGAAGCCGCCAATGGTGGCACGCTCTTTCTGGATGAAATCGGTGAAATGCCGATGACTCTACAGGTTAAACTGCTGCGGGTTTTACAAGAACGAACCATTGAGCGGGTTGGAGAAATCGAACCCCGTCCATTGGACGTTCGAATATTGTCTGCCACCAATAAAAATCTCGAAGAGGAAATTTCCAACGGAAACTTTCGCGAAGACCTCTTTTATCGACTCAACGAAGTGTGCTTCGAACTTCCCCCACTGAGAGACCGTGGCTCTGATGTCTATGAACTCGCAAAATTCTTCGTCACCAAATATGCGTCGCAATATGGCTTAGAAGCAAAGCCTTTTACCAAGCCAGCCGTTGAAGCCATGACCGCCTATCACTGGGCTGGAAATGTTCGACAGTTGGAGTCGCGCATTAAAAAAGCACTGGCACTCAGTGAAGGAGATGACATCACCGCTGAAGATCTTGGATTGGTCGTGTCTGCAAACGACAGTCTACAGACTCTCGACGCCGCAGTCGATGAATTCAAACTTGAATATGTTCGTCAGGCGCTCGACATCAACAATTGGAACAAAACACACACCGCGAAAGTACTGGATGTCGATCCTCGAACGGTTTTTCGGTACGCTGAACGACTCAAAGATCAATAACACTCGGTACTCGAACCCAACATCTACTCGATTATCAAAACCAAGGAGCACGATGATGCTGACAATTGGACTGACCGGTGGCATTGCCTGTGGTAAATCAACAGTGTCCAGCTGCCTGACAGAGTTGGGTGTGCCAACATTGGATGCCGACATCGTCGCACGAGAAGTTGTTGCCCCTGGTTCAGATGGATTGGCAGAGATTGTACAGCGCTTTGGACAAGAGGTATTGTTGGCTGATGACACATTGAATCGTCCTGCTCTACGCAACATTATTTTGAGCAACGCAAAAGCCAAAAGAGATTTAGAAGCCATCACTCACCCGCGAATCTTTACCGCCATGACACTGTGGCAAGAACAGCAAGCTGCTGCAGGACATGTGGCTTGTGTTGTCGAAGCCGCACTGATGGTTGAAACTGGTTCATACAAACTGTATGACGGATTGATTGTGGCTACATGTTCTCAAGAACATCAACTTCAGCGCCTGATGAAACGCAACGACCTTTCACGAGACGCTGCCCAGCAATGGATCAACAGTCAACTTCCCCTTTCGGACAAGGAGCGACTGGCAGATTGGGTCATTGAGAACAATGGAACGCTGAATACACTTCGAGAGACCGTACGCAGTGGCTGGGCAACTTTCATTGATGAACTCAATACATAAAAGAGTGATGCCTCGATGTTCAATTAAGTATACTCAACGAGAGACACAACCGGAGTTTCTCCCAAGCGACTTTGGCCATTTAAGAAAGCCAGATTGATGACCACAGCACAGCTGACAACAACCCCACCAACCTCTTCAACAAGTTTTTTGGAGGCTGCCAAAGTCCCACCAGTAGCCAACAAGTCGTCGACGATGACAACTCTCTGCCCTGGGCGAATACCATCTGCATGCATTTCCAACGTGCCAGAGCCATACTCCAACGTGTATTCGGTCCGCACAACATCTGCAGGTAGTTTTCCTGGCTTTCGAATCGGTACAAAGGCCGCATTCAAATCCAACGCAAGTGGGGTTCCAAAAATAAACCCCCGCGACTCAATCCCGACAACCACATCGATTTTTTGATCCACGTAGGTTTCTTTGAGCGCTACCGCAATCGAGTGCATCAAAGAAGGATTACCCAACACAGGGGTAATGTCTTTGTATTGGATTCCCGGTTTGGGAAAGTCTGGTACGTTGCGA
>CBFICN010000131.1:0-10806 GCA_965661045.1 uncultured Myxococcota bacterium
TGGATCAAAGCCTTCAACGGGCTCCGCGCTCCAATCATAGCAATCTCCTCCTTTGCCTTCGGGAATTTCCATCGGGGTCAACCCATTGGCCAACACTATCGCCTCATAATTGGCATGCCAAAAGCCATCCCCATCAAAGTCGCCATCCCCTGTCAGAATGTTGCAATCGTCGTCCTCTCCATTGAACTGAACTTCGGTCGCCCCATCCATTGGACGAATTTCAGGATCGTCATCATTGCAATCGGAAGCATTAGGACACTCTTCGGTTGGAAGCCCGCCTTCAGCTGAGCCATCAAAACCATCTCCATCTGCATCACAGTCATTGCTACCGTCACAATCCGAATCCACACCATCGTAGAACACATCGTCCATACCTGGATTGACATCGGCACGCGTATCGTCACAATCTAAAGAGTTTTCTGAAGCATCTTCTGGCAATGTGCACGCTTCAACCGGTACGTCTGGGTCACCAAACCCATCCCCATCTGCATCCATGTAAAACGTCCGCTTGGAACCCAAGTTTGCATCAGTGTTGTCACAATCGTCTTCAATGGACACACCATCATTGTCAGGGTCCAATCGCAAGTCATACTTTGCATCGGAAATGTATCCACAGCCTGTCGTCAAGCCCAACAACCATAAGATTCGCATGTTTGCTCCAAAAGCACTGGTTTACCACATTATAAATTTTGCAGTCTATTCTATTGCTATCTTATGACCCCAAACGATAAAATTCAATAGTCGATTGCAAATTACCCTTATATATTGAAGCCTTTATTGCATTTCCACATCTAGGTCACCGGTTTCATCAACCGCCAATTCCATCAAACCGAATGGGGTATCCACATCTGTGGTCGCTGAAAACTGGGCATTGAGGCGCTGACCGTTGCGCAAAAGGTCCCATAAATTGCCAATCACTGACAACGAATCAATCGCGATTGGCAGTCGAACTTTTTGATTTGGAGCGTCTACCGCGGCATCGCCACCGTGAATTACTTCTTCCAAATCATCCACCACACCAGACAAAGTAGAGTTGCCACCCAACGAGAGGTCATAGGCAAAACGCTGAAAGATTAGATTTGATGCGTGCTCGTTGTCGACATCCATCACGAGGTCCAACTTGATTTCGCTCCAACTCAAGGATTTGACACGAAGCTTGTTGAAAGAAAACTTCGGTTTGCGCAAAGCTGGGAAGTCACCCTCTGCATCGTACGGAAGATGGACTACTTGAGAGTCTTCACTGGCTTCAGAATCACTGGAATTTTCTGTTACAAGTGTCGAAGAGTCCAAGCGCAAACCAAAGTCTCCACTCAATCCAAACGGCAGATGATCACTGCCACGAGCGGCCTGAACCATATCAAACAAATCGGCAAACACAATGTTGGTGGGGAACGCAACCTCAGATGCGCCTGAAGCCCCAAGCAATAAACCGTCTGGATTGTCTCCGTCCATCCAAGACACATCTGCAAAGGCAAGAGAATAAGAAAAGTCTTCAATGTCGATGCCAACCGGATTGGGATTGTCAATGGCAAACAAAAACTCAGTATCGACTTCCTCAAAAGTCACTTCGTTGACCTGTAAGCCCTCAAAGGCAATCGTTGGTAGAAATTGGGACAAATACGGGTTGTCTTGAATTGCGGTACAGCCGGACCCAAGTACAAATATTGAGGCAAAGGAAATCATCTGAGGTGTGGACACAGCCTTTGTTCGATTCCGAGTCTTGGTCACTGTCATTGTCTTTTTCATAGTACATCCTTGAGAAGAGCATGAAGTCATGTATCTATATAGTAAACGATTCTAACTACAGTTTATTCAATTAGTTCTGTTCTTTCCATAGCATCTGTCACATACAAACCCTGTCAATTTTGATAGAGTATTGGTATAGATACTGTATTATTTTGAAAAATTTCTTGGAGAACAGCATGACGGTTCGCCTCTCTTTTACTGCTTTACCACTCAGTTTACTGGTGACTGCAGGGTGTGATGTTGGTCTTTCAACCGCCACCGTCAAAGTTTATGATTCTGGCATTGAAAGTGATGTAGAACCCAGTAGTGAACCTGCCATTGAACCAAGTAATGATCCTTCCAATGAGCCGGCTTCTGAAGCATCAGTAGAGCCCAGTTCTGAACCAACCTCTGAACCAACTTCAGAACCGAGCAATGCCCCCAGTGACCTAGACACGGACGATGATGGCGATGGTTTTTCGGAAAACCTTGGAGATTGCGACGACTCGAATCCGAATATTGGTCCACACATGACTGAGATTCCCAGTGACAACTTCGATCAAAACTGTGACGGAATGGAACTTTGCTATCAAGATGCCGATTCTGATGGATACGCAACAGAAACCATCCTCATCAGTTCTGACCCAATTTGTGGCAATGACGGTGCTGAAGCGCCAGCAAACTCTCCGATTACAGACTGCGATGACTATGACCCTTCTGTATTCCCATTGGCGCAAGAAATTCCCAACGATGGCGTCGATCAAGACTGCGATGGTGTAGACAGTGGAATAATAGACCAAGATGGCGATGGATACGATGTGACAACAGACTGCAATGATCTAGACCCTTCGATCTATCCAGGTGCACCAGAAGTCGCCAACGACGGCATCGATCAAAATTGTGACGGCCAGGATGCCACACTTGGATATCCAGACAACGATGGCGATGGTTTTGACAGTTCAATGGATTGCAATGATTATGACCCATCCATCAACCCCGCAGCAACCGATATACCCAATGACGGCATCGATCAAGACTGTAGCGGTTCAGATGCGACAACTTCTACTTGTACGATCATTGAAATGCTTGATTGCAACGGCAACTGTGCACCAAGCATCTGGTATGGAGATGGGGTGTGCAATTCTGGAATCGACACTTGGAATGGCAATGTGGTCGATTATAACTGCGGCCCGTTGTATTATGAAAATGGAGACTGCACTGGTTCTACAGACATTGATGGGGACGGGTTCAATTCGACAACCGATTGCAATGACTATGATGCCTCGGTCTTCCCCGGGGCCTACGATATCCCCAACGACGGCATCGACCAAGACTGCGATGGTGTAGATGCCACCACTGGTACAGGTGGAAACCTCTACTATTCGGGTACTGAAACCTATCAAATGGCACTGGCAGGGTTCTTTACGGGTATGTACAACTGCGACATGCAATTCAGTCTCAGTGGAGTACCGTCCACCAATGTCACCTGTCCGAATTGTGACTACACTTTTGATATGACAATCAGTATGGACTTTACTTCGTCCTATGACAGCAACTGTTCAATGCTTTCGTCTACGATGGTTGTGCCGTATGGATTTGTGAACAACTACAATGCGACTGGCGAACAAGCCTTGCTGTTGTATGAAAATGGTGCTTGGGTTCCCTTTGCAATCAACAACAACATCTCATTCAATCAGTTAGACACTGTGAGTTTTGATGGCACAAACTTTAGTTACGCAGTGGGTCATCTCAATTATTACGCCTACAGCACAACTTACGGATGGGGGTACTTCTCCAATCGTTGGACTGGAACTGGTGTTGCTTATTGAGATTCAGTAGATTGAAGCGTTTTGTGTGCGCCCACTAGATTTGCCTGTTTGCTATGCTTCGTCGAGGAAACGAAGACACCATGACAGCATTCACCTTGTGCAGGCATTCACCCTGTGCAGACATTCACTTAGAGAAGTGGCAATACAAACTGGATAAACAACCACGTTGCCGGAAAGGTAAACAACAGCGAATCCAACCGATCGATCACTCCACCATGTCCGGGCATGATGTTCCCTGAATCTTTGACGCCAAAAGCACGTTTCATCATCGATTCCACCAAATCCCCCACCACGCTGAGTATGGCCCATACCATTCCAACAACGGCTGCAATGAATGCGGAGACCATTGGAAGCCACTGCATGCAAAAGAAAATCGCAACCACCATACTCAAGAGTACTCCACCGATGACCCCTTCGATGGTTTTCTTCGGGGATACACGCTCAAAAAGTTTATTTTTGCCGAAAAAGCGTCCAGCAAAGTAGGCTCCTGAATCCGCAGACCAAGTCAACAGCAGAGTCAGAAACAACCACTGCAATCCGTATGTCTCCACTCCTCGAACTTGGACAAACGTACTGAGCAAAAATGGAAGGTACAGTAGCCCAAACGTACTGTAGGCAGCCCACTTCATTCCCAAATCATTGTCGGGCACACCAAACAAGCCCACCATCCACAACACAAACAGTGCAGCAATCAAAATCGGGGTCATGGCTGTTTGCCACACAAACAAGCCTGCAAAAACAGCCCCGTAGACAAGGGTCAACACCCAACGCAACAACGGTGGAAAGGCATTGTTGTTGGAAAACATGTTCCACAGTTCACCACTGCCAATCAAGACAATCACCAGCCCCAACACAAAGAACCCAATCGTTCCTCCATAAAAAAGTGTGGGCAACACAATTGCCAACGCGACAATCGCCGCAACCAATCTTTCCAACATGTCTCTGCCTTTGTATGAACGTTGTCGTTAAGAATTCTTTAAGGTCGAATCGGCCTTGAGCTGCTGTCCCGTTTTGCCAAAGCGACGCTGTCTGCTGTTGAACTCAGCAATGCTCGAATCCAAATGGGTTTCTGTAAACTCTGGCCAGGGAATATCCAAGACCACCAACTCTGCATAAGCAGCCTGCCAAAGTAAAAAATTGGACAATCGCATCTCACCAGAAGTCCGGATGATCAACTCTGGATCAGGCATGCCCGCAGTGGATAAACGACTAGAAAACACGGCTTCTGTGATGTCTTCTGGCGACAGTTTTCGATTGGATACGTCCTTGCACAGACGTTGAACAGCATCGACAATCTCAGTTCTTGAACCATAAGACAGTGCCAAGTTGAGAACCATACCGTCATTGTGTTGAGTCTCTCGCATCAATGATTTCAAAGGCAATCGAACCATCATCGGTAGCCTATCGACCTGTCCAATGGCGTTTAAGCGAATTCCATTGTTCAACATCTCTTCGCGCTCGATCTGCAAATAGCGCTTCAAAATGTCCCACAAAACACTAATTTCAGTGGTGGGTCGCGTCCAATTTTCGGTGGAGAAACTGTACAGAGTGAGAACTTTCACACCCTTTCTTCGACAAGCCCGGGTGATCTCTCGGACTCGAAGGGCACCCTGTTCATGCCCAGCAGTTCGCTCTAAACCTCGCGCAGTCGCCCATCGTCCATTGCCGTCCATAATGATGGCAATGTGTTGCGGAACAGATATGGTACTGTCCGATGTTGACATTATACTTCCATCAACTCTGCTTCTTTCTGTTTGCAGACGGCATCAATTTGTTTGATGCAAGCATTGGTTGCATCTTGGACACGCTTTTGATAGCCCCGTGAATCGTCTTCAGAGATTTCTTTTTCACCTTCGGCTTCTTTAATCAGGTTGTTGTAATCACGACGAACCCCACGTGCACGAATGCGAGCATCTTCAGCCATTTGACGAACTTTGCGAATCAACTCTTGACGACGCTCACCGGTCAACGGTGGAATGGGTACGCGAATCAAATTCCCGTCGTTGTTCGGGTTGAGTCCCAATCCTGCGGATCGAATCCCGCGCTCGATATCGGTCAAGGTGGTTTTGTCCCATGGATTGACCACCAACATTCGAGCATCTGGAGCTGTAATCGAAGCCACCTGCTTGATCGGCATATTGGCATTGTAGGTGCTGATGTGAACCTGTACACCTTCCAACAAAACGGGGCTAGCACGACCAGTTCGCACTGACGTCAACGCATTCTCAAATGCAGTGACACACTTTCCAAAATCGTCTGACATTTCTTCCAAATATTCTTCCATGGCTCCCTCACAGTGTGAATTACAAATTGTTGCCAACAATGTAACCAACTGAAAGGAGTTTGCCACAAATGCCTACGGCTTGGGAACCCGACCCAATTCTCTAAGTCTTTGCTCATAATTGCTGAGGGTTGGCTGAGGCCATTGCCATTCGAATAGGGTTGCATCACGATCGTTTGCGAAAGATGGGCTCCACAAATCGAACAACAACCACTGAGCATCCCAACAGACGGGCTGCCCCAACTGCTCCATTAGATTTTGTTGAATGTCAAAGACCTCGGTCGGACGTTCGGTATCAGAAGTCAGTCTTTTTTGCCGTTCCATTTCGGTCATTCCCCGATCCCAAAGCACATATCGAAAACCCAGTTCCACAATCCGAGCCTTGTCAAATGGACTGTAGGTTTTCGACGTATTGACAATCAGCGATGCTGAACGCAGGTATTGCACAAATGGATTTTGCAATCGCCCTTTGTACCCTTTGGGCAAAAACAACAGTCCATTTTCACCCATGCCACCAAAAAATGGTTGAGGGTTGTCAACCTGCCAGGTCATCGTTGGGTGAACAAAGCCATTGGGCAACTGAATGGTCGGCGCATCAATGCAATCTTGTACGTCGCTTTTTGGTAGGGTCGTATGCACAAGGGGTAGGCTATCAACGTGCCACAAGTCAAATGCACCGGCGATCAAAACAAACCCACCCAGAGAGAACTGTTGCAACCGACTCCACTTCCACTCTTTGGAAACCAGTGCCAACTGGGTCAGTAACGCCACCATAACGAACCCCAATGCCCTGTAGGGGAACCACAGTCGCTCGAAGAAAGGAAGCCAGTACACCATCCAAAGATAGGGAATGTTGAGCCATTCGTGTTCGCCAGCAGTCTGAAACGGTCCCAGAGCCACACCCATCATCACAACCGCTACGACAAACCAAATTCGTGACTGAAGGGACAACAGCAACCCAAGGATAGCCACACTGCCATACAACGTACTTTGGAAGATGGGATGGCCAATGGGGTCCACAACTTGATAGCCTCGAATCCACGGAGCCAAGGCATTTCGAATCTGTTGTGGGTCTGTGCTATTTAAGTCAGTCAGTCCGGGTACATCTTGACCATTCACAACGTGTAGCATTGACAAAACTGCTGGTGAAACAAGCACCAGTGTCAAAAGCACACTTTTCGATAGAGGTTTCCAAATATTCAAAACCCTTGTTGGTTTCCTCAAAACCACCAACAGTCCGTGTGCGCAGAGCAACTGCACCAAAAAGAAGCCGTAAAACCAATAGCACCACCCTTGCAAGGCGACAATCGAACCCAGTCCTTTCCAAACATCCTCGCCATTCAACATACGGTTCCAAAAGGTCAAGGCCAAAAATGTTGGCATCATCAATAGCTGAGTTGGACGGCCCATCGCCAATTCAGACAGACAATACGGATTGAGCAACCACAACAAGCCAAACAACCACAGTTCAAAATGGCGACACCCAAGTTCAGAAAGCCACACCCGCAATGCCCACACATTCCCCAACAACAACAAGGTCATAAAGGGTGCGACAAAATGATCTCCGAAACACCATTGGAATGGTACTGACAAGTAGGCGTCTACGAAGTTGTTGCCTGTATGTGCAAAAATATCTTTACCGTTTGGATAAAAGAACAGGTCGGTAAACGATGGGTCGACAACATGCTCGATGGAATGTCGAATCCAACCATAAAACCAGACTGTACCGTACAAATCCACACCCGTACCTGGCCAAGCCCCTGTACGCCAAGCAGGCCACAGTAAAACACCAGCAACCACGACCAAACTGCCCCAGTCAATCCACTTCCGAGATTGCGAGGAGAACATCAATTTAGGATGCCATGTACTCATCTAGCCAGTTGAGAAAATAGGTCGGTCCCAAGTCAAAAAAGAATGGATAGGCATCAGAGCGAGCCCCGTTGAACTCCAACTCTGACCATTCAAAATCTCTGATCGGTACATCATCCTTTAGGGTAATCAATGTTTTGGCGAGTTGAGCAATGTCTTTACCCGCTTCGAGTTTCTTCTGTACGGAAGCGCTGCCTCGAATGGGCAAGGTAGATACGTCGTCAATGTTCTCAAACATTCCTTCTACACTGCCAAAATGCTTCAACAAAGACACAGCCGTTTTTTTGCCCACCCCTTTTACGCCAGGAACATTGTCGGATGTATCCCCAAGCAAAGCGAGGTAATCCACCATTTGCGATGGTTCCACCCCAAACTTTTCCACAACGGCATCGCGATTCAACAGCATTTTCTTCGAATACAACCACTGGTGGCAGTGTGGCGCATCATCGGTCACCAATCCAGATACATCTTTGTCGTCGGTTACCATCGTCACGTCAAGCCCTGCATCCCTCGCTTTCTTCGCCAAAGTGGCAATCAAATCGTCTGCTTCATACCCAACTTTCTTGAAGGTTTGACATCCCAAGTGCTGAACCGCCTCCACACTCAAGTCAAACTGAGGAATGAGATCCGGTGGAGGGGGTGGACGATGTGCTTTATAGGCTTCATAGATGTCATTGCGAAACGTTTTCATGCCCGCATCAAAAACAACCGCCACATATCGACATTTGTGCTGTGTAATCAATCTGCTGACAGCACGAGCAACACCAACAACGCCTCCAACCTCGACCCCCTCACGAGACAACTGGCTGAACTTGGCAAAGTACATTTTAAACAACAACGCCGTGCCATCAATGACAAGCAGTTCGTTTTTTAACATTCATCCCTCTCTTTCTACAAACACAGTGCAAGTGACCTAGCATACCACAACCCATAACACCATCGAAGCCATACTTACGATATTTAGAACATTGTTACGTGATCAACGTTACTTGGTCAACAATATTGGGTCAACATTATTGGGTCAACATTATTTGGTCAATGTCAACTCATCTTCACATCGACCGTCCACAACCAGCGATGTAAAGTTTGGATTGTTTGCTGTGTGACTCGTCAACGAAAGTGGAACATCCAAAGACGGTCCCAACGTCCCATTGCCATCCACGTTGTTGTACCAGTTGATATTTTCCCACTGATGCTCGCCATTCACAGCCATTGTTGCAAGACCAGACTGTGTGTAGACCACATTCAACGAATCAGCAGTGGTATTCGCACCGTTCAAATACAACGCACCACCCGTTGCAGAACGATTGGCCGCAAATATCGAGTTGTTGAGTTCTAGCTGCTCCACACTGTCGATAGAAAGACCACCACCACGCTCTTGTGCTTGATTCTCCCAGAACCAATTGTCTTCGAACACAAGTCGCTCACCCTTTTGGAGATACACCCCCCCCCCCGTTCCTGAAGTGCGTTTCCCCCCCAACGAGGTGGCAATATTCCCACAAAACTTTGACCGTTCCACAAAGGTCACCGTCGCACCATCCAACATAATCGCTCCACCAAAACGTGGTTGGATTGTCGAAGCACCCTCTGCAGCGTTGTTCACGAACTGACTCTGCTGAATCCACACCATTTGAGGATGGACCGCATACAGAGCACCACCAGCCAATTCTGCTTTGTTGTGCTCAAAAGTACTCTCTACAACTTTTAGGGTATGGGGAGCTTGTGAGACAAAATATACCGCCCCCCCTGCTCCTGATTGCGATGAATTCGCCAAATTGTGAGAAAATCTAGAGCCAGAAATCTCCAGGCTGGCATATGCATTGATGGTATTTCCCAGCGATAAGGCCCCTCCATAGGTTTCCGCACGGTTGTTGTCGAAAGTACTGTCTCTAACTTTAAGTGGTGTCAATACTTTTTCAGAAGCCGACTCGATCAGTACAGCGCCACCTTCCCCACTGCGCGCGCGATTTTTCTGAAAGGTTGAATTGGACACCTGTACGGTTTCACTGGCGTCGTGTATTGCGATTGCTCCTCCTGAAAGAGCAGCCATATTATCGACAAATGTAGACCCCTCGATCGTCAAAGATGCGTGACCGCGACTGTATAGACAGCCACCCGTTGAGGAGCCAAAGGATGCAGAGTTTCCTGTACATCGAACGTTGTTTAACGCAACGTGGTTGTGAGCCGTAGATGAAATTGTATCCACATAAATGGCGCCACCCTTTCCTTGTGCGTGATTGCCCTGCAATACAGTATCGGACAAGGTCAAGTATCCACCGTTTCTCAATACTACGCCAGCACCCATGCCTCCAGATTTGGTTGCATTTCCCAAGATTCTTGACTGTTGAATGGAGACTTCAGATTCTTGAGACAACAGAGCCCCACCGATTTGTGCCATATTGTCTGAAAACAGCGAATCTCGAATGGTGGCCACACCGTCTTTGACGTATACTCCAGCCCCCTTTTGACCCTGATTCCCTGATAGTTTGGTCTTCGAGATGTGAACTGTGCCACCACTGACATATACACCTCCACCCACTTGGCGAAGCGTGCCACACTGCAATATGCTCGCATTCTCTACGTGCACTGTGGAAGATCGCCCGAAGACTCCCAAGCAGGTCCCTTTATAGGATAAAGTCAAGTTTTGAATCCAAACTTCGCCAGACTCAACCTTCATCATTGTGGAACAACTGCCATTTCCTACAATTTGTGCCCCTTCCATGCCTTTGATGACAAGGTCCTTTCCCAACGTGTTGACACATTCTTGATAAGAGCCTTGTTGCAAAACGATAGAGTCACCTGACTTCGCCGACTGAATGGCTGAGAACAGTGCGTCATTGGTCCCCGATGGCTCGATAATGATCTCTGCAGCAAATGCCATCTGCACCCACATTACCCAACCAATCATGCTGCCTCCCGCACATACAGTGTCTATTCTTACCCTTGCTGCATCCCTTTCAAGATATCCAATACACGCTCAATGTCTTTTTGGGTATGGGCTGCATTGATTTGGAATCGGATACTTTGATCCCCTTTTGGAACCACAGGAAAGTTCAACCCCACTACCAACACCCCGAGACGGTAAAACTCTTCCACCATCCA
>CBFICN010000132.1:0-10805 GCA_965661045.1 uncultured Myxococcota bacterium
CCTGCCTTTGAAAGATGCAGCGTTGGCAACCAGCGGAGACTATCGCAATTACAAAGAGCGAGATGGAAAACGATATTCACACACCATCGATCCACGTACCCTTTCTCCGATTGCACACAACGTGGCATCGATTTCGGTCATAGCCCCTTCGGTGATGCTCGCTGATGGATGGGCAACAGCCTTGAATGTTCTAGGAGAAGAAGAAGCTTTTCGATTGGCTGAAGAATACGACTTGGCGATATATATGTTAATTAGAGAAGAAGATGGAACGTTTCGTTCCCGAAGCAACGCATCGTTCGCAGAACGATTGCAACAGTGAGGACACAATGGAAATAACAACCATACTATTGGCGATTGGTGGATTTGTCGCAGTCTCAGGCATCATGGCAGTGGGAGTCATACTCGGTGGTTCACCATTAAAAGGATCGTGTGGGGGCAAGGGTGGCCCTGAATGTGTCTGTGATGAGTTTGAACAAAAAAAGTGCGCTGCCAAAAAACGAATGATGGAAGCCCGTTTGCAAAGGGGTAAGTAACATGCACCAGTCTTTCTCTTCTTTATTGATTGCACTGACCGTTGGCTGCAGCGGCGTAAAACTAGAATCGGATCCAATCGTAGAAGTTGAACCTTCTTCCGAGCCTGCAACGGAGCCGGGAACTGAACCGGCGAGTGAACCGGCCAGCGAGACCGATGAATCGGCGAGTGAACCAAGCAATGAGCCCAGTGGAGAACCCGCAACTGAACCCAGTGGTGAGCCGTCGAATGAACCAGATCCACTGGATGTGGACAATGATGGCGATGGATTTTCGGAAAATGAGGGTGATTGTTTGGATGGAAATTCACAGATCTATCCTGGAGCCGATGAAGTCTGTGACCTCCTTGACAACAATTGTGACGGTACCGTTGACAATCAACCGATTGATGGACAAGCCTATTTTGTAGATGCCGACGAAGACGGATTTGGTACTGGATTTGGTGTGGGAACGACCTGCGATGCTGCACCCG
Source organism: uncultured Myxococcota bacterium (assembly GCA_965661045.1). Lineage (GTDB taxonomy): Bacteria > Myxococcota_A > UBA796 > UBA796 > UBA796 > CAJWHX01. The sequence continues at coordinate 1,004 of CBFICN010000132.1, forward strand.
AAGGACACAGTCTCAACGCCGATGACTGTGACGATAGCAACAGTACAGTCAATCCTGATGGAACGGAGGTTTGTGGCGACACTTTAGACAACGACTGCAATGGTGGTGTCGACGATGGAGAGATTTGGTATATCGATTCTGACGGGGATGGATTTGGCGATACCAACAACACGGTCGTGACTTGTACCCCCTCAAACACACTCACGGATATCCCTGATGATTGCGACGATACGGATGCCTCCATCTACCCAAGTGCCCAAGAAGTCTTGTTGGACGGTGTTGATCAAGACTGCGATGGTGCAGACCGTTTGTACCCCTACCTGGGTTCGGAGCAGGTGACTTACGTAGAAGGAGCCACTACACCAAATCAATATGAGTGTGTGTTAAACTGGTCGGTCACTGGAGAGGCAAGCACCACAACCTGTCTAGACTGCGAGTTTGCATTTGATGTTGACCTCACGTATGACACCACCTCCATCAGCAGTGCCAATTGCAGTTCGGTGGCACAGGATGAAGAATTTTCCTATGGCTATGTCAGTGACTACGATGGAAGTGGCAATCCTGCTCTGCTGCTGTTCGACAGCACAAACCAAGAGTGGTCTGCTTGGATTGACACCAGTGATGGCACTTCCAGTGTTGACTTTGACGGAAGCAACTTCACCTACACGACTGGGTACATTGATTACCTGTATCAAGGGGCCTATTACAGCAATTATTGGACTGGATCGGCCAACATCATTCCGTATGACAACGATGGAGATGGTTTAGACTCTTTTGCAGACTGCAACGACACCGACAGTGGTCTGGGCAGTACGATGGTGGATACGCCATACGACGGAATCGATCAAGACTGTGATGGTGTAGATGCCGTGGTGGATGCGGATGGCGATGGCGTGGACAGTCTATCAGACTGCAACGACAACGACGCCAACACCTACCCGGGGGCCACCGAAATTCCAAACGACGGAATCGATCAGGACTGTGACGGCATTGACTTTGTAGACGCCGATGGTGATGGATTTGAAACGTCCACGGATTGCAATGACAACGATGCAACGATCTATCCAGGAGCAACTGAAGTATTGAATGACGGCATCGATCAGGACTGTGATGGCGTTGATGGGACTGGCAACGTTGACAATGACAGTGATGGCTTTGACAATACGGTCGACTGCAACGACAACGATGCAACGATCTATCCAGGTGCGACCGAAGTGGTTGGGGATGGCATTGATCAAGACTGTGATGGTAGCGACTTGAGTGCACCGACTTGCCCTTCTGGGGAGATCGCAGACTGTCAAGGAAATTGTGCGCCCAGCAATTGGCTCGGTGACAGCTATTGTGACGATGAAGCCTATGCCCACAACGGAGTGGCCATTGACTTCAATTGTGCGGCATTCTCATTCGATGATGGAGATTGCCCGATTGATGTAGATGGGGATGGATTTGATGACACAGTCGATTGTGATGACAACGATGCCAACGCCTACCCGGGAGCAACCGAAATTCCAAACGACGGAATCGATCAGGACTGTGACGGCATTGACTTTGTAGACGCCGATGGCGATGGATTTGAAACGTCCACGGATTGCAATGACAACGATGCAACGATCTATCCAGGAGCAACTGAAGTATTGAATGACGGCATCGATCAAGACTGCAACGGTTCAGATGCGGTGGCCGGTCTAGACGCAGACGGTGATGGGGTTGACAGTACCCTCGATTGCAACGACAACGATGCGACGATCTATCCAGGAGCCACCGAAGTGGTTGGAGATGGGATTGATCAAGACTGTGATGGCACCGACACCCCCTTCTCTCAATACACTGGTGTCGAAACCTATCAACTAACCGAAACTGGACAGAGCAGTGCGGGTGCGCTATGCGAACTCAACTGGGACATTGCCAGCACCAGCAGTTTGACAACCTGTTCCGACTGTCTGTTTGCTTTCTCCTTGAACTTCACTTTCGACAGCGCCACCTCTGTTGTGGATGCCAACAGTGCAACCTGCACCGACTCCGCTGGAGATGCCAGTTACGACTATGGGTATGTAGAGGACTTCGATGGGAACGGCAATTCGGCGATTCTCATTTACAACCCCAATACCAGTTCCTGGGAAGAATGGTTCTCCAATGGAACCGTCATCGTCAACAGTGGAAACCCGGCAGTGGTTGATTTTACCAACGGACAGTTCACCTACTCTGTCGGTTACCAAGACTATGTCTATCAAGGCTATTACTTCACCAATTACGTGAGTGGTTCTGCTACCGTGCAATAGTGCGGGACAGTATAGAATTATCCATCTAGATTCGTAGATGCACCTTCAAAGTATCGCCCTTCTTTGTGGCGTCGAAGGTAAAGCACAATGCCGCACAGCAAAAATATCATCGATCCATACTGAGCAGGGGTGAGTCCCAAAAATCGAACGTCCGAGCCACTGAGATCGGTGTTGCGCAGAAAGTCCAAGCCAAAACGAACCGGTGCATAGAGAAAACAAAAGAGCATCGCAAATGAACTGTGGGGCAACGGCTTTTTGCGCAATGAAAAGTGTACCACTGCCAAGCACAACACCCACAAGGCTTCATACAACCCCAAATCGTGTCTCGGGCCACCGTAATACACGGCTGGAAAATCAATTGCGAGTAGAAAGTCACTGCGCCGTCCAATGTGATCGTGCGCCGAAAAACAACCAAGTCGCCCAAAAAACCAGCCAAATGGCAACGCATACGCCATCGTATCGGCAAATTTCCAAAATGGGGTTCGTTTACGAATGAATGTAAACCACAGCCATGTCCCCAAGATGGCGCCAACAAAGCCACCGTTGCTGGAGAATCCAGCCCACACTTGTAAAAATATGGTCCAACCATATTGATCAATCATCTGTGGATTGTACACCCCGACATGCACAAAGTGTCCCACCACAAAGCCCATGCCGACAATGAACAATCCACCGTCTACAACATCTGCAACGGCAATTCCCAACTGCTGAGCTCGGGCACGGGCAAACTCAATGCCCACCACAAAGCCCAATGCGACCAGTAGGGACCAAGAATCCAACGGAATGGAAAAAGCATCGATACTGAAGGGCGGATAGTATGGTAAAACAGCAAGCATATCTCTGTTCTAACTCCCTCTCACAAACCGTACCAACAACGCTTAGGAGGATTCAGTCTTTCGTGCCCGAATCAGTGCCAATTGCTCTTGCTTGAGTTCCTTGACCATGCCAGTCACGGTCTTGAACATCCATCGCCACAGCATCACAAACACCACCAAGCAAGCGACCATCAGCATTTCTTCACTCTCTGTGGATTGTTCCTTTTCACCCAGGCCGACCATCACAAAGAGCACATAATCATATATGCCGTGCAGCATCATCGGCAAGAAATACGCAGTGCTGAACACCCCGACCTTTTGACCGTTAAAATGCGCTTTGGAATAATAATAGCCCATGATGGCACCAAAGGACGCATGTGCTGGAACCGCAGTGATCGCACGTCCCACAATCGTTCCAATATCTCCATTCATGCAATACAGTATGTTTTCCAATGTGGCAAACCCCAAAGATGCAACAGCACCGTATACGATTCCGTCCATTGGTTCATCGAACGCTGCATCTTTTGAAACCTTTTGCAATACTCTAAACTTAAAAAACTCTTCTGGAATCGCGGCACAAAGAAAGGCACTGTAAGCAGAAGAAACCACAACAGGAAGTTTGGCGACGGACTCGTCAAATAAAAAAGTTGGTGACACGAACAGCAACACCCACATTGTTGACTTCACACCACCCCAAAAAGTGGATCGTATGACTTCAGGTGGTTCAGGAAACTGATCGGACTCAGTGAAATATTTGATGAGCCACAATGCAGGTGCCACTGCACCAACGATCGCAAGTAAGAACATGATTGTTCTCCCGATTTTCAAAGTTGAAGAATATTGGTTATGAGAGCCTATAAACTATCACAGGTGGAGATTTCATGACAGTACTGACTCGAGACATTTTGGTGCAAGGGCTTCGGCGCGATGATGTGTTTAATTGGTTGGCCAATTTCAGTGTACACAAAGCCTTTTTACAGGCAGGCTTTCCAAAATTGGAACAAGTAGATGACAGTACCCTCTCCTTGCCCTTCACCGGTGGTTGGAAAGAACGAACGTTGATTTATCGATTTGTCGAAGCCGATGACAACTTTGCTGGTCGACGCATTCAAATTGCCACCGATGGCAAACGCTTAAAAGGACATTTGCACTTTTCACTGCGAACGATGAAACCGTCTACCGACACCATGGTCACGCTGCATATGGATTATGATCCTGGTTCCTTGTTGGGCAAGGTGCTTGAACAAGACATCAACCAACATTTGGCCCATGCCTTTGTGCAAAGTTTACAGTCGCTCAAGGAAAACTGTGAACGAGACCTCTTGGGCCAATAAATAGGCCAAAACAAACTACACATCCCATAGACAACGAGGTTCCAAAAACGCCCACTCACGATCAGTGGCGATGATGCAGTCCTTCACTTGAGCAAAGGAAGCCCCCTGCTCGACACGCCAATAACGAAACTGTTCATACGTGTTTTTTTGCACGGGAACCATCGTCAGTTCACCAAGTCGTTGAGACTGTCTCTTTGAACGATACTCGACACTCACTTTTTGTAAGGACGCGTCTAGTTGAGTGGCTAATATCCGACAGTCCTCTTTGGACAACCGTTCTGTACATTCCACCACGACTCGTATGTTGGGTACCATACCATTGGAAGGCTCTCGATACTGAATGCGACCAGAAAACCCCACAACATCCAAGTTCAGTACACCCATAGCCAAAGACAACTGCTCTTCAGTCACCTTCTCTCCGACGGCATTCAGAAAACGTCCCGACTTCCCCACAAAGGAAATAATTGGCGTATTCGCGACTCTACCGGTGACCCGCACGGTGTCATTCATTTGATATCTCAACAGTCCATTTTTAGCGGACACAATCAGCTGATACTCTGTTCCTTCTTCGAGTTCCCAACCCCAATGACACTGACCGTTGGCATCTTGGAATTCCAACAGTTCACCGTGGTTCCACAAGATACCCCCGTCCCATTTGGAAGACAGAGGCAAAGCAAAATACCCTTCTGAAGCAGTTATTCCAACATCTCGTATGGGAATCTTCCCACCAAACACTGTATCAAACTGGCGGGTAAACCACCGTGCAGGCCCCCCTGTCCAACAAGCAACAACCGACAACGGCCACACCTGTGCCAATTTCCACGACAACGGTACAGAGCAACGTGTCAATTGCGTTTCTAAATGGCCTCGCAGTACATCGTCCAAAGTACTGGCCGGTCCATGTCGCAGTGTTCCGGCACGCACGTCCCGCATCAAATATCCTTGATACGCCTCCAATTTCCGTGCATACAAGGTCAACGTAGACGGATTGGCTGTCACCCACAATCCAACAGTCCGCTGCAACGCCAGTCGAAGATGCGTATAGTGACGTACATCCGGGTCTGCAATCTCTGGTACATCCGCCAAGACAAAGCGACCTTGTACAAATTTCGGTAACGCATCGACCATCCGACCGGTGTTGGCTCCAATGGGCAACCCTGTTGGTGTGAAACGCTCTTTGGCACTCGAGACCAAATGAAGCACATCCTGTTTGGAAATTCGTGGAAAATCTCTGAGCAACGCCAATACCCAAAGCAACTGTGCCGTTCGAATGTGTGCTGACCAAGATTTGGTCACCGGTATCAACTTTGGTTTGGATTGAGTCCCCGACGTTTCTACAAAGCCACGAACCGGCTCCGAGGTCAAAACATTTTTTTCCCCTTCAACAATGCGATCTATCAATGGTTGAATGTCTGCATAGGACTGAAGTGGGACCGCCCTGCGAAATTCATCCAGTGTTTGTACTCTGTGTAAAGAATGCACTTTTTCAGAGACTGTCCCTTTAATATTGCGTCGTATAGACCGGAACACACCTTGTTGAGCCTGCTGCGGATGCACAATAGATCGTTCGAGTTCGGATACACTTCGACTCATCCATAGGTGCAGCAGTTGATAATTTCGAGGCCCCTTTTTGGGAAATAACGTGGGTGAATCCATGGCTTCCTGAGCTGTCAATTGACAATTGAAGGACAATCCGATAAAAATGACTTTCGATCTATCCTTTTGATAATGGGTGGGATTTCAGTATTCAAGTCATTTTACACACTTCAGCAACAACCCATGACCCAAACAAATGATTTTATCAGAGATGCCAATGGAGCAACGTACCGAATTGGTACGTTACTGGGTCGTGGCCTGTTTGCAAACACCTATACCGCACGTAGTGAAAATGGTGCAGACGTCGTCGTCAAACGCTCTTTGGGGCCACAAGATTTTCCGGAATCGTCATCCCATCTCGTCAAACTGTCTAGAGCAGTCATGGACGAACAGTGGCAACTGCTGTCTAGACGCCCATCTGCGTACATTTTGGCACCCACGCATCACTTTATTTCAGAAACTGGTCGATACTGTTTGGTGTATCCAAGAAACGATCACAGCATCCGTCAACACATTGGCCAGGTCCGTTCATACCCTGAATTGCTTCGTACTTTAGTGAACTGCGTTCAAGCACTCAAACGCTTGCCGTCGGGTCTCTTGCCACACGGAAACATTCATCCGAACAACATCTTTTGGGATGGCAAAAATATCCAGTTCATGGATCCACTGACACCACTGCTTCGCCTACACCATGCCGAATTTTTACAGGCAAAAGGCCCCACTGCATTTACACCTCCGGAATACAAAAGCAAACGTCACAAAAAAGGCAACTGGGATGCTCAAGTCGGAAATGACACCTATGCCCTTTGTTTGCTGTTGATGGGGAGATTGCTCAAAGGTTCTGAAGCAGAAGTCACTTCGACTGGACTGAGTAAATTGCTCAGCAACAACTTGGAACAAAGCATTCAATTGTTGATACAAGAAAATCCTTCGAGCAATGCCCACTTTCATAAGCGTGTACTGCGGCAAAGTTTGCGTCTTCTCGATCGGGGCCTCAGCATAGAGCCCTCACCTTCTCCACCCTATCGCTTCACAAACCTCGAAGATTTTCAGAGTCGACTACAAGATATCATTGACTTTAGCAACCCTTCTGTCTCCAAAGTTGGACCCATTTTATTTGGTGGACCTTTGGGCAAAGGGACGTTCGAAATCGAAGACAACATCGGCTTTTCATGCTCTATACATACCACACCGACACTGGAAGACCACGATGACATCACCACTGGAACAATTTTGGTGGACTTGGATCGAAACGGTGAACGCGTCGATGGATACGACCTATGGGTAGACGTCAGCAGACTGAATGGTGGTAGACTACGCTTCCAGTTTGAGATTCAAGGTGTTCCTCCAGGAAACTATGGCTTGTTCATTGGCTTTCGCGTAAATGGATCTGTTGCCACGCCAAAAGACGTATACGCAGAGTTGTCAGTGACGGCCCCCGCTGGGTATTCACCAGATGTCCCAGCAGTCCCTCCAAAAACACTAAAATTCCCGACGACTACGCCATCTCACCGTAAGGATGAAGGTGGTGAAGATGAAGGTGTCTCACACTCAAATACAAATCCCAATACACCCATCTCCGTTTCAACGCCCGATGACGAATCGAACGATTTGAGAACTCAAACCACTGAGAACGCCACAGTCTCTTCACCCCCGCAACTTTCTTCTGTTCCAGAACATCCATCAGAAGATGGTAGACACCCACTGCTTAAGGGAACAGCAATCAAGGCGCCCAAATCCAATGCCACGATAAAAATTCCGCAACTGGACAAAGTGCGTCCCCACATGGTGATTCCAGACGACGAGTTTGCACCACCGATGGATGCACTGGGAACCCCTCTTCCGTTCAAGCAACCAACACGTTCACCAGTACCAAAGAAACCTTCCCCTTTGCGCATTGTGACCTCTACCGTGCCTGAAGAAACCCCAACAGGTCCCTTGCACAGTTCTCCTTTCTCTGCGCGTATAGAATCGTTGTTGGAACACAGTGTTGAAGAGTACAGTGAGGGTATCTCCTTTGAAGCACCCGTTGTAAAATATACAGAACACGAAGATGAAAGCACCGGTGACGAGTTCCACGACGAAGGAACTGAACACACTGGAGTCAAACCATACACTGATTCTCACCTCGAAAACCTGAGTGTTGAAGAGCCCAGTGAAATGGTCAGTGAAGAATCATCTGAGTACAGTCCCATCTCGAAAACAATTCCACCAAGTGTCCATGAACCCGATGAAGTCTTAGAAAACATCTTCCACACAGGACTGGGTAAACTTCGACAATCCATCGAAGAAGATCCGTTTAGGGCCACCATCATTGGACTCGTTGCGTTGATTGGTCTCTTTGGCAGCATCGTATTGGCTTTGTAAAAATTTTATTGCCAAACATTCCTCACGTCCAATCCAAAGGCACTGTTGAATTTCAGCAATCTGCTATTGCTTGTACTCGACATATACGATACTAAAATGCAGAATTAACCCACAACTACAGGATGCAGTATGAATATCCAATTCTCACTTGATGCTTCTACCCAGCCTCTTCTCGCCGTTTTGGTCAACGAAGACAACCTATCAGCCGTGTTGTCAGAACCTTGTTTTTCAAAAGACTTACTGACATGGGCTGAAGAAGGCGATTTCAAGGGAAAAGATGGAAGTACACTCTCTGTACCCAGTAGCGCTTTGGTAGAGTCTGGTTCGGTAAAATCTGTCCTTCTCATCGGTGGAACACAAGAACGTACAGCAGCAGGTACGGCGGGCTTTGTCGCCAAAGAGAAAGGCTTTACAGGTGTCACTCTCTACAACTTCTCCAATGTTGAAGTCGCTGTCACGCAGGCTGTACTCGGAAACTATCGTTGGGAAAAGTATCAAAGCAAAACCAAGGCCGGTCTAGAAAACATTGTGTTGGTCACCGATGAAGACAATGCAGCAGCCACACGCGGATATACAATTGCCAACGCTCGAAACTTTGCTCGCGATCTGGTCAATATGCCGGCAGATGATCTCTATCCCGAATCCTTGGCAGATTTTGCACTGGGATTGGGTTCGGACAATGTCACAGTAGAAGTATGGGGGGTTGAAAAACTCGAAGCTGAAAACATGGTGGGAACATTGGCTGTCGGCCGTGGCTCTGACCGAAAACCTCGCTTCATTCACATGCACTACACGCCTGAAAACAAAAACGAAGACACCAAGAAAGTCGTTCTTGTTGGGAAAGGAATCACCTTTGATGCTGGTGGTCTATCATTGAAGCCCTCTGCCGGTATGCAAACCATGCGTTGTGACATGGGTGGTTCAGCCGTTGTCATGGGTGTGTTCCACGCATTACAAGCCTTGCAACCAAACATCGAAGTACATGGGTTGATTGGCGCTGCAGAAAATATGGTATCTGGTGATTCATTCAAACTTGGCGACATTCTGACATACCGAAACGGCAAAACCGTCGAAATCCACAACACGGATGCTGAAGGCCGTTTGGTGTTGGCAGACTGTTTGTGTGTCGGCTCCGAGTTGGGTGCGGATTACATGATGGACTTCGCCACGTTGACCGGTGCTTGCATTGTTGCCATTGGTGAACATTACAACGCCATCTTCAGCAATGAATCCGAATTGATCGAATCCATCCAAGACAGTGCGTCGGCTGTTGGCGAACGTGTTTGGCAATTGCCACTCCCTGACCTGTACAAGAAAAAACTCAAGGGTACGTGGTCGGATCTCAAAAATGTCGGTGGTCGAGCGGCTGGTTCAATCACTGCGGCTCTCTACCTCAGTGAATTTGTTTCTG
>CBFICN010000133.1:0-10770 GCA_965661045.1 uncultured Myxococcota bacterium
GCCATTTTGTTGCAAGAGTTCTATTTGTTCGTATGATATTTGCTCATTGCTTGAATCCTTGAAAATACACGATGTATTCAATCGGCCCACTTGGCGTTTGAATGAGGGGGCGCCAACTGAAATTGATGTCGTTATATGGCCCAAAATTTCCGCAGCAGAGTGTGGTGACAAACCCAGCACCTTGTTGTGGAGGGAGGGTACTTGTGTAAACCGTTCCGTTGGGAATGGTGAGGGATACCGTTCCAGCCATCACACCATACTCCTCAGAGGCATATGGATTGTTGTAGGAGACATACAGATCAAAGTCGAAGTCAAATGCCGCACCTGTACTCGATGTGCACGAAGAGGTAAACGCCATGGTGCCAGCCGAGGAAAGGAACGCAGTCGGGTTGGTGGTGCACAGCACAGTACTGTTGACGGAACTTTGGAAGGTCAAATCAAGGTCATAGATGCCTGTGAAAATCGCTGGGTCACAGCCGAGACAATTGTTGTTGGCGTTGTCCCCCCAGTCCCAAAAATCACCGGTGTCGCCATCCAGTCCATCATTGGTCGGCTCTGGATCGTTGCTGTCAATAATTCCGTCCCCATCGGTGTCTTCTTCATTGGGATCGGTTCCAGTTGTTTGTTCATCTCCATCATTCAATCCATCATCATCCGAGTCAGCATCATTTGGATCTGAACCGATGATCAATTCATCGCCATCGGAGATACCATCGTCATCGCTATCCTCATCATTGGGATCGGTTCCAGTTGTTTGTTCATCTCCATCGGAGATGCCATCGTTGTCTGAATCTGGATTGTTGGGGTTGGTGCCCAGCGTGTCTTCTTCAGCGTCGCTCAGACCATCTTCGTCACTGTCAACATCGCCATCGGTATCTGCGTCACTGTTGTCATCCAAGACGTCGTTGTCCGGTTGGTCTTCGGTTGTGTTGTTGATTCCTGAATCTGTGCTTTCGGTGGTTGAGCCGTCTTTCGTATCGATGACGGTGGAACGACAGGCCAGTAATCCGATCATAAGACTGGTCAACATAGACTCCTCCAATGTACTAAAGTGTACAAGGGAAGTAGGGTGAGACAAGTTTTTTAAGAAGCAGTGTACAAAGTTTTTAGGGGTAGAATGGAACGGTTCAGCCAGTCAGAGCCAGGGCGGATCTGTCCCATTTTTGCGACAGGCATACCCCGTACAATGGAAATGCATTAGATCTGCATACCAAAATGGAGTGAATCATGACCTGGATGATGACGTTGATGGCCTGTGCCATGTTGAGTGGAACCCCGAGCAATGCGGAGAAAACAGTGAACCCAATTGAGCAATGGACCCCGGAACGGTCTGAACAGATTCAACGAGCGGTATCGGTGGCCTTAGAGAATAGCCCATCGAGCAAACCCTTTGCCGTGTTTGACGCCGACAACACAATCTGGAAGTACGACATTGAAGAAGGCTTGCTTGCGTACATGAGTGCCAAGGGCCTGATTTCGCTGAGTGAGGGTCTACCCGCTCATTTACGTCCCATCCCATTGGAATCAGATGAGACCCCATTCAGTTACTACGAACGGTTGTGTGAGATTGATCACTCTTTGGGATATTTGTGGGCAGCACAGATTTTTTCGGGTCACACGTTGGGTGAGTTGCGAGGCTACGTGGCAGACTTGATGGCGACTACTGGAAGCATTGAGGCGCCGATGCCCAATGGAGCGACCAAGGCTGTGCCCGTTCCCAAACTGTTTCCGGCGCAGGTCGAGGTGATTCATTGGTTGCAAGAACAGGGTGTTGACGTGTGGGTGGTGTCTGCTTCTTTGGAAGAAGTCGTTCGCATGGTCGTTTCCGATCCAGTATACGGTTTGGCGCTGCCCCCCGAAAAGGTCATCGGCGTTAATTTGATGCTCGAGTCACCGAATGGAGACAGTACGGTGGGTGCGATTGAACGTGGAGAAGGCCGTGTTGGGACCGAGTACTATTTTTCGGAAGAACGCATGACGTGGACGCTTGGTGCCTATCCTTTTGCACCGTTGACGTGGTATGCAGGTAAGGTTGCGGCGATCAAAGAGTGGATTGACCCATCCCAAAGACCCATTTTGGTAGCCGGTGATTCTCCCAATGACTTCTACATGCAGTTCTATTCGGATGTGGAGCACGAAGGGGTTCGATTGCGCATCCACCGCAAGGACAGCCATAAGCAAAAGTTGACCGCTGAACAGGCGCGTCGTGCAGCAGGAACAGCAGATGATGCCCCCACAAAAGGGTGGATTGAGGTGACGGCTGCTGACTTGGGTGTAGTAGATTGAAAGGCAGTATTCAGTTCCCGACGGTGCTGATTCCATACAACTCGTTTAGTCGACTTGCCAACACAATCGCTGTTTCTGCGGAAGGCTCTAAGTCCATCTCAGGACAATCTCCATCGTTGTGGAATTCCAAGAGCGTTTGACAGTACTCTTCAACTGTCGAATCGTTGTCATCACTCATGCTACAGGCGTCTACCAAATCTCCTGGTGGAGCCCACGGCGAAAGCCTGTCATTCTCTACGCCAAAGTAGAGGTTCTCGTGTAGCACACCTGCGATGGTGAGTGCATCGTCGATGGGTATGTCATTGATGCGGGAGACCTCAGTTGCATTGAGGGTTTCTGTACACAGACCGTACCTGTCCAACAGGGTACCAATATCGGTATCGTCACAGAGATTGTACACCAGTCCCATACCGTCTGGACGTGGAATGATGTAGGCACTCTCTTCGGACTGGGCAAATACCCGCCAGTATTCACGACTCAATGGATTGTTGCAATCTGGTAGATACGTGTCCGATGACATGGGCGTGTGGTAGCAAGATCTAGAGCCGTCAAACTCGGTGGGACAGTCACCGGTTGGGTTGGAGATGGTCTGTTGTGAGCAAGCGCTCAACAGGATGAACAGTGTTGATAGCCAAGGCATGTAGACTCCTGATGAACCAGTGTATTGTGAAAAAATTGAGTGCTCTGAATCCAAGTTTGCTTAAGACAGTGGTACCACTGCCCAAATGTCATCGCTGGTGTTGTCGAGTGCATCGGGACCGTGTGACCAGATTTCAATCTCGGTTCGGTGGATTTGTACTCGATACGGGTTGTCCCACGGATCCAGCGATACATCTCGCGTTCCACTGCTGGTGAGGTTTGTGCGCAAGAATTCAGGGAATCGGCGTTCTAGGCTGTTGTTGACATCTCCGCTCAACGTTTCAATGAGAAGGATGCGTTGAATTCCACCAATCTCCATTCGGCAGCGAACCACTTTGGCGGCTTCCAAGGGCGCTTCCATGATAATTTCTAGGCTATCTTGTTGTGTGTAGGCAATCCCACCAACCATCGCCATTGGGAACAGTTTACTCAGTCCCATGGTTGCCTCCCAATCGTTGTTCGACAAGGCGTTGCATCCAAGACTGGATCCTTGGGTGTTGTTGTAGACAGACGCGGAAAATGTGGGCAGGCAGTGCCAAAACGTCGCCTTTTTGAACACATTGTACGGTGGCATTTCTGGGGGCCTCTGACAATAAGCCCATTTCACCGACGATGGATGCCGTTGATAGCTGAATGGGCGTACTGGTCGAAACTTCAAAGGTACCACTCAACACAAGGTATAAAGCGTCGGCGGGTTGTCCGGCTTCAATCAAAGGGGTGTCCTTTTCGATTGTGTATACAACGGATTGGCTCGAGAGCATCCATTTCCATGCGTCAGAGAGTTGATCAAAGGGAGCCATCTCTTTGAAGTGGTTGAAGCGTTGTTGAACGGTGCTCCAAGCCTCGAGAGTGGGCGACGATATAGCGGATTTTAGTATGGAAACCTCAGAGACACTCCACAATACGGGATGTTCTTTGTGTAGGGTCGGGCACAGCAGTACGGATGGTGCTGGCAGTTCGAACAAGGTTGAGAAACCACCCTCGGGTTTTGGGTTGACATAGGCAACCTGTCCTTTGATCAATACCCAGATGTCCTCTTTACCAACCAGTGTATCCAGTCGAGCATTTTCAGAGATGGTCAGCAGTTCAGGAGCGGACAGTTTGGAAAAGTCTGGTAAGTCTGGACTTTGGACGCGCCACTGCTGGTATTGCGTACTGTTGGGGACGCTTCGACTTTGCTGAACGGGTTTGGGCATCACCTGTTCCAATAAATTCCCAGACAGTCTCAATCCCTGAAAGAGAAAGTATCCATAGTAGACTGAGATGAGCAATACGACGAGACCCAACCACACTTGACCGATCACCCATGGAAATTGAAGGGCTTGTATCAGCAGTGTAGCGATGTGGGGCAGAACATAGAGGCTCAATAAATGTAGGGCAACGCCAAACCACAGCAGCCAAATGCTCAGGGTGATGCGCAGCCCAGTTTGTCCTTCCACTTCGCCAAAAGGATTGCGCAAAGAAGAGGAACGCAGAAAGTCTTGCGTGCGCAACCGCTGTTTGTGAATGGTGATTGTTTCGAGAAGTTGTGCTCCATTGGTGTCATAAAACGGGCATAGATCCCACATCAGAAGCAACAAGATTGCGATGGAAACACTTGACCCAACGCCGTTTTGCAAAGTCGCTTCGAGTATCCAGCACAGTCCAATGCCAAATAGGATGGCGGCGATGCCCACCCCTGCATAGTGTCGTTGTGTACGGGTCGAAGTGTGAAAGATCGGGAAGCGATCGGTGCTTAAGTGTACGATGCCCAACGTATGCTTCAGATGCAGTGTCACGGTTGGGTTGTGTGCCGCAGACATAGAGGCTTGTAGCAGTGTGCCAAGTGACAATACCGCACTGGCACCCCAATAGGCGGTCAAACTTCCCCAAAACCAATCGTCTCCAATGCTCCAAGGGTGCTCTGCCAAAGAGGCTTGCTGCGTCCAAAATGCCACTCCACCACCCACGACGGTGAGCATCGAGAGTATCAACAGTGCAGAAGCGGATTGAAGTTGCATCGGCCACTGTACTTGCTTGGAATAGAAAGTGCCAAAGAGCCATTGTCGCTTGCTCGGGGTCCAAGAAGTTGTATTTTGCTTGGGAAAGAGAAAGGAAAAGATCTCTTCACTGTTGACCAAAAAGTTGCCCCGACACAGCCTCTCTATTAAATTGAGAAGGTGGTTTGGGTTCTGTGAGTCCAGTTCTAGGTCTTGGAGGCTGTGTGTGCCGTTGAGGCTTTGAATCCAGTTTCGATCCTGTTTGCCAATTTTTAGAGTGGCTCGGTTTTGAGGATTGAACAGGAGGTATTGCCCACCCCATTCTGTCCAGGATAGATTCGAACGCAGTGCAGGATTCATTCTGTGATCTCAGATTCTGACTCTGGGTACTGTTCTTCGAGGGTAAAGAATGCTGGGATTGCAGTGTACTCAAAGGCCACTGAAATGGCAGAACAGGTATCGTATTCTGTCGGATAGAGATCTGCCGCCGATGCGACCAAATCCTGTACAAATTCAGGCAAGTTGACATCGGGTAAGGTGGTGATGTCGGTGAGGGTTTGAATCGGTAGGGCACCCGTAAAGAATCCAGACATGTGTCCATCTTCGGTCAGTTCAATGTGAATGCCGCCATTGCTCATTTTGAAATTGAGGTCTTCGTCGAGCACTTGAACCGGCAATTCAACATCCAATGGCGTTGCCACCAGTACTCCATCGACGATTTTCATGCCTTCAATGTGAGAGTTTGGCATGGTTGGGTCTTTGAAAAAAGACTGTTGCAACATGAGGTTGCCGTCGGTTCCAATGAGAGGGGTTCCTTTGCCACGCCAGATGCTGACATCCACACAGTCGTCATTTTGCCAATCCTGTACGCCTGATATTTCTACCATCAGCAAGAGGTTGCCGTTGTTGATGGATTGCTGAACGAGACTCTCCAAGGCAACGGCTTCGGTACTGTCCAGTGCAGGTATGAGTGCTGAGAAAGCATTGTCAATACCGGTATTGCCATTTGGATCGACCAAATCTTCTTTGTAGCACCCATTGGGGTCACTATTGGTAGAGTCTATTCCATCAATGTCGAGTCCCCAAACGACTCCGTCTGCTCGACGAGCATGGGTAATCGAAGAAATTACACCCACGACGGTTTCCCCAGGCGCACACTCGGCCAAAGAGGCGCCCGAATCGGAAGCTTTATCCCCACAGGCCAAAACAAAACTGATCAACGCTGTCCACAAGCAACGTGTCATGTTATACCTCCAGTGCCGCAAGACCATCGGTCACCAACGAGTCCCCAGCCCCAAAAGAGACCAAGTTCATGCCCATGGCTCTCAACACTGACAAGGTGAATTGGTTGGCATTTCCAGTACTGTGAGAACGATGGTGCAGATTTTGTTGCAGTCGACCACCGGCAGACCCCGCCAGTAACAAGGGATACTCATCCAAAGAGTGGGCACGGCCTTCAGAGACTTCACTGCTGATGACCACAGCACAATTGTCCAATAATGTTCCGTCACCTTCAGGAATGCTGTCGAGTGCCTGTAAAAATACACTGGCTTGTTCCATCGTAAATTCAGTGACTTTTTGAACCAGCGGCTGATCTCCCGGTTCATTGTGGGTCAAGGAGTGGTGTCCCATATCAGTAAAGTCATAGAGAATGTTGTTCAATGGACGTGTGAAGGCGTAGCTGACGACGCGCGTTTGGTCACAGGCCAGCGCCATTGCAATCATCTGAGACATGACCGCGTTTCGAGCAGCCATCTGGGGGCGAGACTCAACGTCTGGATATTCTTCAAGGGGGGCGTCCGGTTGATAACAGGCTTCTAAGGCAGGTGGGTCCTCTTGAAGTCGAGACAATCTCAACTCGATGTCTCGAATGCCGTCGAGATGTTGTTCAAGGCGAATCCGATCGGCAGAACCCAACTGGTTTTGTAGAGCGAGGGTGTCTTCTCGAACAACATCCAACACCGACCGACGAAAGCCCAGCGTTGGATCGACAATGCCTTCTTCACCGGGTGCACGAAACGTGGGGCCAAAAAGCTTTTCGTAGAACTGGTAGGGGTCACTTTCTACTGGGTTTCGAGCGTTGGGGCCATTCCAAGAGACAGACTCATCGGCAACACAGCCCGTCACGAGTGATCGATAAACCGTTTCTCCACCGATTTCCTGTGCGAGTAACTGATCAAAACTGGGGACTGCAGCCGTCCAATTGTCGTCGTCTCCAATCAACTCTTGTCCGGTTAAAAATCCCAAGCCACCAGACCAATGGGGAGAGGTGTTCGGTACTTTAAGGGACATCCCAGTGATGACCGCCAATTTGTCTTTGATGGGGGCGAGTGCCTGTAGACTTTGCGACAGTTGCCAGTCATCCCCAAACCCTTCACCGGTGGGCACCCAATGTTCAGGCCTGTTTCCATTCCCCCAATAAAACAGTCCAAACCGTCGAGGAAACCCACCGTCCTGAGCCAATGCTTTGCGACTCATGAACATTTCCAGCAGTGGGAGTTGAAGTGTCACCAGTCCACCGGCCATCATGCCGCGAAGGAATTGTCTGCGTTTCATGCTTGTCTCCAGTGTGTACTATTCAGAATCTGTATTGTCTTCAGAACCACTTTCCGTTTGCTGGCTGGCACCGTGACTGCGAAAGGCTTCACTGAGTGCAATGGTTCGGAGCAAACTGTTGAAATTCCATTCATTGTATTCGAGGTTCTCCACCAGCCAATCTTGGTGTTCCTCTTCAGCGTCGGTCATGCGATGCCCCAGTGCGTAGGAGTAGACCTGATCGGTCAAGCAAGGACCCAAGTTGCGGTGGTTGCTGACGACTTCACCCATCTCCCAGGCGTTCAAGAATTCGACACCGTCAATGTTGCCAGATGGATCAATGGGAGCGTTGTTTTCTAGGTTTCTCCATTGACCAATTCCGTCAAAGTTTTCCAGTCCCAGTCCCACAAGGTCCATCATTTTGTGGCACCCTGCACAAGAAGGGTCTTCAAAGTGCTGTTCCAATCGTTCGCGCATGGTTGGGGCTTCGTCGGTGGCTTCTGGAATGGACGTATCCACATCGGCAGGTGGTGGAGGGACCATTTGGCAGAGTAAGGTTTTGCGGATGAACACACCTCGCAAGGTTGGGGAAGACGCCGTCGCGTGTGCGTGCAGGTTCAACATGCTGGCTTGGGTCAGTAGACCCCTTCGTCCGGTACGTTCAGTCAACTGTACTTCACCAAACCCTTCAGATACGGGTGCTGGAATCCCGTACAACGTCGCCAGTCGGCGATCAACGAAGGTGGTTTGGGTGGTCAACAAGTCTCGAAAGTCCAGTTCATTGTCCAAAATGTATTCGATGGTTCGAAAGGTTTCTTCTTTGGCCGACGCATAGAGGTCGGGACTGGCATGGGTATAGACGAGTGGATCCTTTGTCAAACTGTCTAAGTCATAGAGGTGCAACAGTTCATCGAAAAAACTGCGAACCCCAGTCTTAAACTTGGGATCTGCCATCATGCGATCAACCTGTTCTTCGAGGGTGGTTGAATCCAGTAAGTCTCCACTTTGGGCCAATTCGAGAAGCTCAACATCGGGTCCTGAATTCCACAGGAAGAAACTCAGCCTCGATGCCAGTGACCATGCATCCAAATTATAGACCGTTTGCACAGACGCGTCTAAACTGTCGGTATTGAACTCGGTTCGGTATAGAAAATTTGGAGATTGTAGCAAGGCTGCCAGCGTGTATTCAATCCCAGTCGTAGGATCCGTTTGGCCCGCAATTGTTTGATACAGTCCGTTTAGGCGCTCTCGTTGTTCACTTGTCAGCGGCTTTCTCCACAGTTCCAGTCCAAGTTCGTCGATCCCGTTTGATATACAGGCTTGACTGGGAGAAACTGTCAAATCACAAGCAAACCAAGGTTCCAATCGAGAGAGGTCTGCGATGATTTGTGTGGCGATGCTATAGCTAGCCATTTCGTAGCGCTCGACACCAACAGGACTGATGGCGGAGATCCCAGCGCCGAGCGACTTGAACCCTTCTGTTTCGATATCGGGTTCGAGGTTGCTGGGAATTAACAAACCGTCACCAAACACGTCCGCAATGGTATTTTTGTACTGGGCAATTGTGAGGCGTCGCAATGTGGGGACAGGGCTTTGAACCGCTGGCTCCGTGCTGGGTGGTGCGGTGTGAACTGAATTGGCGGTGTCTTTTGAACCATCTCCACTACATCCTTGGGACAATCCAACACCGGACAGGCAACAAAGCGTCATCAGCGAAAACCAGGAAGGGGACTCAATCGAGGACTGAAGTCCGCCCAGCGTTGCTGTAAATTTCAATCTGTAATTCATGAACATCCCTCAAGGCACAAACTGAAATTAGGTTACCACATTTTCGACACAACCGAAACCATATCTATATGGATAAGACGTATTTTTGTGCCCCATACCATAAACGGTTCTCATTGATAATTTTTTGATGTAAATTTTGACTGTGTTTTGAATGCAAATGGACAGTCTGTGATATTGGCATCACAAATTTCTTGATTTGGTTGTGTGATTTGTATCCGATGGGTACAATAAATTGAATATTCTTGGGAGGGATCATGTACGTTCGAATGTTGGGGCTTGGAACTTTGGTGCTGGGCACGCTGTCGTGTAGAGAGCCTGAGGAAACAGAGGATGCTGCTGTCGACGAAGTTGTTGAGTCAACTTACTGTGAGACATTGGGACTGACTGAAATACCTTTTGACCCGAGTGCAGAAAGTGGTGGTTTTGGTGAAGTGGCACCAGATTTTACGCTCAATTTGCTGGATGACGAGCCGTGGACACTGTCTGAAAACTGGACGGGCTGTGACAATTACATCTTTGTTAATTATTACAGTGCCAATGAGTATCCAGCCCGATTGACACGGCCACGAGAAATCCAAGAACTGTTGGACTTGGCACCGGTCAACACCCATATTTTCATTTTGACCTATCCAGGACAGGGGGAAGATGTGACTGCGTTGATGGGAGATTTGCAAGCCAATTTTGAGGCGGCATTTGGCATGCTTGAGGCCGAACAGGCGGACTGGTGGCGTGAAAAGGTGCACTTTGTCGTGGATGATGGTTGGTCAGCCGATTGGATAGGGGTCTTAAACAACGATTACTACGTAGCCGACGAGTTTGTTCTTTGGTCAGCAGCGATCGATCGCAACCAGATCATACGAGAGGTCGGCAATTACTGTGACCCTTCAACCGGATGGGAACAGTGTCCACCATTCTTCATGGCCTACGAATCGATCTACTTCAACTTTGAGGCGGAACGCGAAGCCGAGCTAGCCACCCACAATGCCGATATTGTCCCTGTATTTACCGAAGAGGTGATCTCTGATCCAAATTGGGCCGGTGCACGAACCTATGCCGAGGTTACGCTTCCAAGTGGGGATGAGCTACTTGCGTATGACACGTTGCATTTGGACTTGAATCTGGAGTGTCTCGGCTATCCTGCCGGAACACAGTGTCCTGCATGGGATTACATTGTTAACATGTACATTTGTGACGAGGATGACCCCAATACCGAAGAAGATGAGTCTGAGGTTTGCAACAAGGAGTTCGGCCGATGGATTACAACCTACTGGCGTCCAGGGCGTTGGGTCCACGATGCGACTCCAATGCTGGCGTGGCTTGGTGATGGCGGTACCCGTAAGTTTGCATTCTACTCCCAGCAACCCTACAAGGTCAGCCTAGATTTACGGTTCTCCAATCAAGACAAAGGGGTTCGACCGTTTGCCATTGAAGATGTGTATCGTGGCGGCGGACTCGACGATTTTTACAACTGGGGTTCGTATCACAGTCTAACGGAGACAGAGTGGAGACAGTGGACCATTGAAGAGCAGCAGGATGTCTTTAC
>CBFICN010000134.1:0-10729 GCA_965661045.1 uncultured Myxococcota bacterium
CAGAAGAATTTTATAGCCTTCTTTTGCTACACGAGATTGTCCTTGTTCACCATGAACGAACAAAAGGGCCTCAGTCTTGTTGGTCGTACGCCATCATCTTGTCAATGCGCATTTGGTGACGCCCACCTTCAAATTTTGCAGAGAGCCATGCGTTCAAAATCTCTTGGGCCAACCCCACACCGACCACTCTTTCTCCCATACACAACACATTGGCGTTGTTGTGTTGCTTGGTCGCTTTGGCGGAAAAAGCATCTGACACAACCGCAGCCCGAATGCCAACGTGTTTATTGGCCGTCATGGAAACACCGATCCCCGTTCCGCAAATTAATACACCCGCGTCTGCATCTCCACGTTGAATTGCGCAACAGACCGCATGGGCATAATCTGGATAGTCACATCGAGTGGCTGAACTGGGACCCAAATCTGTAGCCTCATCTCCACGTGCCAATAGATATTCCAACAAAGCTGTCTTTAAAGAGAACCCCGCATGATCGGAAGCAATCACCAACCGCATTAGGAGTCTCCAGAACGAAGCATGATCTCCAAATAATTCACAACCTCTCCGACCGTTTGCAATTCCTGAACATCTTCATCTTCGATTTCATCCAAGGAAAACCGTTCTTCGATGCGCATGACCAGGTTGACGATGTCTATGGATTCGGCACCCAAGTCACTCAAGTACGACCGTTCTGTAATCTCAGCCGTAGACACATTTAACAAATCGGCGATGAGCTCTTTGAGAATGTCAAAAATTTCATTTCTATTCATGCTAGTTCTCCTACACACCTTCTCTTTAGGATCTCACTTAATGCCATTCAAAATTCAATGCTAGAAAATTCATGTTTTCTACATCAAATCTAGTTGTATTCCTCAATTTGAAAACGTCTAAAATGCAAAAAGCCTTCCAGTGGAAGGCTTTGTACAGAGTAGCTGCTTCTATGATTCAGCGTCTGTTCGAGTTATACTCAAACTTTTACTCAAACTTTTATTCAGTATCGGCTTCTACTTCTTTGTTCTTTGGTTCAAATACTTGAACACCACGATACATACCGCAACTGTCACAGACGTGATGTCGAAGTTTCAAACTTCCGCAGTTTTCACATACATCAACGCTAGCAGTAAATTTGATTGCGTCGTGAGAACGTCGCATTCCTTTACGACGATGACTGGTTCTTTTCTTTGGTACGGCCATGGTTCACCCCAATGTCAATTCTATTTTATTTTCGAGTGGCTTGCTCAAACAGCAATCCAAATTCTACAACGAACAATCTCTTATTCCAAATCGGGTAAATTTGCAAATGGTTTGTAGGTGTTTTTCTGTCCTTCACTAGGAAACTCCACACAGTCCCCATCATCCAAACGCTGAACGGTATCCAAGTCACAGCACAACAATGATGGTCTAGCAAGCACAATGCCCTCCGTTACCACCATCGACAAATCCAGTTCATCATTGTCATAAAACCCCATATCCAGTTGATCTTCTTCCAACGTGACTTGATGAGAGATGCGCTCCAAATCTTTTACCGTCTTTGGCACTTTGACATGGCGAGATTTTCTGGGGTCGAGTGTAAATGGCAAATACACCAAAGAAGTATCGATTGTATTCTGATAGACAATCTGCGCCCCACAAACCTCACATGCGCACTCAACGCTGTATTCGAGGTTCAATACTGCTTCAAGCCTTTCATCAAGTCTCTCGAGCCCCAATGTGCCAACGCAAGTTTTCCATTCGCCTTCTAAGGCATCTTCTACGCTACCTCGAAGCCACTTCAGATCAAAAGACAAGGGAATGACCATTTGAGACGTGGGAATCCGCATGGCGGCAATTTTGGATTGTTTGTACATGTGATTCTCCTTTTTGAGTTCCATCGAAACAATTAGGCTAAACTGGGTTGAGTCTGCTTATACAAAGCGCAGTTCACGATTTAAACATACCCGGTCGCATTGGTTGATTTCCTGTCGGTGATCTCGAAGTTTTGTCCATAGGTCAGACAGTTCTTCTTTATTCCACAGAACCGGCTTTTTATGCGGGCAAGCACAGACCCTACCATATTTTGAAATTTCCAGACGGTTCCGACCCACAGGACAGGACCACGGTTGACGACGACGCCACCCTGGCTTGAGTGCGCCCTCTTGTTCCCCACCATCTTGTAAGACTACATTGAGCAGCGTATTCAAATGATGATGCTTGGGCATCGATACGCTAGACATCTCTCGACCATGATAGGGAAAGTGAGTCTGAATGAGGCCCACGCCTTCTTCGTTCAACCAGGCCTTCAAGGGTTCCATTTCCAAGGGACTGTCTCCAGTCCACGGAACCAACACGCCAATCTCAACACCAGACACTTCGAGCGTTGTACGCTGGGCTATCAAATTTTGCAAAGCTGCCGTACTGTCTTCAATCATGACCCCGGTAGTGGATTGATGAACTGCTGCAGAGACGCCCCCGAAACGAATCCAAACTGTATCCACACCGGTTAACAAAAGGCGTCCAGCAACCTCTGTTGTCACACCGACACCACTGAGTACCACTTCGGTAGAACACCCCAATCGATGCGAAAATCGAATCAACTCATAAACACTGGCGTCATCAACTGCATCGTCGACGATAAAGTGCACAGGCAACACCCCCACCTGTTGCACACAATCTGCAATCAGCCCTTGAAACTCTGCCGTAGACCGTTTTTTTCCGATGCCAATTGCAGAGGGAAGATCCCTCTTTCCAAAACGCAGTGTCAGTCGAGTGGGACCAGCGTTGTAGACCGACGCCTGAAACAGTTGTCTCACTTGTCCCCAGCGTCTGGAACGCATCATCGACTCCAATCGACGAACCACTCTTCTTTGCAAATCCATATTCATCCCCAAGTGACTGAACGGTCAGTGTACCCTATGTATCTGATTGTCTGTCATTGTTCATACAGTAAAACATCCTTCGAAAGAACTCTAACGATAGATGACGAAGTGTCAAAAATCGGATAACAGTGCCCAACCGAAAAACTTGTTGTTCATCAATCAAAATAGCCCATGCGCCAAACTATCTCATTCGGAGGTTCCATGACTCGCCCACACCGTGTACGCTTTGCCCCTTCCCCAACTGGATTCCTCCACATTGGTGGTGCCAGAACTGCGTTGTTCAATTGGATTTACGCCAAGAAGCACGAAGGAACATTCATTTTGCGCATTGAAGACACCGACCCAGAACGCAGCAAACGCGAGCATGAAGTGCAAATCGAACGGGACATGGGCTGGTTGGACTTGGACTGGCAAGAAGGTCCCTCCGTTGGTGGAGACTTTGGTCCATACCGCCAAAGTGAGCGGTTTGATCGCTACAATGTCGTCATCGAACAGTTGCTAGCAGAGGGAAAGGCCTATCGATGTACAGCCACTTCAGAAGAGTTGGACGAGCTTCGAGCAGGTCAAAAGGCTCGCGGAGAGAAGATGATGTACGACAACCGCTACCGCAACGCCAATCTGGGTCCCGACTGTGGTGTACACGTTATTCGCTTGAAGACGCCACTCGATGGTGAAACGATTGTCAACGACAAAATCAAAGGCCGCACCGTCTTTCAAAACAAGGAACTCGACGACTTTATTTTGCGTCGTTCAGATGGCTCTCCAACGTACAACTTCGTCTGCGTTGTGGACGACTTGGGAATGAACATCTCATTGGTGTTGCGTGGCGATGACCACCTCAACAACACACCAAAACAAGTACTGTTGTACCAAGCCTTGGGAAAGGAAGCACCCGATTTCGCTCATGTTCCGATGATCTTGGGAGACGATGGCAAACGATTGTCCAAGCGTCATGGCGCAACCGCAGTGGGACTCTATCGTGAAATGGGAATCTTAAAAGAAGCACTGTTCAACTACCTGACCCGACTCGGATGGGCTTGTGGAGACATGGAAATCTTCACACCACAGGAGGTCATCGAAGTATTTGAACTCTCACAAATCAACAAAGCCGGTGCAAAATGGGACATGCAAAAGTTACTGTGGTGCAATCAACAGTGGATGATGCGCTTAAGCACGGAAGAATTGTTGAATCGAGCACGTCCATTCATTGACGCCCACAGCACAGCCAACAATTACACGATCCCAGAAGACAAACTCTTACCTGCCGTCGCATCGATGCAAGAACGTGCGCAAACCTTGGTGGAACTTGCTAAAAAACTGGCCTTTTACTTTGTAGACGCTGCGGACTTCACCGTGGATGACGAGGCTGCCGCCAAAGCTCTACAAGGACGACACAGCGCGCCACTGACCGCATACACAGACTACTTAGAAAGTTTGGATGCATCCGAGTACACCGCAGAAAATTTGGAGCCCGTCAGCAAGCAATGGGGTGTAGATTATCGACCCATCTTCAAAGAAGCCACAGGAAAGAAGTTCAAAATCAACCAAATATTTTTCCCAATGCGGATTGCGCTGTGTGGTGTTGGTGGAGGCCCTGGCCTGTTTGAAGTCATGGAGATTTTGGGCAAGGAAACCTCCATTGCTCGATTGCGAGCCGGTATCGAACGCTGCAATGCAAATGGCTAATTACCTGCAGGCAATAAGAAATTAAGAAACAGTTAGACACATCGGGCGCATTGTGACTCGATGTCAAAATAAACACAGCACCCCCACAAAGAAAACTTTTTCGCTCTGTGGGATGGCAACCCCCGGTATGTTCATGTCTACACCAAGCAAAGATGAACTGAAGTTGCGCGCTTCACAATGGCTAGAAATTGACAACACACCCGCACATCAGCACCAAATACAGCAATGGTTGAACGAGGCGTCGTGGACTGAGTTGTCTGAATATTTTTCTACCCGCCTGCAGTTTGGTACAGCCGGTCTGAGAGGCACAGTGGGTCCCGGTCCCAACAGGATGAATCGCGGTCTGGTTCAACAAACGGCCCTGGGCATTGCCCACCATGTCTCCAACCAAGGCCTCCACAAAACAGCCATCATTGGTTTTGATGCACGTATCGACTCTCGGCAATTTGCCCAAGATGTCGCAGATGTCTTATCCCATGAGGGCTTTGAGGTATATCTTTTTACAGAGCCCGTTCCCACTCCCCTAGTTGCCTATGGGGTGTTGTGGCTCAAAACCACCGTGGGCGTGGTAATTACAGCGTCTCACAACCCAGCTCCCGACAATGGATTCAAGGTGTACTGGAAAAATGGTGCCCAAATCATTCCACCAACCGACAGAGACATCGCAAACGCCATCAACAACATCGCAACACAGACTGTTCACCAGACGCACATTTCCAATACCGCACACCCTGAACCACCGTCCGCATTGATGGACGCGTATTTCAACGCAATACAAACACTGCGGGTGACACAAACTACCGGTGCACATTTCGTGTATACACCAATGCACGGAGTCGGTGGCTTCGCTGTCCAAAGAGCATTGGATGAAGCGGGGCACCAGTGGAGAGTTGTGCCGGAACAGGCTGAGCCAGATGGGAAGTTTCCCACCACGCGGTTCCCCAATCCTGAAGAACCCGACGCGCTACATTATGCCATCTTAGAAGCCGAGCGTTCACCCACCGATGCCATTTTGGCAAACGATCCAGATGCAGATAGGCTGGCTGTGGCGCTCCCATCTTCCGATGGCACTTGGATACGACTCACTGGTGATCAAGTAGGATTGATTTTTGCACACTACTTTTCAGAGACGACTGAACTGTCCGAACAATCCCTGTTTGCAAACACCATTGTTTCTTCTTCCTTGTTGCGCAAGATGGCAAACACACTTGGAGTTCAGTACACCCATACCCTGACTGGATTTAAATGGTTGGCCAATGCTGGGATGAAACACTTTGACAAAACTGGGCACCCTCTTTTGCTTGGGTACGAAGAAGCACTGGGCTATTCTCTCGGAGGGGTGGTTCAAGACAAGGATGGTGTATCGGCTCTGCTCTTGATGGCAGATGCCATTTCTCACTACCATAGCCAAGGCAAAACTCTGTGGGATGTATTGGATGACATTGCCTTACGACATGGACTCTCTGTGTCGTCTCAACATTCGATCAAAAAGCCCGGCTTATCGGGCGCTACAGAAATCAACGCCATCATGAATCAGTTGCGTCATTCTCCACCAACCAAAATCGTCGGTTCTCTAGTGATTCAGCGAGAAGACTACCTCGCGCTTGAACGCTGCCACATTCAGGACACTACAATCAAACGGAGTCCGATTGACGACATGCCTTCAAGCAACGTTCTCGTCTTTTGGTTGGAAAACCAAGACCGAATCATTGTCCGTCCCAGTGGTACAGAACCGAAGATCAAGTTCTATTTTGAAGCCACTTGTACCATTCAAAATAGAACGGACATTGCCAAGTCCAAAACGGCTCTCCTCGATAGACTCTCCGCTCTTTGGCAAGAAACCGCCGCATTGATTGAACCTTGATTGAAAACAAAGACGAATTCACTCTAAAACAACAAAGCGCCGTACTAGACGACGCTCGTTTTCAACGTACAATGCCTTATTCAACAGTGATTGTGATCTTGGCACTCATCTGTTCACCATAGGAAAGGTGTACACCATTTGCAAACTGAAGTTGCAACGTGTGTTGACCCGGAGCAAGTTGTAACTCTGTTTCCGTTTGTCCCTTACCGAAGTGCTTGTGCTTGTCATCTGCTGGAACCAATGTACCTTTGGCAACTGGGTCAGAGTCAATGACGATGTGGTGGTGTCCAGAACCGTCTTGAATCTTTCCTGCCGGCTTGACTTCCATGCCTTCGACACCCATTTGAATCTTGACGGGAGACGTTACCGTCGCCCCATCTTTTGGCTCTACGAAGAACACTTTGGCACCTTCTGGAACCGGCCCAATGTGTGCACCTGCGTCCACTTTTCCATGATCGTCACCGTGTTTCATACCGTCGTGACCTTCGGCGGCCCCTTTGTTGTCAACAGGCTTTTGCACTTGCTCAGTCGAAGAGTTGTCTTTGTCTGTAGATTCGGTCGGTGCATCTCCAGAACAGGCAACTGTCAGCAATGCGATGGATAAATATTTCATAGTAAACTCCCTATTGTTTTGATTGTGTTTCGCAAACCAATGCGCTCAAAGAAGATTCCGACGCCCATTCATTCAACAAAACAGGTGGAATCAGTCCCGTATCCGATAGCAGTTCTACATCAATCCGACAAGGGTCGGTACTCAAAACATAGTATCGAACTGTCAAACTAGCAGGGTCCTGCAATAAAGGTTGATACCGCATTTGAACATCTGCATAGCGCCCTTTGCTAGAAGATGTTTCGGTTGCAACGATGTTGTATTCAAGCAGTGTAGCGGTCGGATGAGCAATCTTCATCGTTTCTTCAGCAACCGGCTTGAGGTTGCTTTCCACAACCGGTGGCTTGTGAAAACAAGCCAAGGACAACAGAACTATCATTTTTACACTCCATAAGGATCAAAATCTGAAACTGATTAACCGATTGCGCCCACAACCATGAACAATTTCTGATACAGTCAATAAAATTTCGTAGACAAATGTCGGATTGACCCACTTCCAGACCAAAGACAATTAGGCTTCCCAATGGTTGATCAACTCTTGAACAACAGGCTTTGAACGACCATAACTCACAACGACAACATCGAGCCCAGCGTATTCAACCACTTTTAGAGCCCTCAAAATGGCATTGACAATCCACGGGGTAGGGTTGCCAAAAGCGCCTCCACCCAACAAGGTCAAAAAGACAGTGCGTTGACCAGTTTGCTCAGCATTTTCCACAGCCGTTCGCAAGGTCAATTCATACGCCGCGTCCAAAACCAACGTACCCAGTGCCTCCCACTCTGACGATGAATGCCCCGAGTAAGCCACAGGCATCGCAGAACAATACAATTGATGAACGATGTGGTTATCGAGCGCATTTTCCAACGTAACTTGTACATTGCGGTGTACACCAATCCGAACCATATCCATCAAGGATGTTCGATTGTCTGTCGAAATTCCAGAAGCAATGCTGTGCAATCCGGTAGAACTGGCGAGCAAGTAGCCATTTCTCATCTCCCACACATCACCACCAAAGGTCGTGTGAAGTTCCTTCATCGTATCCACTTGAAACAGGGCACTTTGTCCAGTTTGAACCTTTCCAGTTTGGTCTTCAAGTGGGACAAAGTAATTTCGATAGACTGTACCTGGCCCACACGCAATCGCACAGGCCGGACCTTGTGTTCGATCGTATACATATCGCGTAACCCCCTCTTCAGGTCGAACACTGGGACCAACCATCTCAAGCAGGTTGCATTGAGAAGCGACTTGAAAAATGGCCTGTCGATTGTTTGGATCAGCATGAAGATCTTGGACATTCGCGACCATTTCACGAACGGTGGTCCTGGATTTTGGAACCTGCAGACTCGAGTCTGTTCGCGATTTGAGTCCCAGTAAGTTCGGTATGGTCAACGTCCCCGAACGAAATCGAGCACCATTGACAGCCGATGTCATCCATTCCCCATCCACAGTTATGTGTTGCCGTACGGCGTCCGGAGTTTCACGAAAGCCAAAAAGTTGAGAAAACCAGTCCATTGAATCTCCAGAAGACAATTGGGTTACACAATAGTTATGAACTTTAACATATTTGACCACCAATTTCGGACACAGTCGAAACTGAAACGATTTTTGAAGAATGGGCACAAACGTGACTTGGGGCAACAACGACGACCTTTATCGATGCTGTACCCCTCGGTCGGCAAAGGTGATGAGGACGGATTCCATCGCCGCTTGGAGTTGTTGATTGCAGACTTCTGCGGTCAAGGATCCCGCATCGTTGGAGAACACCATCTCAAAAGTAATGGCTCGTTGTGGTCCTGCCTCATCTTCAAACTGAAACAAGTCCACAATGGAAACCGATGCGCCAACAGAAGCCAACGTCTCCTGAACCTCGAACGCTTGAACTTGACCAGGCAACGAAAATGCCACCGTTCTCGTCAGCGGTTGGTGTACTGATGGAAGTTGATATGCCACAGATTTGGTACCCTTGCGTAAAACGGACTGATCGAGTTCGAAATAACAAGGTCGCACGCGTTTGATCTTAAAGTCTGTACATATTTGAGGGTGGAACTCCCCAATTATTCCGACACACTCTCCGTCCAACCAAATACTGGCTTGACGATGTGGATGCAAGAGCGGTGCCACCAAATGGGTGTCCTTTTCTACTTTCATCTGGAAGTCCAGCCCCAATTGGATTCCAATCTCTGATACCAATCCTTTGAGGTAGAGTGGCGAGGCCATCGGTGCTTTGCCTTGCCAAGTCTGTGTCCTTTCCGCTCCGGAAACCACTGCCCACAGTTTTAGGCGTTCGTCACACACACCGTTGTCGGCTTCTGGATTGAGGTGAAAGGTTCGTGTCCACTCATAGACTTTTAAGTTTTGTAAGCCTCGATGCTTGTTTTTACGAACACAGTCAACGGCTTGAAGAACGCAATTGTTCTTGAGCAACGAATAGCCTTTGTCCAGTGAATTCTGGGTTTCAACATGGTGCTGCAACGCGTGATCTGCAGAGAGTTTCAGTTTGTCAAAATCGGTTCTCCCGTAAAAGCCATCGGTAATCACCTCAAAGAATCCCGCTCCCAACAAAATGGATTCCACCACGTCTCGATGCTGTTCGAACTGAGAGGGCAGTGCCCCTTTGTCAATTTTTGGCAATGTGGTTGGAATGCTGTTGTAGCCCACAGACTTTGCAACTTCTTCATACAAATCAAAGACGGTGTGTACATCCCAAATTCTGTGTGTGGGCACAGTGACATGAAAACTCGATGTGCCTGCCGACTCCAGTACAAATCCGTAGCGTGCCAACCTTGACTGAACGTCTGCTGTCGACAGATCGGTACCCAAAAATCGATTGAGTTCAGACACTTCCAAAGCAATCGTCTGCTCTGATGGCTGCCATGATCCGACTTGAGTGGTGTCTCCAGTCAACGTCCACCCTACAGTCGAGAGCAATTCCACCACTCGACCAGCCCCCACAACAGACAGTTCTGGATCGGCTCCTCTTTCAAACCGTGCAGAGGCGTCTGTGTGCACACCCAACGCACGAGCGGCTTTGCGAACTTTAACCGGATCAAAACAAGCAGACTCAATAATAATACTGGTTGTTTCTTCGGTTGTCTTCGAATCTTCACAACCGATTACACCGGCGATTGCGAGAATCTTTGCATCATCTACAATTACGATGGTCCCCTCTGGTATCTCACGTGGACCCTCTTCAAAGAGCAGCCAAGCCTGTTCTCCAGCGTGACTCAATCGAATCCGAATGGTCCCCATTACTTTGTCAGCGTCAAACACATGTGTTGGTTGACCAATCTCAATATTGGATAGATTGGTGGCGTCCACAGGGGCTGTCAAAGAGTGGATTCCCGCAGCATCCAGCGGCTCCAAGTCAATCGAGGACAACGGTTCCTGAGTGCCGCCCAGCGTCATTGTGGTTGCCGTATACCGTAAGCAATAGTCAGTCTCGTTGATGACGGGGTAGCCTTCTCCAACTTGCAAGACAGTGGTCAACGGACCACAAATCTTCGCGCCGGTTCGACCAGAGATTTCTCTTGCGATCCCCATATAACAATGATGGTCCCCACGGTTGGCAAGGAGTTCCAATCCAAAGATGACATCGCCTCCTTCTGACTCTTCGAGTCGCTTGACTTCGATGCCAATATCGTCGAGTAGGTGACGCAGTTCGACTGCACTCTTGTTCCAGTGGATGTGTCGACGCAGTACGTTGAGAGAGATGTTC
>CBFICN010000135.1:0-10683 GCA_965661045.1 uncultured Myxococcota bacterium
GGGTTGTTGTCGGCATCACTGCGCGGGTCGTCTGCTTGTACAAAACCGTGAGTGGCAATGTGCAACAAGGTTGGACCAGACAAAGCCCTAACTTGATCCAAGGTCGCGTCGTTAGACAATAGGAGTTTCGTGTTCGGATACAGCCTCGACAACAGTTTGGCTTCACCAACCGTATTTGGAAGTGCACCCCATTCCGAATTCTGAAAATTGGGATTGGCAATCACGACACCGTTGTCTATTTCTGTCATCGAGGTGCCGTTCTCAAACCGATCCAAGTCCTTTGCAGACCCCAAATAGGTCAAGTGAACCGAATCAAACCAATACTGTTCATTTGAATCCTTCAGCAGTTCAAAAGGCAATAGGTTGAGTATTCCATCCGGTACAAGAAACACATCTTGGGTGCCAATGTTGTCTTCCAACGGTGCCACCAATCGACGATACAGGTCTCGACCCAGTACTTTTGAACGGGTTTGTCGAAGTGCTTGAACCTTTTCCGCCAAGTCCTCCAACGGTCCCAATCGCGTTAAGGAAATCTTTTCGTTGGAAAATACAAAAGCTGCGAGTATTTCTTGTCCATCTTGAGACTGTGGCGACAAAATGGCATACTGAATCAAGGTTTTGTTTTGCAAATGTTCCGAGAAGTCCACAGTGGACTGTTGTCCAACCAAGTCAGCATAGGCCTTAGACTCACGGCTAATCTCCGTTTCAATACTGGATAGTTCTTGTTGAATAGAGGCCAGTTTCAACCTAGATGCCGCCTCAGAGATTCTGTTTCGCACGTCGGCATCTTGAATCAACAGTTGCTTGCGACGAGCCAGCAATCGACTCAGATTGGGATTGGACCTGTTGGCCAATACAGCCTGCATATCAATCTGATCTTCAAGAACCTTTCCCTGTCTCTCTGTCCAGAGGTTGAAGGCAAACCGTTTCGCCTCCGCATCTTCAGGAGCTTGATCGAGTACAAAGGTCAACAACATGTGGGTTGTGTCTTCAAAAGTTTGGTAAAACTGTCTGCGGGTCGACTCTGAACCAGCGGCATTTCGGGATAGAAATTGACGTTCTGCAGAAACCAATTGTTCAGCCACCGACAATACCGACGCTACATCTTTCAGATTTGCATACAACCGTACTTGATTGCGCATGGTATCGATCGTACTCGGATGCACAGACCCAAACAGTGCTTGTTGTGAAGCAAAGACCTCTTGAAGTAGCCGTTCGGCGTCCTCATAGCGGTTCATTTCAGTGTACACAGTTGCCAAATTCGACTTGGACACCAACACCGAAGGGTGTTCATCCCCCAAAGTATTCGACTGTTGAAGCAACACACTTTCCAAAACGGGTAGTGCTTCGTCAAACTTATCAGTGGCTTGTAGATTGCTACCCAACGCCCCCAATGCCAAAAGCGTATTGGGGTGATCTTGTCCATATAGTGCAGTCGCACGTTGAACAACCTGTTCTAGGATGGGTGTAGCGGCTTCATATTCTCCCTTTTTGACAAGGGTTGAGGCCTGTCCATTTAAACTTTCAATGGTGCATGAATGCTCTTTGCCAACCAAGGCTTCAAATGTCCTGGAGGTGTAAGAATACAAATCCAAACTTTCTGTGTATCGTCCTTGAGATGCGTATAAAGATGCCAGCCCCATCATCGCAGTGAGATGGGTTGGATGGGTTGCTCCAAACACTCCACGAGTTGTGTGCACCACCGTCAACATCAAGGCTTCTGCCTTTACGTACTCCCCTTGGAGTTCGTACAAACCCGCCAAGGCAGTCTGTGTTTTGAGAACCTCAGGATGAGTCTCCCCCATTGAGTCTCGTTGGACGCCAAGAGTCTCTACAAACAACCCCTCGGCGATGGCGTATTGTCCTTGGGATTGATACAGCCAGCCAATGTTGCGCATCGTTTGAACAGTCTTGAAATGCGCTTCTCCCAAAATCTGTCGCTGAATATCGAGAATCCGATCAAAGTCTGCTTTGGCCTCACTGTCCAATCCTTGATTGAGTTTGAGCAATGCTCGACTTTGCAATGACTCAAGGTACACTGGGTGCTCAAGGCTGTGGTGCTCTTTCGCGAGTTTCAATGCTTCATCTATCAACAAAGTAGAACCGTCAAACTCTCCCGCTTGCATGGCTAAATTGGCCAAGGTCAGACGGGTGGATAAGGTCTGTGGGTGACTGGGACCAAGCCCGTCTGTTTGTCGCTCCAACACAGACGCCAACAACACTTGAGCCTCGTCAAACTTAGAGCGGTGTATCAACACTGTACCCAAGTTGGATTCCAACACCCACCTTCGTGGATGGTCAAACAGCGGACTGTGATCGATTTGAGCGATGGCACGTCGCAACAATTCTTCTGAACGCTCGTACTCACCGAGTTTGCTATACACCATCGACAAGTTTTGGGTATTCAAGATGAGGTCCGGATGAGTGGGGTCAAAAATTGCCTGTTCATAGTCCAAAACTTGCTCTAAAAGTTGTTTGGAATCGATGAGTCTTTCTTCATCCGCATAAAGCTGCGCCAAATTACTCATGGTCGAAATGATAGTGGGATGGTTCAAGTCTACATGCGCTTGAAGCACGTGCAAAGCTTCGTCAAACAATGCTTCTGACTTCGGAGTTTGCCCCATCTGTTGATAGAGCAATGCCAAATTGTTCATAGAGGCAACGGTATCCGGATGCTCATCGCCCAAAATACGCCGCCGCTTTGACAAAACGAACTCTAAATATTCCAGAGAAGTTTCCGTCTCTCCAATCTCGCGATACAGAAAGCCCAAATGATGCTGGGTCAACAACACTGTCGGATGCTCACTGCCAAAGAGCCCTTCTTGTTGACGCAATGCATCCTCTAAGGTGCGTTTACCTTTGTCGTATTGCCCTGTCTCTACATACAACATCCCAAGCTTGGACACCGCATTCCAAGTTTCAGGATGTTGACGCCCATTCTGGGTCCGATGCAACCGGATCAGTACCTTCAGCGCCTCTTCGGCCTGCTCAAACTTTGACAGCAACACCGACACATCAACCAGCGAATTGAGTGGTTCTATCCTACCATGATATCGAAGTCCAAGCCCTTGTTGCGCCTCCACCAGTGTCAGCAAGGTCTCGTGTGCCTCTTGGTAGCGATGGCGTTTTTGCAACAGAATTGAACGGGTAAAGAGCATTGCTCGATAAAGTTCAGTGTTGTGCATTTCTTGTTCGAGGGTGTCGATGCCAATCTGTACCTGTTCAAGTGCTTCACCTGTGTCTACATCCATCAACTCAACAGCCAGTTCATGCTGAATAACCAAACTGGTGGAGTGGGTTGCTCCCAATGTTTCTTCAGCACTCTGGTACAAAAATCGCAAGGCTTCCAAGCGCTCTGTCGCCTGTTCAATCCCTTGTATATCGATCAAAGAGTGCTGAAACTCCATAGACTGTGGGGTGGCATCCAACCAGTCAACCTTCGAAGTGTGACCGACCCCACAGGCAAACAAATACAATCCAACGAATACACCATTCAATATACACACTCCAACCTAGTGGAAATATGTATCGCACTGCAATACATTTGGACAAGGGATAATTTACTGTGTTCACTTTGGAGTTTTCATGCTGTCATCCATCTTGCTTGTACTGATGTCACAATATGTCCATGCTGCCCCCATGCTCGTAACGCGTACGACTGGCGAAGTTCTCGTTGAAAACGCCGGAAAGAAAAGTGCAGCCCCAAAGACCACCTTTGCTTTGCTCGATGGCCAAACGCTTCATGTTCCCGATGGTGGTCTGGCAACGGTTGTGGCTGCTGGAAAAGCCGAACAGGTGGTTGGTCCCAAACAATTCACCACAGCACAGTCGGTCGGCTCTGAAGATGTAGCCGGACAAGAAAGTGCACTGAGCACTGCCCTGAGCCGACAAAATTCGGCGGCCAATGTTGGGGCAACTCGAAGTGCAAATGGCATGATGCTAACCACCCCAATTCCAGACACCTTTGTGCGCACGCTCGATGGTTTACAGTGGCAGTGCACAAAATGCCCAACCGGCAAGATAGAACTGGTGCAACTGGATGGATTCACGGTACTTTGGTCTGAGGACATCCCCTCGAACAGTCGTAGATTGTCCTATTCTGGAGAGGAATTGACCGCTGGGGAATACGCCATCAAAGTCGATGGACAATACTTTGGGTTTGAGGTATTGAGCAAAGAAGAACAACACACTGTCTCAAACGCCCTTGCGGAAGCCAACACACTGTCGACGTCAATGTCTCCAGTAGATCAACTGTCCATTGAAGTCGGAATCCTGTGGCAATATGGTTTGTGGTCCGAAGCGTTTGCCAAAATTGACCAGGCATTGATGAACAGCCCTCAAGATGAATCAGTAAAAACACTCAAGAACAGTTACACTGAGAGTGTATGGGTCATCCATGAAGAATAAGTCTTTCCTGTTCAGGAGCATCTTTGAAAAGGTCATCAAGGGAGAGCAACGGCACAAACAGCGAAGCAACGACCAATTCGCCGCCCTCATGATGGAAATGATTGCACACTCCTTGTTTGGTGGAATCGCAACCACCATACTTGGAACGATTCTTGGGTTCACTGCTTTTGGAGGACTCTTTCTCGACATCTACGCCAATCTAGCAGCGCCCTCTGAGTCCAGTGAAGAGGTGTCGTTGGTCACAATTGGACCAGAGGCTCTATACCTTTGGGACGCCAACAACCCTGAGCCAGAAGTGACGCCCAGGGACCTGCTCGCAGTACTGGTGAGCGCATTGAATGATGCCGGGGCCAGAACCATCGTTTTGGATGTCTTATTGGACTCTCCCCAAGAGAATGATGATGCCCTTGCAGAAGCTGCGACGAAGCATGGGGCGGTTATTGGAGCAGAGCAGTCCACTGTCACTCAACCTCGTACGGGGAGACTCTTTGCCAAGGGCATCACCCCAACATTGAGGGGCTATGACACCCCAGCCATTTATCCTGCCCAAGCAAATTTGTTCTTTACCGAACCCATGCTGTTTACAGGAGATTTGATTTTTCGAGGTGTGCACTTGGCACAGTTGTATCAACGCAGTTCCATTCAAGGACAGTGGCCAGACACCATCGTTGGTGCCAGAGAGGAAGTCATTTCCCCCTCCCTTTCCTTAGCCGGTGCTTGGCTCCATCGGGCACTCGAAGGTTCAGACACTGCCAATTTCAATACCCTGCTGCGGGAATTAAAAGACGGTTGTCGTGTGGAGAAAGGACAACTGGACTGTGATGCACATTCTGTTTCTGAGCTTCCCCCATTCCAAACCAAACTACACCAAGATTTTTGGTTGCACCATATGGGCTCGGAAAAAAATGATTCGCTTCCGTTTCTTCCCGCCTCGACACTGTTGATGTTGAGAGCAGAGAGAGAAACATTCAGACGGCTTGGCATCCCAAATGAACAACTCCCCCCCACAGAATTTCCAGACTCTGTCACCAACAAACTCAAAGACAAACTGGTGGTGGTTGGTAGAGTGGACAAACTGGGGCAGACGGATGCAGACCGATATCCCACCACATACTCATTCCCACTGTTCAAAAAGCACGACATGGCCGGTGTCAGAATACAAGCACAACTCATGGACGCGCTTTTGTCTGGACGTCGGGTTCATTTCATGCCTTGGTGGCTCAACCTTCTGCTCATTCCAATCAGTATCCTGCTAACCGTTGCTCTATACCGTAAAATCCCCATTGTTTGGCAAACGGGTGTTTGGCTGGCTGGTGTTCTCTTCTCCGTCGGAGTTGGCTATGTACTTTTTGTTTACATGGATGGATGGGTGTTGGAGCTTGGTCCCACCATCACTGCGTCGCTGATGACGTTGATGTGGCTCTACACTCGATACGAATGGTTGGAAACATCCAACACTGATCAACTCGAAGAACATGCGTCACAATCCGGAGAGACAGAATGCTGAGTTTACTTACATTATTCATTTCCTACGGCATGGCAGACGTTGGGTTGACTGCGGAGTCTCCTTGGTCACCAGCTATAAACAGTACGGTCTACACGAACATTGAACGTCCACTGCTAGGGGAACAGCAAACCCTACAGCGACAAATTGTACTTTCAAGAATTTGGACCACCCAAAGCACATTCCTTACAACAGCAACCCCAACAGTTGGATACAGCCTTGGTGCACTGCGCACAGCACTTCAGTTGCCAACACTCTTTCAGGTCAGCCCATCCAACGATGCCTTCAAACGCAGCCATTTGACTCAAGCCACAATCGATGTAAAGTATCTTCTTCCAATGTCACTGCCGAGTGCCATCACCCTTCAAGTGAGTGCCCCTCTCAACGAGGAAACCCACAGCATTGGTGGAACTCGGTATCGTGTTTTGGGAACGACTGAACACACTGTACAAGAACACACACTCACCTTGAATGGTGGCTACCAATACATTTCCACCACAGGTTCTCGAAACAATTACAATGGCCTGTTTGCCGGAATGGGTACGGCAAGCCCACTCATTGTCAATCGTCTTGGCATCACCAGCGAAGTGCTGACCCAATATAGAACCGAACAATTACAACTCCAGTGGGGTCTGGGCACGTACGTTCGGGGAGCCAATCAAACGGTTCACCTTGCATTCCAGAAAACACTGAGGGACTCTCTCCCAGAAACAATGGACTGGAACCTCTCTGTGACCGTTCGACATACTCCGAATGGAATGAAGGACTTGGACAACGATGGTATACCGGACAATACCGATCTGTGCCTAACTGATCCTGAAGACCAAGACGGGTACCACGATTGGGATGGATGCCCCGAAGCAAATTTGAGCCTCCCCATTTCTGAGACGGTTTCCACGATGGAACTAGACCGAGGAATCGCAGTGGAAACTTTTCAAAGTGCTGGATTTGGAACACTGAAGAACAACACCAGCAAATTGAGGATGGATGTATCAGAGAACTTCGACAAAGAGGTCTTAGACAGTGTGGAGACAAAGAACCTTCCCGTCATGGGGTCTTTACAACTCATTGCGCTGAATGAAGAAGACGAGGAAATACCACACGC
Source organism: uncultured Myxococcota bacterium (assembly GCA_965661045.1). GTDB lineage: Bacteria > Myxococcota_A > UBA796 > UBA796 > UBA796 > CAJWHX01. The sequence continues at coordinate 7,017 of CBFICN010000135.1, forward strand.
AACGTGGACCATCGACTCAGAAGTCGGAATGCCACACAAGACAGCTGGTGTTGTTGTTCCACTTCTTGCCGGAGAACATCCAATTATCGTTCGGGCGTCTGGCTATCGACCCTACAAAGAAACCATTTCCATCATCGATGACAGTGTACACATTGTCCATTTGAAAATGATCGAACACACAGTCGATACCAACCTCAAACTGCCAGACAAGATCTATTTTGATACGGGGTCAGCCAATATCTCCCAACGTTCACACACATTGCTGGATGAAGTTTCCGAGATACTCAATCACCATACAACCATTCAAGTCGTCGAAATTGAAGGGCACACTGACAATCAAGGTTCTGAAACAAACAACCTACGCTTGTCTCAACAAAGAGCCGATGCTGTCCGTGCTTATCTCGTGGCGCATGGAGTAGCCCCAGAAAGGGTAATTGCCAAAGGGTATGGTCCAACGCAACCGATTGCCGACAATGCCACACAGGATGGACGACACCTCAATCGCAGAGTTGTGTTTACCATACAAAAGCGACAACAAACTGAATAACCAATATTTTTGTCTGAAATTTAAGACAATATACATTGATAGAGTATCTCTACACTTTGAGGGCTCTATGTCTATTGGTATCCAGCGTCATTTTTCCCAAACAGAACATGACTCATTGAAACCAACGCGGATTGGTGACAAAACGATTGAACACTATCGTGAACACTTCCCTGCTGTTTCAAAAGCCTTCATGAAGCGTTCGTCCTCCTCCGTTCCGTTCTTTTTGTGGATGGGCTTTGTGACAGTATTTTTTATGGTGATCGGTATTGTGATTCCATATTTCACAGGTCTTGCCTTCGGATTTGACTTTGAAATCGAACACATCAGTTCAATGTTTCTCTCCAGTGTCACCTACACTGTTGTCTGCAGTTGGGGGATTTCGAGGGCGTTTATGAATAGAACACTCAGTGCACTTCGATTTTTCAATGGACTTGCTGGATTGGGCAATTTCTATTTTCTCGTTCTCTTCGTCTTACTCGCTGAGTTCTACTTTGGGATAAAACCCGGCAATGGGGTTGTATTATTTCTTGGGTATGTATTGTCTGTTGCTTCCCATATTTGGCTGTCCAATCAATTTGTCGACAACATGCGGTTTTGTAACCAAGCGGGGGTTGCCCTTCACAAAAGACCCTCCATCAAACTCCCTTTGGAGCATCTACAATTCTGCCTTCAGCTATCCAACATCAATGATGTGACTGGCATTCGATCACTCAACAACGACAACCTCAAACAACACTATGCCGAAGCGGTTGTATACGAATCATATTATGGCAACACACGAATCATAGAAGTGTTCATACACTGTGAATCCACACTGGAAAAATGGTTGGGGGTCATCGGTATTCCAAGCCCAAACACATGGCGCATATTCTCAAAAAGTTTTGATTGTACACAAGAAATGGATGTTTCCCCAACTGCCATCTCAACACCCCCACTCGAGAAATACCCCACTGTTCTAGACGAACCTTCCACGGATAAAATTCACGAGGCCATCGTTGAGTATGCCGACGAGGCAAGCGTACCGTTGCGAAGTATTTGCCTGTTGTTGATTTACACGGGAATGGTGGTGATATTTCAATTCATGATGACCGTCCTAACCAGTTTTTTGATGGCACCAGCCCCCACAGTGATATTCACCATGATGATGGGTCTGACCCACTATGCAATCAGCCAAGCCTATGTGGACTTTGCAAAGCGACTACGCATTCGGCAACCGGTCTTTGTAGCCATGATGATTCCGATTTCATGCTTGGTGAATATTGGTTTCTACATCATAGACCTACCCTTCAATGTAATTGGAATTGTAGTTGCTACATCGAGTTTACTGGCAATGCATCGAACAACCAGACTACTAAAACAACAATTCTACTGCGAACATACAGAGACCCCATTGGAATTGATGGTCTCGCGTTCCTTTCCCTTTCAAGACCTAGACGTAGTCAAAGAAATGGTTGAAAATCTAGATTTTGATTTGATGAAGAATATCCCTTGCTTTGAATCTGGACACCATTCAACGGACAAATGTCATTTGGACATCTATGGTTCAGACAATAGTCCGTCTGTCCAAATACAGATTCGAATGTCACGAACGCTGTACAACGAATTGCATGAACAACATGATGATTTCCTCAAACCCAAAAAAGTCATCATACACTCTTCAAAACACATGATCAAACAACACTTTGATGAATGATAAATTGTCAACCCAGACCGTTGATTCAATACTTTACTACCTAATTTGCTAAACTAAAATTATCACGGGAGAAATGATGATGTCAATTTGGTTGTGGATGGCTTGCACGAGTCCAAAAGAAGAAACAGTTTGCCTAAATGAAACATGTGATGATGTAGACACCGAAGATACTGGAAATCTCAGTGAAGATACAGATTCAGAAGACACGGGATCAATACAAGACACTGGAGGGACTGCGGATACAGACAGCCCTCAGGACACTGATGACACGCAAGATACCGAAGATACCGAAGATACTGAAGACACGGATACGGGGATGGATCCACTGAATGTGGATGACGACGGAGATGGACTTACAGAAAATGACGGGGACTGCGACGATGGAAACCCCAACATACCGGGTGATGAATACTGTGACGGTGTTGACAATGATTGCGATGGCACTGTCGATGGTCCCACGCCAGTCGATGCGCTGCCTTGGTATGTCGACAACGATGGGGATGGTTTTGGGGTGGATACTGGAATAACCTACGCTTGTTCACAGCCGACTGGGTACGCTGACAATGACACCGACTGCGATGATTCTGACCCAACCATCCATCCAACTGCCAACGAGATTTGGTACGACGGAATCGATCAGAACTGCGATGCTGCAAATGACTACGACGGCAATTTCGACGGAATCGACGACCGTCGAGTGAATCTCTCCAACACTCCACAGTTTGTCATGGAATTACACCCCATTGGCAACAACTATGGAAATGCCCTACAGGGCTTGGCCATCGACGTCGAAAGAGATGAGATATGGATGTCCGTCGACACGTCTTCTTGGTATGAGAATGTCCTCCTCAACAAACTCTCCTTGCAATCTGGCAATTCGCTTTATTGTGAAGAATACACAGAGTCTGCAGGCATACCACTTGGCCACGGTCAAGATTTGAGCATCGAATACACCGCCAGTGGAGAGCGGTTGCTGTGGATTGGCTCCGAGTCAGACATGGGTGTAACACGGGTCAACCCTGACAATATGAGCATCGAAACCCTCAACAATCTACTGCCCAGTGGCTGGTCTCATTCCACCCCAACAATTGGCCTTCAGAATCAATGGGTGGCAGTACGGGGATCGGAAGACGGGAATTCCAGCAACAACGACTGGATTCGCATTTATGAAAAGAGTGCCATTGAAAGCGGATTCGTGACGGGCATAGCCCCCTCCCCTCTACACGAGTTCAACATTGCATCGGCACAGCGGGTATCGGACATGTGGTTTCAGGGCATCGCACTCGATGAAGAAGTGGGGGTGGTTTACGCATTGACCGGAGACAACAGCCTTTCGCAGACCAACAAACTGCTGTATGTATACGACCTCAATGGAGTTGTACTGGAGCAAGTGTCGATCAACATGGATTGGAGCACCGCCAATGCAC
>CBFICN010000136.1:0-10408 GCA_965661045.1 uncultured Myxococcota bacterium
TGTTCCCAACATTCCTCTCTATCAAGTCTTAGTCACTACACTGGATGCAATCCATCGTGGCTGGTGTATACCAAACGATCCAATCCTCAAACATCTCAAGATTGTAAAGAAAACAAAAACACAAGCCCGAAGGTTACGCACCAGACTCCAACACATCACCAGTTTACCACTCGAAGTCGCCCGCAATACCTGTCAAAGACTCCATCTCAATCGGTTGCAGCAGTTTTGGGAGCCATCTGTCAACCTGTCGAAGATTTTGTTGCGAAACAAGCCTGTGTTCATGAACCAATCTGTATCCGGTAGCGGAGGGTACATGTGGCTTGTCAATACGACTGACGTCTGGGAGAGTATTTTGGCGCAAGCTTTGACTCATGTATACCTTATAGATAAGGACTCAATATTCACCAAAGGCGAAGTTGTAACAGGTGCAAAACCATGGGGCCATTTAGGTGATGCACCTGAGGCAGACATCGTTGCCATTACAGATGAACAACTGTACATCTTCGATGCAAAATACAAAATCAATGCAGACCGCAGAAATAAGTCTCGGTCTAAGGGAGAAGAGTATCAACTGTTCGCTTACAGTTATCTGATCAATCCAAAAGCGTACAAGACACGCAATAAACATCTTGGATTGGTCTATCCCACCTTTGAAAGTCAAGACAGGTTAGAAAAGAATCACAATCGCTACAAAGATCCAAATAAAAAAGAAGATGCACCCATCGAAATCACCCTGAAGTTGTACTACTTACCGTTCCCTCAACCAAAAGACACCTACGATAAAATCAAATGGAACCAATCTATGAAGAGAATCGGTACAATCTGGCAAAGTTTCATCTACCGAAGACCAACAACAAGCCAACTACCAAGAGACTTCCGAGCCAGCCTAGAACTCCATCCCTTCTCCGTCCGATGGTACAATCTAGATATTGCACCATCCAAATAGAGCCCATCCTGACACCCGAGCACCTCCTTCATGAGCGATGCCAAGTCGTAAAAACGCACTGGCTCATCGGAAATGACAAAATGGACGACACCATCTGATACACATACTCCATTGCGAATGTGCAAATTGGGTGAGTCGGGATTCAGCTTCGGATGATACTTTCCACCCTGCAACAACAGCGGTCCCGACTGGGTGGCAAGCTTCCACGACTGAGTCACATCGAAATCCTCTGTAGCCTGAACCACCGCACCCTGTTCGCCAATGGCAAAAACACCATTCGGTTTCAGGAAGAAGTTCCCCTGCCCATCATCGGTGTTGATTGGATTGAGAATTGTACCGTCAATCATCTGCAACCCAACTGGTGAATGGTCTGGATGAAACATCCCTGCGTTCATCATCAACATTGGATTGTGGAATTTCGCCAGTCTGTGTGCACTGGGTTCAGCCACCAACTCAATCCGATATTGCTTGAGTTCGATGGACGCAATCGTAAAAGACAGACTGCGATGCACCACTGTTCGCACCAACGACTCAGCGTCTGATGCATCTACGGGCAAGGTCCCGATACATAACGCCCCCAAACCAAAGGCACTAAGAAAACGCCTTGGGCTCCGCACCTACTGGTCTGCCTGTATCACGTTGTTCGTCAGTCCAAGTGCCACCGACTTCTTACCGAGTTTCGAGAGGTCTTTGCTCCAGTTCACCTCGCCATAGGCCATCGAAAAACAATCAATGTGTCCAGACTTGGCAACAAATAGCACTTCTTCTTCTGGTTCAAGCAAAATGGTGGCCCGTCCCAAACCTGTCGTCTTTTCAGACCAGACCGTTTCACCCGTTTGACGGTTCAAGCAAAAAACACGTGCTGCGGACGCCGATGCATACACCCAGTCATCATTGACGGCCAACGCAACAGATGCCAACCCGCTACCTTGAAGCTCGTTGTGCCAAATGACTTCACCAGTGTAGACATCGAGTGCTACCACACGCCCCTGTAGAGCAACAATCAATGGTGCATTTCTCTCTGTGTGTCCTGCCATTCTGTCTCCACGTTCATTTAAATTCACAACTTTAACAGTAGCAGATATTTTCTTGATTCACAAGACCGTTCGAATGACAAAACACCGAACTTATCTTGTAAGTTGTGGGGACAACAACAGATCTCGCACCCGTTGTGGATCGGCATGTTTGCGTGAAGAAGCCTCTCCCAGTGCGCGTCTCCATTTTCGAGATCCTGGCTGATGGGCAAACAACCCCAAAATATGGCGAGTAATCGACATCATTCGCACGCCTTTTTGCAGTTGCTCTTCGATGTACACCAGCATTTTCTCTGCCACCTCTTGTCGAGTAGGCAAACCGTGGTCATCCCCAAAAAATAGCCGGTCGGCGTGTACAAACTGCCACGGATTGTCATACGCAGCCCGTCCAATCATGACGGCATCGACTTTTTCGAGGTGTTGAGCCGTTTCTTGCATCGTTTTGATGCCCCCGTTGATCTCGATATCGAGATGGGGAAATTCTTCTTTCAGACGGTACACTTCATTGTATCGCAACGGAGGGATGTTGCGATTCTCTTTGGGGGACAGCCCTTGCAACCAGGCTTTTCGAGCATGTACCGTAAAGCGTTTCACACCCACTTGTGAGACTACATGCACAAAATTGGCCATGTGCTCGTATTGGTCCATGTCGTCAATACCGATACGATGCTTGACGGTCACTGGAATGTTGACGGCCTTCATCATCGCTTCACAACCACGCGCCACAACCTCTGGCTGCGCCATCAAACAAGCGCCAAAATTTCCTGATTGCACCCTTGAACTTGGACAACCAACATTCATATTGACTTCATCGTAGCCCAAGTCTTCAGCCAATTTTGCACATTCTGCCAATAGTTTGGGATCGTCTCCCCCCAACTGCAAAGACACAGGGTGCTCTACCTCATCATAGCCCAGCAAGCGTTCCCGATTGCCATGTACAATCGACTGACAAGTGACCATTTCTGTATAGAGCAACGTATGCTTGGTGATCAACCGCATAAAGTATCGATAGTGTCGATCGGTTCTATCGAGCATCGGAGCTACACTGAGTGGTGGAATGGACATAATACACCCTATTCAATCAACTGTTTACACACCAAAGCACTTAGCCAGCGTTCGATGTAGAGTCAGAAGCCGTTGAAACTACGTTTGATCCTGTTTGCAGTCTCAATGGCAGCCCATCGTCTCTATCCATCGGATTTTCTAACCGTTCACAGAGGCTTTGCAACGTGTAATTCGCTGCATGACTGGCCCAAGCCCTCTCCACTTCTTCAAGCAATGTTTGAACGGGATCTGTCCCTATGTCGGACTCCAATGCACTAACTTCGCCGTATAAGCTCGGTCCTTGGTGTAAGTCTGCACTGTCATGTTTGAGCGCGTTGAGAATGTCTCGCAATCGAACCTCAGTCATCGATTTTGCCAGCACCACTTCCTTTTTGTGGGAACGCACAAGCAACCCCGCGTCTTCGAGTTGTTTGATCACCAAATCCACCACCACCTGTTCTTCTTCCATCTCTTCAACGAACAGTGCAATGCTCAACGATGTTTTCGGCTGAGTATATTGATGCCCAACGGCCAGCATTAAACGAAGGGCCACAAACTCTTGGTGACGGATTCCGGCACTTTCTCCAACAAAGTCTCGACGGTGTTGTTCGCTCATCTGGTGTCCAGCGGCAAAAGTTGCACCAATAATGATGGCCCACCAACCACCGTAAATCCACAGCATCAGTACCGGCACGGCAGAAAACCCCGCATAGATGGCATTGTATCCCGCAACCCCAACTTGAAAACCAAGCAACGCATAGTGAATGCAAAACCAAATGGTGCCACCCAAAATGCCCCCTCGCCAGGCAGCCGAGAATTTAACTCGAGTGTTGGGTAGCAAATAGTACAGCATGCCAAAGCCAGACCACAAAAATAGCAAAACTAACACTTTCAACCCAACAGAGGACCACACGCCCAACATGCTATTGATAGAGTCGACCCAATGTGAGGTGGTTCCAGCAATCAACAACAGTATCGGGACCAAAATTGTTACCGAAAGATAATCGGCAATCTTGCGCATCAATGGTCTGGACTTGCGCACGCCCCACAAGTCGTTCATGGCGACCTCAACTGCGCCGAGCATCCGAATCACGGCGTACCCCAAGGCAACCAAGCCAATGACACCCAAGGAAGAAACCTCAGTATTCTCTACAAAGATCAACACTTGCTCAATTGCACTACGCAGCTCTGGTGCTTGTTCTGTTGGTACCCATTGATTTAACGTGGGATCAATGACATCATTTTGTAGTTGCTGGTGCAATCCGAGAGTTTTGACAATTGAAAAAGAGAACGCCAACACCGGAACCAAGGATATTAGTGTGAGGTAACTGAGTGCCCCCACTTGAATAGCGGAACGGGAGTCTCGAAAGCGCAACCAACTAGACAACAGTCGACGCACCACGAACAAAATGCGTTGCTGCCACTCAGGCAAATTGGTCGCTTGAATGCGAAAAATGTCCCGTATCCATTCTTCACGACGTACCCAACGCGCCAATCGTTGCATCGGTTTCATCGTTCACCTTCCACGGTCTCTCGTCGACGCACCAGAACCACTGACACGATCAGCAACAGTCCAAAAACACGGCCGGCTGGGAGTCGAATGGTAACCTGTCCGTTATGGGCTTGAGAACAACCACCTTCGCACCCTACGGTGGTGTCGTCGCACCCCAAAATGTTGTTGATGTCAATATCAATGGTGGGACCACCCCCATCACAGCCCAAAGAATCTGCCGAACAACCAACAATTTGTGAAGATTCAATGTTGTCAACGTCCAAAACGATGTGGCCACCCAGCCAAGCGCCATCTTCCGATGGTTGCCAAATGATATCGCTCAGTTCCATGCCCAATATCTTTGGCAAGATCAATGTTGGAAACATCCCTTCGGTAATCACCGAACCCAATGCCAAATCAATCAGGCTTGGAACGCCCTCTGAATAGCCCGGGTCGATAATTTCTAGATACTCCTCTGTATAGAAAAAGTCTTGAGAATCAATCGGCACATCCAAAGTCAAGCGATTCTCACTGAGTTCCATATACAGACCCAAATCAGCGCCCAACCCAACGGACTGGAGTAAAACTTCTCTGTCCAAGACCGTCCCGCGTGTTTGCAAAGCCATCCCGTCGACCGCAATTCGGATTGGTGGTTGATCGTCAGAAAACTCCACGTTCAAAGGTTGACGGGACTCCAAACTCATCGTCACGGGAGCTGTGCCCATCAGAGCCGCCAAATCATCACCGAGAAACCCAGCGGCAAACTCTCCAGTAAAATCCAGACCTGTAAACGCGGATACATCGATGCACAAAGCCTCGGACGCCCAAACGGCGTAGAGAATTTGATTGACAAAGTGCTGACCCACAAAAACACCAATGTCATAGCGCATGCCCGTTACAAACATCTCACCGGTGAACGCCGGCCAAGCGGCGTCTGCAGGCGGCAACCACTCTGCGGTGTTGACACAATCATTGCTGGTGGGCACACTGATATCGGCACCAAACCCCAACAAGATTCCAGACTCATCCACACGCACATCTGAGGGGGCAAGCAGCACCGATAAATTTCGTCCCAACAAGTCGATGTCTTCTGACACAACAAGGGTTTCCAGCACGTCAGACAGGTTGTCTTGAATCACCTGGGGAATGATATCCAATTCTGGCTCGATGGCATTTTGAAGTAAGTTCGAAAAAACATAAGGGTCTTGCCCCAATACCGTATCCAAACCATCTGCCAACACACAGTCGGTCAAGGGGTTCGTGATCGGTGCAACGTCAAACATCGGACTTTCCGCCTCCACCAGCAATCCTCTTTCGGTGAGTTCCATATACATGGACATCGATAGCGTAAAAGGAGTGGTGCCCAACTCAACGGCACACACCTCATTGAGATCGGTCAACACACTGCAATCTCCACTGATCGTCGCGGTAGATTCTGACGAACCCAAGTGACCGGTCACCAACAAATCCAAGTAGCCATCCTGCGTGATGAACTCCACATCATCAATCGCAAAGATCAGGTCCAACTCATCCAGAGCATACGTCGCCGTAGTGGTCGACGAACAGTCCAACTCATTGGACCCAGCGGCAACGGTGATGGAGGACGGCAACACATTTCGAAGTGCGACCCCAATTTGATCCAAACCACCAGTCGGCAAATGAACCGCCAACGCCTGATTGGTTTCAAAAGCCAACTCTTCTGCAGACGCAGTACTCAACAATGCTGTAAACAAACTGACCATCATAGAAAATCCCAATACTGTTATTCTACACCACCCCATGAAGATTCTCAGTGGAAATCAAAGAAGGACAGTGGTACATCTTCCAATGTAGTATACTCTGTTTAGAGCAAGGGTTGTTCTGCTTTCCGCATATTTCAACCCCCGTCGCTTGCTTTGGTAAGTCGACCAAAGTCCGTGGGAGAGATTATGCGTCGTTTCATTCAGCACACAACACTGTTCATCTGGGGCACTCTATTTACATCCGTAGCCTGCAATACCACCGTTGACGTTAAGCCCGTCGAAGAAAATGCTGTTCAAGAGCCGTTGAGCCTTACTTTAGTCGCTACAGTCTCCAGTGACACAGCCTTGGCGGGAGACAGTGTAAATTACACCGTTGAGGTGCAAGACCAAAGTGGCACTGTAATCGAGCGAAATCTGACTTGGGGAATTTCGTCCGACATTGAAGCCGACTTACACACCACCACCTCCACCCTCATGCCAGTTGTCAGTGGCAGCCACACCCTTACCGTTCAAGCAGTCTACACCCCCACTGAAGAGGACTTTGTCAGCGATGAGGATACGGATGGTATTGTGCTGGAACAAAATTTCACGCTGGAAGTCGATCCTCTTGGAGTGGAATTTTTAGACTTACAGGTGGACAAAGGCGTGGCGCAAGCAGGAGAAAACGTACCCTATCGAGTCTGGGCACTCGATCGCTTTGGCAATCGCGTACAAGATCCAGAAATCGACAGCGTCATCGAACTCAGCGCGGACAGTCCCGACCTTACAATTGCAACTTCTCAAATCTACAGCACCATTGCTGATGTGTATGGTGTGTCTGCTTGGTATGGAGAGATTGGGGACACCGAGTTCTTAGAAGTCGTCCCCGACGGCGCAAACTCAATCACGCTGGTTGTGCCCGAGGATGAATTGGAGAAGTATGACTCAGTACAATGCGACGTGATTGTCGAAGACCGTTTTGGCAATCGCTTGGACAACGAGTGGAACCTTTGGACTGAAGGCATGGGGGTGACCACAGTCAGCCACAACATCGTCACCTTTCTCGACGAAGGCTACTTTACCCTCTACGCCAACACCTATGCAGAAGATGGAACTGAACTTGTGGACAGTCATGGACCCATTTTGATCGACTCTTCTGGACCCAGTCTATTTGTCAACACGCCTGCAAGGGGAACGTGGACTGAAGACGTCACCACCACAGTATCCGGTACCGTTATCGAAGAGTACAGTCTGTTGAATGCCCTTTTGGTCAATGGATTGATCGTTCAACCAGAGGCCGCTGGAACCTTCAACACCGAAACAGATTTGAATGAAGGAGTCACCGTCATTGAAACCGACGCCATCGACAGCGATGGAAACATCAGCAACGACGCTCGGGCGGTGTTGTCTGGAAACTTTGAACCCAAAGATGAAGGCATAGAGGATGCCATCCAAGCCTACTTGGGTTCCAACGGGATCAATTCTTTGGAAGACAACCTCGAAGATATCGTCGGAAACATCAATCTCTCCGATGTTTTGCCAGCCAATCCTTTGGCCAGCCAAGGTGTCGCTTGGTGCACGGCCTATGTGAACGTCAACAACCTGTCCTATGGCAATATCGGGCTCGATATCGATCCTCAAAGCAATGGTTACATCAAACTGACCATGACGCTGCCGAACATCGACATGGATCTTGACGTTCCGCTGAATGGAGGGTCCTGGTGGCAACCGTGCCCAGACTTTAGTGGCAGCGTGTCTGCGTCTTCAGTCACAGCAGAGGTCCTTCTCAACCCCTACGTCAGCAACAATCAGGTCTACACCAGCATCGCCAGTTCCAGTTCGAACATCAACGGACTCAATGTTTCTTTGAGTGGATGGGGTTCCGTCCTGAACTTCATCGTCAATCTTTTTGAGGGCACCATTGCTGACCTCCTAGAAGACGAAGTTTCCAACGTCTTATCCAATGAAGTCCCTCCGTTATTGAACGACTTCTTACAAAGTCTTGAACTGGTGACCTCGTTTGACTTGATGGGGACACTGTTTACACTCGAAGCCTATCCTTCCTCTATTTTTGCCGACAACCACGGGCTGGGCTTTGGGTTGGAGACAAACGTCACCGCCGATGGATGGTCTCTGCCCAATACTGGACTGGGATCTTTTGCTGAAGGCTATGCTGCCCCGACCTTTGCCAGCAATTCAGGCTACAACATTGCCTTGTCCACAGACGTCATCAATCAATTGCTCTATCAAGTGTGGGGCTCTGGCTTCATGTCACAAGAACTCAGCCTCTCTGAATTGGGTGTTTCGGGCAGTGACATTGAAGTGCTCTTTCCAAATTCTTCTGATTTGCGAATTACCATTGAACCAATGCTTCCACCGATTGTCACCTATGACGCTGGCGCCCTCAATTTGGAGATGGGTGAACTCTACTTGGCGGTACACAATGGAGACTACAGTGCTGGAGACATTCGATTGGAAATCTACACGCACATTTTTGCGCCAATTGACATGACGGTCAACGCCACCTCCATTTTGGCCACTGTTGGAGAACCAAACACCTATTTCGATGTGGTATACCCCTCTGAAGGTGCGCGTGGTACAGAAACATTGCTGGGTGCAGTGATTCCAATGCTGTTGCCCACCTTTACCGATGCGATCAGTGAGATACCGCTGCCCTCCTTTTCTGGTGTGACCCTGTCAAACATCAATTCTGGTGTGGACAACGGCCACCTCACCCTCACTGGAAATGTGTCCTTTTAATCGAGCACCACAAAATTCACCCTGGGATAAGCATGGGCCGCAGACTCAAACTTAAAAAGCGCAAAAAAGAAGAAAAAGAACGCCCTTTTGACGACTCCGACACCGTCATTCAGTGGCGCGAAGACTTCGTACAAGACTATGTCAAAGAGCCATTGCAACGAAAAGCAGTCGAAACACCGGTCGTTGAGCGCGTGGTCACCGAAGACATGGAAAAAGACATGCTGGTCAACGATGAGGACGATGATATTGCTGTGCGCACCCGAGAAAAGCAACTTCCCGCGATGCCATTGGACGCCGAATTCATGAACAACATGCGCGAAAGTGTGCCCACCACCATTCTCAAAGATGTGCAAAACAATCTGCGTTTCTACAACGATGCCATCCGAAATCCAGCCACAACCGAATTGGCAAAAGTTTTTCTACTGGGTGTCATTCGACAGTTGCGATATTGGGCGATGACCCAAACTCCCCAAGTCGATGTCGAACAAGGTCACACGGCGGTGGATTGGGTGCTGAACAACCTACTCGGACGCATTGAACAAGACATGTCGCTGCTGTCCAAACACTTCAGCCCTGAAATCGACAAGGTCTACTTTCGTCGTTGGGGGATAGAACTGAATATTTTGAAGCAAGAATTGACGCTGCGCAAAGACATCTCCGACACAGAACGTCGACAGATTGAAGAACAGGGCTTTGACCCACTCGATCCAAACGCTGCCCAGCAAATCGATATCCCCAACCAACACATCTTGAAGTGGATCGAACACCACCCCGATCAAGTGGACATCATTTTGGGAGACGCCACCCAACGCGAAAAGTTATTGGGCTTGGTTTGGTCAGAAGTCTTCAACCACGACGGCAACATTGCCTACCTCAATCTATTGGCAGAACTCAAAGTCCGTGCTTCAATGGACACTCAGCAAGCCGACACCCTCAACACGTTGCTGAGAAATTTACAAAAGGGGAATGAAGATGCCCTCGTGTCCTTACAACAGGATGGCGACTTTGCCAATTTCTTGAGCGATATTCATTTGGCAACCACCACTCTGCGAGGCACACACGCCATGAATGTCCTCCAAGAGTTGTTTTCGGCATTTGGCAACAACCCCGATACGCTCTCCAACAAAGCGAAAGATGGGTCGAAGACACTCTCCAGCATTGTACACAGCATTGCGCATTGAAGCGCACCTGCCTACATTGCAGTCAATCTGAAGCAGTTTTGCACTGCCCTCTATCTTTGACCAACGCTTCTTGTATAGGAATAGACCATGATCAACCTCAAAGACACCGCCGCCTCTTTTTTGACCTACAAAAGTTGGCCCATCTTCGCCACCAATGACCCCAATCTGATCTGCACCCAGTTCAAAGGGCACAACGGTACTTGGAACACCTTCATTCAGTGCCATCCAGA
>CBFICN010000137.1:0-10326 GCA_965661045.1 uncultured Myxococcota bacterium
CCCCCATTCGTGGGGCAATGAAATACACATGGGTCGAACTTTTCACCAATCTACCGGTATCCAACCCTATCGTGACAGTCACAAACTGCTTCGCAACATGTAACTCTGCACTCAATTCTTCAGCTGTTTTGTGGTCCATGCCTCACCCCTTTGCTGTGGCTATGCTATCACAGTTTACACCGAGTATCTGTATAGTATTTTCAAATCAGAAAATATGGAAACAAAAACGAATCTGGGACAAGCGGTCATCTGAAACCATTCACAGTAAAGATCAACGCCCATAGAGGTGAGTCTCGAAAACAGATTTAGAACAACGATGGTGCTCATCACCAAAGCGTCTGGAAATGTACGTCGTTCACCTGGGTCTCAGTAGGATAGAGCATGACCGATTCAAACGTGGATGGTTCTTGAACTGAGCGAACAGATCGAGTGTGCACACTCTGTGGGGTGTGGTTACTGTGTGGCTGCCCACCGAGCAAGTTTCGGTCGATCAATTTTGGCGTTGTGTCGAACGTCCACGGGAAAAGATGGATGGTACAACACCCGCTGAATCCGCTGTGTCAATTCATTTTCGGATGCCAATTTCAACAATTGCTCAGTCATTGTCTCACCAGACAAGACGCTATCGGAACGACGTTCAATGACAATCACCGGCTGACCGTCCACACCAACAAGGGCAGACCGTTCAACGGCTTCATGCAGGTTGAAGATCGCTTCACAGGGCACTGGAAAAAGTGTTGTTCCGTCAGAACACACCACTCGATGCTTTTTACGACCACAGAACCACAGGCGACCTTGCTCATCCAAGTACCCCACATCTCCCATACGGTGCCAAATCTTCTCTCCATCGTGAATTTTGGCCATTTTGGTATGCTGTGGCTCTTCCTTGTATTCAGTGGTCACCACCAACCCTTGTACGCAGATTTCTCCAATCGTTCCTTGGGACACTGGAGTTGCCTCAGACCATTGTTCAATGGGGTCATCGACAATCTCAATGATCTGAACGGTCATATTTGGTGCGATCGTTCCCACACAGGTGCCCAACCCTTGATTGGTTTTCTCGGCAGTTTCACTCAAGATCATTTCTGAACCAATGGTCGCCACAGGCAATGATTCCGTTGCGCCATAGGGTGTGTGCACCTCAACCCCATCTTGCAGCAACTTGCGAAATTCCAAATGCAACTGGGGTGGGATGGGAGCGCCAGCCGATAAGACACGTTTTAACGTTGGCAGTGGT
Organism: uncultured Myxococcota bacterium; assembly: GCA_965661045.1. Classification (GTDB taxonomy): domain Bacteria; phylum Myxococcota_A; class UBA796; order UBA796; family UBA796; genus CAJWHX01. Next base: position 1,238 of record CBFICN010000137.1, read on the forward strand.
TCATTGTTCTCAACGCACCAACGAACCATATTTTTCCACAAGGCGGGCGAAGCAAAGGCATTGGTGCACCCGTGATCTCGAATCGCTTCCAACAACAATTTGGGATCTGCTTGGGCTGGTTTGGTGGGATCCATATCGGGAATGACCACCGTCATGCCTTGTGCCAAGGTAAACAACCCAAACAATGGAAAACAAGGCAAATCAATCTCACCTGCCTCAATACCGTACATCTCTTTGATTGCGCGGGTTTGGGCGTCGAAGATGCGGTGTGTATACCGCACGCCTTTGGCGGGTCCCGTCGATCCAGAGGTGAACAAAATGCTGGCTTCATCATCTAAAGTTGTTGGAGAGTCGACCGGTGAATCGTCGCTTGACAGTGTGTCCTTTAAGCGCTTGCCTCCCCACAACCACGTCCCTCCCCCGTGTGTAATCTTCAATCGAAGAGAGTGAAATTTCTTTGCAAAGACAACCGTTGCAATCATCGCTTTGGGCACACCCACCATGACCGTCGGAGCAATCCGTTCAACACAAGAGAGAAGACCATCTCTCCCCATCCCGGGGTCAATCAACACAACAATTGCACCAATCTTGTACAGCGCAAAAACAATGGGCATGAACTCCAAACAGGGCGTTATGAACACACAGACCCGCTCTCCCTTTTCGATACCCACTTCTTGAAACCCCCTCGCCATTCGATTGATCATCGATTCGGTTTGGGCAAATGTCAATTGGGTATACATGCGGCGACCAGCACCATCTCTCCCTTCTGGAAACACAAGGGCACGCTGATGGGGACGCTCTTGGGCTTGGATGGTGACCCATTGAGCAATATTGTTGACGGTCTGCATATCCCCTCCTGTCCTACTCAGAGTTTGACTGATTACTGAGCCAACCACTCTGTCATTGTAGACACCAACCGTTCCGGAACATCCTCAATCACATAGTGTCCTACATCCTCCCACGCATGCACTTCGGCATCGGGAAAATGGCGTTGCCACTCTTTGCGAAAGTTGGGTGTAAAGCAAAAGTCTTGCTCTCCCCAGCAAATCAACATCGGCTTGTCGATCAAGGTACTCAACCCTTCTTCGACCCTCATGAGTGCGTCATAACTTGGATGCGAAGGTTTCAGAGGAATATCTTCAACAAATTTCAAGGTTGCAATGCGGTTGGCCCAAGAGTTGTACGGCAGCGTCAAGCCAGACTTCACAGACTTAGACAAGCCTTTGGCACTGGCTCTCCACGTCGCCACCCCCGCAAAGGCGTTGAAGCCCCGAACGGCTATTGAACCAAAAATGGGTATCCGGCAAGAGGCAATCGACAGAGGAATCTCCTGCGATCGAAATGCGGCTGTGTTGGTCACAACCAGTTTTTGAATGCGGTTTGGCATCCGTCCCGCCATGCCCATACCGATTGCGCCACCCCAATCGTGCACAACCAACACAACATTCTGTAAATCCAGATGCTCAACCAACGCACACAGATTGTTGATGTGCTGATCCAAGCGGTATGGCCAATCTTGAGGCTTATCAGACAACCCACAGCCAATGTGGTCGGGCACCACAACTCGATGGGTTCCTGCAAAGGACTCTATCAGCGCCCGCCAATAAAAGGACCACGTGGGATTTCCGTGTACGGCTAGCATCACAGGTTGACTGGGATCTTCCACAGTGAGACCTTCGTCCAAATAATGCAACGAGCCTCCGTCGACATCCAGTCGTTTGCCCGTGTACGGATACAATTCATGCGTCGTCATTACCACTCCACTCCCATCATCATCACATTGAGTCCACTGCCAATGCCCATCAACCCAACACGGTCTCCCCGCTGGACGCGCCCCTTCTGTACCAATGTCGACAAAGACAGCGGTACACCACAGGCGCCGACATTTCCATTGTCTATGTACAAGCGAATCGCTCGGTTCGGTGGCAATTTCAAGGCCTGCAAAATGGCATCGTGATTGGCCTGCCCCACTTGATGCAATGCATATTCTTTGACTGTGTCTGGGGTCAGTGGCAATCGCTGGTTGACATCCGACCAGGTACGTTGCGCCAATGCCACCCCTTCACTCAACAGTTTGGTTGGGTTGGTGGTCATTTTGGTGGCGGTTCCCACACACAAACCGTGCCATTGGGTTGCGGCTCTGGATATCCCGCCCAACAACCGGTGCCCCGTCTTAGAGAAACGCTTCGAAGTCAAAATCATGGCCACCCCAGCCGAGCCCAATGTCAGCGTCGCCAAGTTGTCCTTGAATTCTTGCATTCCAGCCCTGGGGTCCTTCAAGCGTTCCACTGTCGCTTCAGTTGGCTCCCTAGAAGACTCTCCAGCTACGACTATCCCAACGTCTATCCTTCCCAGTTCGATTTGATCGGCGATCACGGTGATGCCACTCAAGAATCCCAGACAGGCGTTGCCCACATCATAGTTGTGTGCTGTGGTCGGCAGTCCGAGTTTGCCGTGGACAATGGCTGCAACAGACGGTTCTATGTAGTCCTTGCAAACAGAGCAAGACACCAACGCCCCCACTTGGGCTTTTGAGACTCCAGATTCATCCAATGCTTTCTGAGCCGCCATCATCGCTACGTCAGAAGGCTTGGTACCCACAGGCCAGAACCGACGCTCTCGAATCCCAGTGACTGCCTGTAACCATCCCGGTTTCAACCCCAACTTTCGGTACAACGGTGCAATCTCTGCTTCCAAAGATTGAGTTCGAACCTCAATAGTGGGCAACACGTGAACCAAAGATTCAATGTACACATTTTGATACAGCATGCACCGTTCTATTCTGTTCACCCCAATAATTCAACCCTCTCAAGAAGGTTCCTCGAACAGGAGGGGGTACGAGAGAAGTCAACAGTGGTTCAAGAAACGTTCACAGGAACCCCGAATATCTCAACTGGCTCGGCGATTCCTTTCACAGAGTGTGACCCAAACGATGTCAACGATTGTCCATAACTCTCTGCCACCACACTAGAAACAGTCAGTTGCGCCCCCAAAGACTTGCACATACTTTCCAATCGAGAGGTCAAATTGACCGCCGGTCCCATCACGGTAAAGTCCAAGCGAGACTGCGTTCCGATATTTCCATACAAAACTTGACCAATGTGACACCCAAAGCCTACGGAAAGTGGCAACCCCAACGTTTTTCCATGGGCCTCAACTCGACGCACAGCACTCAAGGCACCGTCCACCATTCGAGTCGACAGGTCACCGTTTACCAACTCTCCCCTTGGAAAGATGACCAACAGTGCATCTCCGATGAATTTTAATATTTCACCACCGCGCGCCGACACTTCTTCTTCGATCAGTTGAAAGACATCGTTCATCACTTTGACGACACCTTCGGCCCCCAATTGTTCTGACATAGCGGTAAATCCACGAACATCACAAAACACAATGCCGGCATCGATTGTTTCTTGAGCCCCTCGATACATACTGCCAGTCAAGACATTCTCCCCCGTTCGAGCGCCCAGATAGGTCTCCGCCAATGCGTTGGCAACATTGGACTGATAAGCACCGTACAAGCAAAGGGCAAAGGGTTGCAACAAGCTTCCCAAAATGGATTCCACATCGCCATCAAATCCGTTGACACCCCTTGCAGCAACTGAAAACAATTGAGAAGAGCGATGTGGCAACACCATATTGACGGCCGCATACTCCGTGTACCCCTCTTCTTGCAACTCGTTTAGACGCTCAAATTGAACATCCAATGGATGCAAGGCTTCGTCGAGCAGTCGAGTTCGATGCACTGTATCTGGATGATCAATCACGGGTGCAAACGGAGTGCTGCGGAGATGTTCAAAGTTGGTGATGGTGCGACCGGCAAAACGCTCATGGGGCAGATACAGCGTGTCCAATTTTCCATCGGCAAACGTCAACAATATGACTGCGTATTTTGGATGACGTAGACCACTGAGTCGATTCATCGGAATCTGGATCCGATCAATTTGAACCCCTTTGTCTCTCAAAGTTTCCACCATGGAAGACAGCAAAAAGGTAAAGTCTTTTGTTTCTAAAGTATCCGCCAATCCATCAAACAACTTTTGCAGCACAGTTCCTCCAACACAACCACACTCACGTTATCACAAAATTAAAAAACAGATCCAGTAAGCCCCAGCATCGGATATTGTCTAGAAAAGTATACGAAATCTCAATTGGATTTTGTGGAGAGATTATGCAAATCATTCAAACACTCTTTTCCCAAGGACAATTGCTGTTTGCAAAAAGAGACTTTGCCAAGGCTTACAGCGCGTTTGAACAATGTGTACAAATTATGCCATCTCTATCTGCTGCTTGGGAAAACATGGCGGTGTGCTTGGTCAATCAAGGAATGGGACTCGTCGAGACTGAACAACAACTGCTGAATCAAGCCCCAGAGGTCGTCCATGACTCTTTGAAGAAAAAGATTGCCTCTCTACAACCTACCGTTGCAAATCCAACCAACCACTCTGACTACTTCAAACTGATACAAGAGTGCAAATTATCCGAAGCAGTCGAATCCTTCGAGCAATCATGGTTCAAAGGACAGACTACAGACAACGACGCCATTCAATTTCTACGGGGACTGTTCATCGCCCACGAACACTTGGCCAAAAAACAAGGGTTGCTCTATCTGCCTCAACTGCTGAATACTTGGAAAGACAACGCGGCAATTCAACACTGTATGTCGGTCACCAGCGAGCGTACCCAAGCGTTGATCTTGCGACACCAAGCCGCAGGAACAACAGCCACACCTGAGGAAATCGAACTGTTGGAGACTTTGGGGCTGGTTCATTACACCTATACAAACTATGAAAATGCGGCATTCATTTTCAAAACGCTGTGTAGCCTGTCCCCCGACTTGGAAAAACTGGATGAATACAGAAAACACTTGTCTACCTGCTACAGCCTCAATGGACAGTACAAAGAGGCCTTGGAAATGGACGCGGACAACAGCACGGCATGGGAACGATTTGACCCGTGCAATCCAAAAGCCTTTCGGGCTCAAAGTATCAAAATGGTCCGTTCTGCCGAAAAAATAGACCGAATCTGTTTGCCCTATTGGCCGGTGGGGTTGATTGGTTGGCAAGATGAGAATGTGACCATTGCACATCTCGAAAATGCCTTTGTATGCGGGCACGACCCGATGATTTTCGATGCGGACTTTGTGTACGCGGGAAACAGAGGAACATTTCGTTTCGCCCCCCTGAACGACAGTACGCCCATCAAAAAAGAAACTGGCATTGTGGTTGTATCCACAAATCCAAACAATTATTACCATTTGCTCATTGAATTCTGTGCAAAATTGTTGAGTGCACACCCGCACTGTCCACCAACCGTGCCGGTCTATATACCAACTGACAATCTTCCACTGCTTCGTCAGATGGCCGATTTATTGGGGATCCGTCGCCCCATTGAAACCTTCTCGGTCCATGAAAACTTGGCATTTGAGAACTTAACCGTCATCGACGTTCGATCACCGGGTCACTTCACAGAACATCCAGCCAACCTCTGGGATTGCTACCTGTCGCAAAGAGGATCCATTCTCTCCATGGCGCAACGTTTTCTGAAATCGACTCAACAGACCTCCACCGATGGCACGCGAACCTTGATCTACGCTAAACGCTCCGGTGGGGCACGTTCATTTGTGGATCCAACAAACAAAGTCGATGCACTGCTCAAACGGTGGGCAGACCAACATGCACTGAAACTCGTTGTTTTCGAAGGCAAAATGGATCTCCAGTCACAAATCACTTTGTTTCGAAAATGTCGAGTATTGTTTGGAATACACGGTGCTGGATTTACCAATTTATTATTTACGCCTTCGGATTGTGTTATGGTGGAGATCCCCATTCATGGAAACTGCAATCCACTCTTTCAAGAGCTGTCCGCTTTGATGAAACGCCAACATGTTGTTTGTACCTCGACCTGTGAATACCAAGGCAGTTTGGATGTTACAGCCACCGTTCTCTCACACATTGAGGATGCTCTTCATCAGTCCATCTAATGTAGGTACACCATGCTCTCTCCACTATTTTTTGAAGCAAAATTGTTCACACTCTCTCCGAAACACCAAGTTGTCTTGGCGGTGCATCAGTTGATGGACGCACTCAATTTTGCGGGCGATGTCGAACTCTTTGACAAACTGGACCGCCCGACGATGGACGAGGAGTGGAACCTACCTTGCGTGATCGTTTCAGAAGGCGGTTGCTGTCCCGGCCAAACTCCGTACGAAAGTCTTTCTTCAATATTGGAACACTGGGCACAAGCACATCCATGGATGCACATTCACGTCTATGGGTATCAACTTGGAGACTGGATTCTCAAAGATGGACACTGCTATATGAAAATGCCTCCCCTTCAAAGCGTCCACTCTGTTGCCCGGTATCACCCTTCTGAATTGGAATCGTACAAACTGGAATTGGAAACTCAACTCCGGTTGATTGATGAAGCATTGAAACACACTACACCGACGACTCCAACTGTGGCACCATCAATCAACCGGTACCCAAACCCAACAGAGGTCATCCAATTCTTTCAACAGAATCCAGACTGGGACCGTATGCGGGTGCTGTTTGCTAATTTCATCGATGAAGGTTCAGCGCTCACCCCGTACACCCTAAACAAAGCACATTGGCTACAAATAGAAGAGGATTTCGGAATATACAATGGTTTCGTGCGTTGGTTTACAGAGACGTTTGACAAGCCCATTGAAGCCTATTTTCTGTGTACGGACTATTTCATAGAGCACTGGAATGAGTGCAAACGCGCGATCGAATTCGCGTACAAACTTGAACAGAAAATACAAGCGCAGGTGATTTCCTTTAATGACCGACATCGACAACCGGTTCTGTCTCCCACACCACTGGTCTGTGCTACGAATGACATTCCTGTGCCACCGAACATAGAAAAGTTGAAAATCCTTTTGTTCTCGAATGACACAACGCTTTGCCAACAAGGACTCGAGTTGCTCAAGGCTGTTGGTTCACTGGAGTCAATTCTTCACTTGTGTATACGCGATGTACTTGGACGTTTTCGCCTTCCAACGCCCAATGCGCACCTTGCCCAGTCACTTCTACGAGAGATCCATCGAGGAGAGTCTATTCGATTAACACAGTTACTCCAAAAGGGCTTATTGTCTCCGATTGTGATACAAGCGGCTGAGTTGCTGGATTGGGAAACACTGACAGAATCTGACAAATGGCTCATCGGAACGGAAGTGTATAAAAATGTCCTTATCCCACCGGGAACATACTGGCGCGGTGCATACGACCTTCTCACACCGAACTACGATACGTCATCGCACATGCCACACATGGTTGAAATATCAAAGCCATTTTGGTGCTCTATTTATCCTTGGACCAATCTTCAACAAGCCCAACTACACGACACCAAAACACACAGTCCCTTCGAGCCGCTAACAGACATCAGCCTGTATGAAGCCATTCAAATTTGCAATGAACGTTCTAAGCAAGATGGATTGGCTCCGGCATACACAATCCAGAAAACGCTTCGAAAGAAGAAGGGGCGGGTCCGAAGATGGCCGGACATCGAGTGGCACAAAGATGCCGACGGATGGCGTTTGCCAACCAGTGCCGAATGGGAATATTTGGCTCGGGCCTATGATCATCGGGATGTTCCTGGGACAGACACGTCAACGTTGGGAGCATGGCTCGATGAGCAAGTACACGCAGTAGGACAGTTAACGCCCAATGGGTTCGGAATTTGCGACGCTGTTGGAAACATCGGAGAATTCTGTTTTGACAGCGCAACGGTCTATCCAAACATCGATTCACCTGAGCAGCCCGTCTCCACATTGATTGATCCGTGGGCGAACCTAGGGCAGGAGGCTCTGTTTCGAGGCTATAGAAACATTGCCCATCAAGAGCCTGGAAGTCGGGGGTATCGTTCTATGCCAGACATCACTACAGAAATGTCATCGGTTGGCTTCCGTATGGTCTGTAACTCCAAAAACGCCCCTCACCCTTCTTGAATATACCGAGCCGCCTTCAGTCGCATGGGTTGATATCGTCGCCCCATATGTTCGAGCAGTTTCGAAGCGCTGAGCAAAATGTGCCCTTGAACAAATCGTCGCCGTGGATGGTCATTTGCCCAAAACTCGTCACTGTCCAAAGGCATAGCCTTCCACAGCCGTTCCCAAACTTCATGGGCTTCCCACCAATAATGGTTCTCAAACAAATCCCAACCGTAGTCCCAGCACTGCTCCACAGTCACTGACGGCATATTGTGGGATAGAGACAAGTTGGGATGTTGTTGCAATCCAGGCACAAAACGGTACGTTGGAAAAGGAATCTTCGGGAGTCTACGCGGTGTAGGCTCTATGGGTTCTTCGATTGGCCGCAACGCTTTTCGTGGCATCAAAAGCAAATGGAATTGAGAGCATTTGGTGTACCGCTGTCGCCCATCGCCAAAAAGCCAAACTGCTCACACCAATTGTTGGGGTTGTCATTCCCGCTGGGGGTTGCATAGTTGCTGTCCAGTCCCATACTGGTCCCCTCTGGCGCAAAACCATCGGTATAATCGAACCGATCCAACATCACATTGTCCACAGACCGCAAAATGACTTCATCTTCTGAGTTGGACAGTCCAAATCCACCACCAAAGGTTTGATAGAGAAACGTACCAAAGCAGTCTACGCCACCGTTGTTCCAAAAATCGGCATGGGCACAAACGACCAAGTACCCATTGGGCTCCAAAATCATAGAGCCAGGAAAGACCTCTTCCACCTCATAGGAATCGACCCCGTTGTCTTGTAAACGAAGTTTCCGAAGGTCAATGTACATTGAGGTTAAGTTTTTAATTTCTACCCACTCGGACAAATCTTCGTCAGAAGTCGGGTTGATCATCACTTCGTTGATCACCACATCGCCATATCCAGCCATGATTGGATTGTCTGGTGATTCCCCAAGTGAATCATCAGAGGGTTCACTGCTCGGCTCCCATGAAGGTTCGCTACTGGGCTCCGCTGAAGGTTCGGTACTTGGCTCGCCTGAGGGTTCAGCACTCGGTTCAGTCGACGCCTCTGCACTGGGCTCGCTTGAGGGTTCTCCGTCTGCACTTGGTTCAGACACAGCAACCCCAGTGTCTTCATC
>CBFICN010000138.1:0-1695 GCA_965661045.1 uncultured Myxococcota bacterium
GTATGCGAACTTTTCTAGACAAGGAAAGTCTTCTCACTGCAGACCGCCCATCAACATTGAAAAAAAGAAGGTTGCCTTCCCCAAAGCAACCTTCTCAATAAACTGATTTCCCTCAAATGTCCCTCAACATTCATCAGTTTATCTTCATTACAAAGTTAACACAGCCGAACCGTAAAATCACCAATTAGTCCGATCAAAATGATCGGTTTTTGCAAGTCCGTCACACTGCCAAAAACGATATGGAACCGAATATATCGCCAATATCCCACACATCAAACTACGGTATTGGCAGGTGATCCCCTGCGATCAAAAGTATGATCCAATGGTTGCATATAGTGACCAATATTGAGAATTGCGTTAACTGAAAGTAACAAATCCGAGTTGTTGACACCCAAAATTTGAGGACAGACTGTATGAATGTACAATCCAAAGAACTTGAACACCCTGTACGCATTGTAACCGCCGCTTCGTTGTTCGATGGACACGACGCAGCCATCAACATCATGAGACGCCTCATTCAGGATGGTGGAGCCGAAGTCATTCACTTAGGACACAATCGTTCAGTACGCGATATTGTTCGGGCCGCTGTACAGGAAGACGCCCAAGCAATCGCCATCTCGTCCTATCAAGGCGGGCACGTTGAGTTTTTCTCCTACATGGTGGATTTATTGAAAGAACACGATGCTGCTCACATCAAAGTATTTGGGGGTGGCGGTGGTGTGATCGTACCCGAAGAAATCAGAAAATTGCACGACTATGGTGTCACGCGCATTTATTCTCCAGAAGACGGTCGCAAATTGGGCTTGGAAGGAATGATTGGAGACCTGTTGAGCAAATCAGACTACTCTGTTTTGGACAACCCTCCCAGCCTACAAGAGTTATCACCAGAAAATCCACAACAATTTGGCGCCCTTGCCAGAGCGATCAGTTTTGCTGAAAACGATGCCAGTGCGATCCAAGAAATCTTGGACAACCGAGTAGAACGTACAGTGCCTGTTGTTGGCATTACGGGTACAGGAGGGGCTGGAAAATCTTCTTTCACCGATGAACTCATTCGCCGTTTCACCTCGGACTTTCCCGAAAAGAAACTGGCGGTGTTGAGCATTGACCCCTCTCGACGACGGACTGGTGGAGCCTTGTTGGGTGACCGCATCCGAATGAACAGTCTACGAGCAGAACAGTGTTTTGCCCGCTCACTGGCCACCCGTAAAAGTGGTGCGGAACTATCCGATGCAACCCAGGACGCAATTCAGATTTGCAAACAGGCTGACTTCGACTTAATCATTGTCGAAACATCGGGAATCGGTCAAGGAAACTCGGCGATTATCGACATTTCAGACATTTGCATCTATGTGATGACGCCGGAATTTGGTGCGCCAAGTCAACTTGAAAAAATTGACATGCTGGACTTTGCCGACTTGATTGTGCTCAACAAATTTGACCGTAGAGGGGCGGAAGACGCATTCCGAGATGTACGCAAACAAGTTCGACGCAACCGAAAACTCTGGGAAGTGGAAGACGAAACACTACCGGTATTTGGAACCATTGCAGCACAGTTCAACGATGACGGTGTCAACGCAGCTTATCGACACCTGCTCACTGAACTCACAAGCCACAATGGGGTTGAATACGCTTCCAAGATCCCTCTTCCAGAATCCAAAGCCACACCACTGCGTCAGCGAATCATTCCACCCG
>CBFICN010000138.1:1973-10312 GCA_965661045.1 uncultured Myxococcota bacterium
CCCATGTATGTGGAATCTCTTTCAAAGAGCAAAATTGCCCGTGTGGCACTGCCCAAGCTCAAAGGACACGGCGACCGTTTACGGTTCATTGGAAAAGAAAATGTACCGGGAAAATTTCCGTTTACTGCCGGTGTGTTCCCGCTCAAAAAGAAGGGAGAAGAACCCAAGCGCATGTTTGCTGGTGAAGGTGGACCTGCCCGCACCAATGATCGCTTCCACTTTTTGTGCAAAGGCGAAACCGTACATCGACTCTCCACCGCGTTTGACTCGGTGACCCTCTATGGAGAAGATCCAGCATTGCGACCAGACATCTTTGGTAAAGTGGGAGAGTCTGGGGTTAGCATTGCGACCCTTGATGACATGAAACTGCTCTACAAGGGATTTGACCTGTGTGCAAAGACAACGTCCGTATCGATGACCATCAACGGACCTGCACCCATTTTATTGGCCATGTACATGAACACAGCCATCGATCAGCAAATGGATCAATTTAGAGAACGAGAAGGTCGAGAACCCTCTGCGGAAGAGGCCACTCAAATTGAGGAGGATACCATTGCCGTTGTACGCGGAACTGTACAAGCAGACATTCTCAAAGAAGATCAAGCCCAAAACACCTGCATCTTCTCTCTGGATTTTGCACTCAAAATGATGGGAGACATTCAAGAGTATTTTATTGATCACAAGGTCAGAAACTATTATTCGGTTTCCATTTCGGGCTACCACATCGCCGAAGCCGGTGCCAATCCGATTTCTCAACTCGCTTTCACGTTGGCAAATGGATTTACACTGGTTGAATATTACCGTTCTCGTGGCATGGACATCAACAAATTTGCCCCAAACCTCTCTTTCTTCTTTTCCAATGGAATGGACCCTGAGTACACTGTGATTGGTCGAGTGGCTCGTCGAATTTGGTCTGTGGCGATGAGAGACCTCTACCAAGCCAATGAGCGGTCTCAAAAACTGAAGTACCACATTCAAACCTCGGGTCGTTCTCTACACGCACGAGAGATTCAATTCAACGACATTCGAACCACTTTACAAGCGTTGTTGGCACTGTACGACAATTGCAATTCCCTGCACACAAACGCCTACGACGAGGCCATTACCACGCCCACCGAAGAGTCTGTACGACGGGCGATGGCAATTCAAAAAATCATCAACTGGGAATTTGGGTTGTTACAAAATGAAAATGCCCTTCAGGGTTCGTACATCGTTGAAGAACTGACCGATCTCGTTGAAGAAGCGGTATTAAAGGAATTCGAACGTTTAGACGATCGCGGTGGTGTTTTGGGAGCGATGGAAACCCAGTACCAACGTGGAAAGATTCAAGAAGAAAGTCTGTACTATGAAATGCGCAAGCATTCTGGAGAGTTGCCCATCATCGGCATCAACACGTTCCTAGATCCCAACACAACCGGTGATGACTGGGAACCACCCACCGTGGAACTGCGTCGTTCTACACCGGCAGAGAAGCAAGATCAAATTGACCGACTGCACCGTTTCCAAGCAGCCCACGCCGACAAAACGCAGGCCGCACTGGACGATTTACGCGAAACGGCACTGCAAAATGGCAACATCTTTGCCAGTTTGATGCGGGCAGTTCGAGTCGCCAGTTTGGGACAAATCACCCAACAACTGTACACCATTGGTGGCGAATATCGACGCAATTTGTAAACCGTTGATGTAGTATACAACAAAGGCAATAGCAAACGAGTGTACCGTGGCAAACAATGCAACACACATGGGTCCCTATGTATTAGAGAAACGAATCCACACCGCTGATTCGCGTACACTCTTTTACGCCCCAAGAGCGCCCGGCACCAGAATCCCCTACCCTGCGGCCATCTATTGCCTACACCACACCCATCGAAAGACTGAGCACATCATTGAAATAGAAGATGACCATCGATTGCTCACCCGATTGCACCCACCCCATTTTCCGCGGGCCATTCAATTGTACCCACGTGAATTTGGCTTTGCTAGGGAGTGGATTGATGGGGTCTCTTTGAGAGAGATGCTGGTCATGGTGCACCAGTCCAACACATTGCTGTCCCAAGATACTGTGTACGACATCATGGCGCATTTGCTGAATGGATATGCACAACTGCAAAATGCTACGCCGCCAATATTGCACGGTCGTTTGAACTGGGATCACATTCTCTTAGGCAAAGATGGACGCGTCGCCATGATTGGACTGCGCGCACATAGAAATGACAACACCGATTCCTTCTCCTCTCCAGAACAGGCAACCACAACTTTTTTGGATTGGCGCAGTGACCAGTGGTCCTTGGGGGCAGTCTTTGCATCGCTGCTGCTGAAAGAGTCCCTGTACACAGGTAGACCGAACCCAACCTATGATTCCACCAAAGGAGACGTCACCCACTGGCTGGATCGGATCAAAACACGTTTCCCTCATGCCTATCCAGTCGTTTCCAAGATGCTACACCCCGCTGCCGGAGAGCGATACCGCCACCACAGTTTCATTGCTCGAGATGTACAGATTTTGTGTGAGCGGTTCCCCAACAGTGAACGAGTCGCCTTGGGAAAAGCAGCATCGCGGTGGAGTGGTCAATCCAATCTCAAACCCAGTCAAAGCGTTGATTCTATCGTGCCATCTCGCGTTCTTCCAACCATAGAACCCGCTTTACAACACGGTGTTCTCGAAGTCACAGAACAAATCGAGCCTGAACTGGAATCTCTGATTGAGGTGACACAGTTCAACACCCCCACTCTGTCCAAACCCAATGATGGACCTTTATCAAGTACACCCGAACCACAGTTGACAGTTTCACAAACCAGAGCGACAAACAGTGCTGTAGAACCAGACCCCATTGAACTTGAGGTCACCGACATCATCAAAGACACCTCAAAACAATCCGTGGTTGAGGTACAGCTCACACCACCGACAGAAACATCCGCCAAGCCTGCTCACACAGAACTGGACAGCACACAAGGCAACACTACAGCCGAACCCACTGCATCTTTAGACGGTCTTTCATTGCAGGAAGCATCTTTGATTGCTGAAGTCTTTGCCTCTCAACAACGGGCAGTCCTCCTAATGATTGTAAACGGGCTCTTGTTGATTGTGCTCATTTGGCACATGATGTTTTGAGGTACCATGCAAACTGAATCACTCCGTACAGATCTTCATCGCATCGCCGTACCCAGCCCAACCTTACCCCCAGCAACAACCACCAACGCTTGGGTTTTGGGGGCTCGGTCCGGTATTGTGATAGACCCGGCAGCCCACACTGCGGGCAATCAGAAACAACTCATTGACACGCTGACGCCCTTTTCACCACAGGCCATATTTTTGACCCATCATCACCGAGATCATACGGCCGCTGTACAGTCGCTTAAAAAACATTTCGGAACCCCCGTCTATGCACATCGAGAAACCGCTCAACTGTTGGACTTTGAGGTCGATCGACTCATCGAAGCAGAGGAACGATTACCTGTCGGAAGCGATACGTGGAAAGCGGTCCATACACCAGGCCATGCACCGGGACACCTTTGCCTCCTCTCTGACCACGATCAGTCGTTGATTGCAGGAGATATGGTGGCGGGTGAAGGGACCATACTCATTCAACCTTCAGAAGGATCCATTCGAGAATACATTAACAGTTTAAGAATACTGAAAGCACTGCGCCCGTCGAGACTGTTACCGGCACACGGTCCAGTCTTAAATGATGCTACCGCAGTCCTACAAATGTACATTGAACACCGCCACAGTCGAATCTTGCAAATCTGGGACTGCTTGAATGACACACCACAAAGTCCACTGCAACTGGCAAAGCAAATCTACACAGAACTTCCACACCATTTTTTGGGTATGGCTGCCATTCAAGTCCACTGTGGGCTGCTGTACCTGTTGGAAGACGACGCCGTGATTGAAACGTCCACGGGCTGGCAACGCCGCCTGTCTAAGTTTACACTTGACTAATCAACCGTGACGTAAGTACTCAGTTTCAGTACCGTCTTTGGACCGATCCCTCGAACCCTTTGAAGGTCGTCTACAGATGCAAAGGCCCCTTCCTGTTGTCGAAATGAGACAATGGCCGCTGCCTTTGACGGTCCGATAGAAGGCAAGGCAACCAGTTGCTCTACGGGAGCGAGGTTGATGTTGAGTGGCTGGCCAAATATTAAAGGATTGCAGTCAAAACATTCGATGCTGTATTCATTGGATGATCGGTCCGTTGGGTTCAAAGAAACAACAGGTACTGATTTGGGATGTACCGGTAAGAGCCAACTGAGAAGCAGCAACGCACCTCCCCAAGCGTGATGACTGTGTAGGCGTTTCACGGTTGCCACCCTCGTAGAATGGACATTGCTCTTTCAGGACCGCGACAACACAACCGTCTACCTAAATCCACCTGGGTGAATTCAATCCAAAGCGTATTTGGAGGGAGTAGGTGTGGATGCTTGTTCGCCCATTCAACCAATACGACCCCACCCTCATCTTCAATGAGCTCATCCATTTGTTCATCCAGTGCCAGGTTTGGCAAATCCTCAATCTCCAGCCTGTAAAGGTCCATGTGCAAGACGGATGGCGCGGTATCATAGTGATGCAGAATGGCAAAAGTTGGAGAGGCTACATCTTCTGAGTCGACACCCAGTGCCTCCAAAAAGCCTTTCGCAAAACAAGTTTTGCCCATGCCCAAATCCCCCACGAGTGCAATGGCTTGAGGGTATAGGTTCTCTGCCAAGTATCGAGCGAATGCTTGAGTTTCTTCGGGGCTGTTGGTTGTCAAAGTAATCATAGTGCCATATATGAACACACCTCCCTTCGTTGTCAAGATCATGCAAGCACTCTTTCAGACTCTATTCGTTCAATATGGTGTCATCACTGGGTTTATGGCATTGATTTTGGCCCCACTTGGTCTCCCCATACCAGAAGAAATTTCGTTGTTGGCAATGGGGGTACTGGTTGGCAATGGGCATGCTGAATTGGCATTTGCATGGGTGTGCGGGTTCCTAGGTGTGACGCTGGGCGATATGATCGCTTGGTACTTTGGTCGTAAAATGGGCTTAGAATCTACGGGTTTTGTTAGCCGCCTCATTGGCGAACAGCAAATCAAAGACATTGAGCAATTTTATCGAAAATATGGGGATTGGGCCATTGTAATCGCTAGACAGATTCCCGGAATGCGCTTTCCCACATTCTTTTTTGCAGGGGCTTCTGCCGTCAGCGCTGGACGATTCTACCTCATCGATGGTTTGTCTGCCCTCGTCACCGTGAATCTGTACTTGGGACTGGGCTATTACTTTGCAGATGACGCAAAGAGAATCAAAGAAAACACCGAATCTTTTATTGAATATGCCGGCTACGGAAGTGCGATCATTTTGGTGTTGATTGCGCTGAGATTCGCTTATCGGCGATGGAAGGGTTGATTCGAACAATGGATCCATTGGTATTCAACAACCCCAGCTGCAGTCCGTTCCAATGGGCCTGAACGACTCGAATGGATTGTTCTCGCAGCTGATTGAGAGATTCACGCACACTGGGCAAGCAGTTCCCTTGAGCCAACCGCAAGGACTCTGTTGCGTTGAGAGTGAGTATTGGCATGGTCTCAAAAGCTGTTTCGACCGAGATTCTAAATTGTTTTAGTCTCTCAATGATCTGGGTTCTACTGCGACGCAGAAACAAATCTCTGCCCTCTCGACTCAGCGCCAAACGCCAATCTTCAACGGGTTCTACGGTCGCGATATCCGCCAACTGTCGAAAGTTCAATGCCTGAGCAATGGAAAAGCCATCGCTGTTCAAACGACGCAACGCCGACAAGTGTCCCACCGTTCCAGCAACCTCTGCGATATCACACCCCAGAGATCGTATATAGGTGCCTTTGGAACACAAAATATCCAGTGCAATCTGTTTGTCAGACGAGGCAACATCATCCAGTTGACACATAGACTCCAATCTATAAATGGTGACATCTCTGGATGGAACCTCCACAGTTTCTCCTTTTCGTGCATATTCATAGAGACGTTTGCCATTGACTTTTATGGCCGAGTACATTGGTGGCTTTTGAGATATTTGTCCTCGAAACTGGGGCAATACACCTTGAATGTCCTGTTGTATAGTAGATGGAACATTCAAACGTTGTACAATCTCTCCAGTGCAATCTGCCGTTTCTGTCTGTACACCCAACTGAACCATGCATTGATATCGCTTTGGCTGATTGGGGAGGTGTCCAATCAATTTGGTGGCGTCCTGAAATGCCAACACCAGCACCCCAGTTGCAAAAGGATCCAATGTGCCTGTATGACCGATGCGTTTGATGCCGGTCAACACTCGAAAAAGCGCAATTACGTCATGACTGGTATAGCCGGCTGGTTTATCAACACAGAGAAAATACATACCCAAACTTACTCAGCGTCACTCTCAGAAGAGGCTTCTTCCACATCGACAAACGTCATGTTGTCCAACTGCTCAACAAAATCAACATTTTCAAAAAAGTGCTCATCTGGGTAAAACCGCAGTTTGGGGCTGTACTTCATTTTGATCTTTTTGGCGACTTCTCGGTTGATGAAGCCACCGATTGCTTCCAGACCTTCAAGAATGGTGTCGATATCGCCCAACCCACCCATCGGAACGAAATGAACCTTGGCATGTCGCAAATCTGGAGAACACGATACAGTGGTGATACTAATGGGTGTCACTCGTGGATCTGGCAGACCTCGTACAATGACATCACTCAAAACACGCTGGATTTCCATAGACACACGTTGGGTTCTTTTCGACATTCTTATCCTCCGATATAAGGTCCCTACCTATCTCTACAAGACACAAAAATCAACTGTACATGCACGCAACATCCCACTTCAAGGAAAGACGATGGAAATTCACATTGTTGGTTTAGGCAAACTCGGTCGTTCTCTATCTCATATTTTGACTACCAAAGACATCCCACACACAGTGCACGGGCGAGACTTTCCGACTGTCATGAATGGCATTGTATACTTATGCGTATCAGAAAGCGCTTTGAGTACCGTTGCGACCAAAATTAAATACTTCAACGATACCATTGTGCTGCACGCCAGTGGGGCATTGGGACTTGAAATCTTCCCACCCAACGCAAGTCAAGTGGCTTGTTTGCACCCCATTCAAAGTTTTGCCGGCCCTGAATTTGACATCCCAACGGAGATTCCTGCAACACTCCTGTGTCACCCTAAATTGACGTCCGATACAAAGAATGCCATTCAAGAGTTTGCAACACTCTGCAATTTCACGGTCTACCCATTTGTGGGCAGTCGCCTGACGTATCACACAACGGCCGTACTCAGTGGCAATTGTACAACCATTTTGTTTTCACTGGCCAAAGAATTGCTTGTACAAGAAGGATACACAACCGAACAAGCCTCTGATCTTCTATATGCCCTGGCCTCACAAAGTTTACGCAATGCCAAGTCTGGAGATCTGCAATCCGTGTTGACTGGTCCCATCGCGCGTCAACAACACGAACTGCTGGAACGACAGCAAGAAAACTTACAGTGGGACCCCTCTCTCCAAGATTTGTACGGGGCTTTTGTCTCGGTTGCCCAAAAGAGATTGTGAAACACATACTCTAGCCCCACCTTCCAAAATCGATAATCATCGGAAAAACTTGCACTTTGCAATATTCGTAGTAGATTAAAGGTGATTTATTGAGTCAAACCCTCTCGACACATGGAGTAATGATGAGACAACTTATTTTGGGTGCAGCCCTGTTTACTGGCTGTGCAACAGCTGACCAAGTCAAAGAACTCAACGACAAAGTTGAAGAAATGGAAAAGAAAGTAGCTGAGCTTGAAAAGGCACCAAAAGCTGCGACAACCGCAAAAGCAGGCACTGCGAGCACTGCAGATGAAACTGCTGCACAAGCTTTGCTCAAAGGCATGCAAGAAGCCATGACCAAAAATGACATTGACGGCGCCAAAGCCAAATATGCAGAAATTGAAAAGAAATACTCTTCAACCCGTACGTTCCGTCGTGCTTCAAAGATGGGTAAAGAACTTGAAGTGTTCGGAAAAGCGGCCCCTTCTACACTCACTGTTGACGAATGGATGATTGGTGACGCGAGCGCTGTAAACTTGTCCAAAGGCGTTTCTTTGTTGGTATTTTGGGAAGTTTGGTGCCCACACTGTAAGCGAGAAGTGCCCAATCTCCAAAAAACATTTGAGACCTACAACTCAAAGGGGCTTCAAATGGTTGGATTGACCAAACTCACTCGTGGCAAAAGCAAAGACGAAGCGATGTCTTTCTTGAAAGAAAAGAATGTGACCTACCCCGTTGCCAAAGAAAATGGTGCGTTGTCTAAGCACTTCAACGTCTCTGGGATCCCTGCTGCTGCTGTGGTCAA
>CBFICN010000139.1:0-10271 GCA_965661045.1 uncultured Myxococcota bacterium
GTTGGTGTATGGGGATTGCATCGACTGTCGATGAAGGCGACTTGGCAACGGGGATTGATTGCTGGTTTAACAGTTGGCTTGGCTGGGACGTGGTATCTTTTTTGGGGTTACGGTTTGGCTTTGTGTGCCATTTTTTGGTGTCCGTGGAGGCGTTTGCACAAAGAAGTCGGATGGTGGGTATTCGCAGCCATTGGAGTGTGCGTTGTTCTCTTGAATTTGTCTCGCCTGGACATTGGCTATATTGGTCAAGAGTCTACTAGTCTGGAATCCTTTCCAGCGCTGTCAGACGCCTTTTCTGCTGAATATTACGAATCGGCTGGTGCCATCATCGAGGGGGCATTGCCGATCGGTTGGGTGGGGTGGTCATCGACCCACGCGCTGTCAATCTGGATACTTGTATTGTCTGTGGTGGGTGCTTGGTTGGAACACAGCAAGCGATTTTACCAACTGATATTTGGCACAACCCTATTTGCCATTTTTGGAATGGGACCCTATGTGGTCTTGGATTCTGGTCCATTGACACTTTGGGGACGTGGATGGGAGAATCCAGTGTACATTGGACTCTTTGAAGATCTTCCGTTGTTGTCTCGAATGCGTTGGTTGCATCGCTGGTTGCCATTTTTGGGCGTGTTCTTATTGCCATTTGCCATAAAGGGACTGGAGAAAGTAGGGCGGTGGAAATGGATTTTGCCGTTGTTGTTGCTTGGGGAATGGACTGTCAAAGGACGTTTTGATGGTTCTTCGACCAAGCAGGTTGAGTCACAGTGTTATCAATCTTTGGAACAGGATGTGGGAAGCGTCTTGCTGTTGCCCTTTGCGCAATCCAGTCGTGCAGCGGTCTTTCAACCAGTTCATGGTTTGCCCATTGTCAATCCGATTGGCGTCTCCTACGAGTCTTCCCGTTGGCCGTATCTGTATCAGATACTTCTTAAAGAACCCATTTTTCAGTGGGCCCAGACCAGTGACCAACCCGTATCGAGGTTGACCGCCTCCTCGTCTGTGCTTCAATCTGCAAAGGCGCAGGGGATTGGGTACATTGTTTACCACAAGGACTATCTTGAAGATGCACTTTTTGATCCCAAGGCTCCATACCCCTTGACCGTTGATGACGATGCTCGAATTGAGTCGATTGCGGACTCCTTTGGGGAACCCAATTGTTCAGATGACCAAATTGTGGTATGGACAGTTCAACACAACCAATAAAATCGGAGATGCCATGTTTGCAGTCGTTTCCCCAGCCAAAAAAATGAAAGCCCAACCATTGAATTCTCAAATGGTGACTTCGCCAGTCTTCGCGAATCAAACCACCGAACTGGTCAAGGTGATGCGCACCAAGACCCAAGAAGACCTGCAAAAGTTGATGAAGATTTCCGAGAAACTGGCAACCCTCAACGTGGAGCGCTTTGAAACCTTCAACTTGTCTACGCCGTCTACAGATGCTGGTATTAGCGGTGACCCTGCGCTTGGATTGTTTGCTGGCGATACCTACAAGGGGTTGGACGCTCAAACACTCAGCAAAGAAGACTTGGAGTTCGCACAAGACCACCTTGGTATTTTGAGCGGTCTATACGGGCTATTATCTCCCTTGGATGCCATCCAACCCTACCGTTTGGAGATGGGTACCCGCTTGCAAACCGAGAAGGGAAAGAACTTATACCAGTTTTGGGGACAGCAAGTTACGGATGCGTTGGCAAAGAAACTGACTGGAGACTCCAAGACCCTCATCAATCTGGCCAGCAATGAGTACTTTTCTGTGCTCGATGCACAACGTTTACAAGAGAATTTTGGAATTAATACCATCACCCCTGTGTTCAAAGAGATCGACAAGAAGAACGGCACTGGAAAGATGAAAATAATTTCCTTTAATGCAAAGCGCGCGCGTGGTATGATGGCACGGTACATCATTCAGCATCGGTTGGACGAACCTGAGGCGTTGAAAAAGTTTACGGAAGGGGGCTATACATTCCGTAAAGACCTAAGTTCCGAGAGTGAATATGTTTTCGTTCGGTAACGGTCGGGTGAACAACGTCTTATATTTGGTCAATCAGATGTCGAATGTGCGCAATCGAATTATAGTACAGATTGAACGTTGATGAAGGCGATTTGATGTCTAGTGTTGAAGCTTCCCAAGAAAACTCCAGTCTCCATATTGATGCTTTGCTGAGTCAGCAAGGACCGGTTGCCGTATACCAAGCGCACGCTGGTTCTAAGCCCCATCTGTTTTATTTTTACACGAATCCAAGTGAGTCTACACAGTTGTGGCTCGGTGAAGCACTGCGGTCACGGCAGGGCATTCAGCAAGTCAATTTACCGTTGCTCACACCACATGGCCTGTTGGAAGAAGGTGGTATTGGTTGGTCGGTTGAACTCAATCCGGGTATGTCTTTGCGGGAGATTTGGGACTCTGACCCTCACAACCCACTGCGCTCCATTCGTTTGGTGATGCAGGCGGTGGAGGCGGTCTCTGTGCTTCATACACACGGTGGCATTCACGGTGATATTCGGGCTCAAAATTGCTGGGTTGGCTGGGATGCCGATGACGGTGAACGTTTGGTATTGCTCTCAGAGCAACTTGGACTGTGGTCTCATTCAGAAGTCTGGGAAGCGTCAGAGATGTCTTTGGATATCGCAGAGTGCTTGTCTCCAGAAGTTGCAGCGGGTGCCTTGCCAAACGCACAATCAGACGTTTACGCTTTGGGTGTTATGCTGTTTCGAGCGTTGCACGGACACGTTCCATTTCCAGTGGAAAATGCATGGGAGATGGCGGCACTGCAGGCAACTTCCGATCTTGTACGCCCAGAAATTACCCCACCCATTCACGATGATTTGTGGAGCATTCTAGAAGCCTGTTTGCAAAAGTCTCCAGGGCGTCGGATTTCTGTAGCAGAGTTGCATCAACGTCTACAGCCATTTGTGCAGTATCGCAAGCCAATTTTCGTAAACTTAGAACTGACAGACCCACAGAGTATAGCCGCGCCGACACCGCCAGTAGAGGTTCCGGAGCCAGTATCCTTGCACTCGAAAATGACCTGGGATGCAGTTGCACCAAGACCGCTTCAAGAGTTGTCCTTTGTTGAGGCCAAGCAGGTGACGGATTCTATGGAGACAACCGACGCGAATTTGGCAAGGTCCAGTCAAGGAAGTCAATCTGGTACACACCAAACCAGCTTGAATACTGATCAGGATAAGTCTCCGCAGGCAAACGATGAGAATCAACCAAACCAAGAGAATGAAGAAAAGACCCAAAACGCCGTCTTAAGCTCTGGTTCTGCATCGGCGATGAATGATGGAGAGGTAAAAGAGGAGGAAGTGACCCAGGAGTTCACTGTAAAGGTGAATCGAAGTGCAACTGCAACACCCTCAACATCCTCAATGTCGGATGTCGAAGATTTGGACGTAACCGTAAAAGGGCTTCCCAAACCATCTGTGCCCAGTCAATCTCCGATAAATCCAATTCAAGTGTTGGTGGGTGGACGTTCTTTGGCTGCGACCACAGGACCGTTGAAAGATGAGGGAACAGATTCTACAAGTAAGTTGGCTCAACTTTCTTGGCTGGAAGATTCTTCTGAAAGGGTGTTTGAAGCCCCTGTTGAATTTCACGTGACTGCAACCCATGGTGCCATCAACAAAGAACACACACGCACAAAAACACATGCAAAACAAAAGAGTAGGAAGAAAAAGTCACGATCAAAAACAGTCAGCAACACTGGCAAAGTGTCCAAACCAAGAACAGTGAAAGCTTCTCCGGTACCAGAACACCTACAATTTGTTATTTTTATGACATTGTCATCGGTCATTACGGTGTTGTTGCTCAAGATTTTACAAAAGGTGTTTGCCTAAATCCTGTACATGTTGACATGTAATGAACTGTTTTATTTGGGGTTGTGGTCATAAAATGACCGAGTAAAACTTGCGGGGTGTGAACAAATACGGATATGGTTGAACTGTATTTGACTATTTGTTTGGAGCTCCCATGATTTCAAGATTGTGCGCACAGCACTTTGCCATCATCGATCAACTTGATTTACAGTTTCCCAATGGTTTTATTGCCATCACTGGTGAGACAGGTGCGGGAAAGTCCATTTTGTTTGATGCCATTTCACTGTGTCTTGGGGGACGAGCGTCCACCGATCTCATTCGGCATGGAGAAGACAAGGCTACTTTGGAACTTGAATTGCGGTTGCGACCGGAGCAAAGAACTCGAATATTGCCGATTGTCGAAGAAGAAGACATTGATTTAGAAGATACGTTGCTAATCAAACGTGTGATTGCCACCAATGGGCGTCACCGTATTTACTTGAATGGTCAGCGTGTGTCCTTAGGGGTCTTAACTTCCATCTCTAAAGGGCTGGTTGACATCATTGGCCAACATGCCAGTCACGCATTGTTGTCGACCGACAGCCACATCGAAATACTTGACAACTTTGCCGGCATTTCAAAAGATACACAGGCTTTGTCGAGTAAAGTGGATCGTCTTCGGACATTGCAACGAGAAGTTTCAGAACTGCTGGATCAAGAAGAGATTCGCCAGTTGAAAATGAGTCGTGTACAAACACAACTTGACGATATCGAAATGGCGCAGATTGAAGTGGGTGAAGATGAGCGTCTTCAAAAGGAGATTGATCGCTTGCTCAATGCCGAAACTCTACGAGAGCACACACAGGAGGTTGCTCAGCGATTGTCCGGTGGAGATGGCTCTGTGGTTGATCAACTGACGTTGTCCTTGCAAGTTCTCCAGCGCGTTGCTGATTTGGACGATCAATTTGAGGAGATGCTTGACGTCCTGGCCAAGAGCAAGATTGAACTGGACGAGATGGCTCGAGATGTTGGTCGCATTTCGGACTCCGTGACCGTTTCACCAGAAGAACTGGAAATCATGCAAGAACGACTGCACTTGATTGAGCGCCTCAAACGTACCCATGGTGGAGATGTTGAGTCTGTCATTCGTGCCAGGGATCATTTGCAGGTCGAAATGGATACCTTGCTCGGTCAGCAATCTCGAATTGGTCAAGCGCAAGCTGAGATGGACGCGCTGGTTGAAGAGTGCCTGGCGGACAGTGTGTCTTTGTCCCACATTCGACAAGAAGCATCGAAAAGAATGGCAATATTGGTTGAAAGTGAACTGTCTCAACTGGGGATGCCACACTGCCGATTCAGGGTCAACTTTGAACATCGGAACGCTACTGGATTGGTTGAGTCGGTTGAGCAGGCCAGCATTGAAGGCATTACTCGTACGGGCTTGGATGCCGTTGAGTACGTAATCTCTCCAAATCCTGGAGAAGGGTTCCAGCCAATGGCAAAGATTGCGTCTGGTGGAGAGTTGAGTCGAATTTTGTTGTCTCTCAAAGTCGCCCTCATTCAAAGCGACCCGGTTGGAACGTATATCTTTGACGAAGTAGATACCGGAATCGGAGGTGGTGTTGCGCAAACGGTTGGTCAAAAACTACAGCAGGTTGGCGATGGCCGTCAGGTGCTCTGTATTTCTCACTTGCCACAGGTGATTTCTTGTGCACATCACCATTTGCACGTGCGCAAACAAGTGGTCGACAATCGCACGTCTTCAGCGACCCGGTATTTGAGCTTTGGAGAGCGAAGTGATGAAGTTGCACGAATGCTCGGTGGAATTGAGATTACAGAACGGACGCGAGAGCACGCAATGGAAATGTTGCGCTTGAACCAACCAAAGGTCACCCACCTCAATCCAGCGTTGGGCAGTCAAGCTTCTTGAATGATTCGATAAATTTCTTTTGGCAGGGTTTCCAAGACTTTTCCCAAGTCATTTCGACGAGGGTACTTGGGGAAAAGTAATTTTCCGGTACAGGGAGCAATCAGTTCTGGGCTGTTTGGGGCACTCAAAACTTCCCCTTCGTGGACGTCCACAAAGTTGATGAGGCCAGGCCGTAGTCTATAGTCAGGACCGTGATAGGGCTCTCTATGGACGGTTTGATAGTGGGTTAAGGCACTGATTGAACGCTGCTTGATGTGTGTGAGAATGTTGTTCTGATCGGACATGTCTGATTCACAATGTGTATGGAGCCATTGAAACAGTTCAATCAGACCACGAACGGCTTGGGAGGCGGCTTCTGTAGCTGGGGGGTGAAACCCAGCCTCTCCAAGTTCCAACGTTAGAGCCGACTTTCCACGTCGCCATACATATTCATCTGCACATTGGTAAAGAGGGGGCGCGTCTGTTGGTGTGGCATCAATGTAGGCGTGTGTCCCGCCAATGGCTTCTGCGATGGCAAGAGCCATGTCTGTTTTGGGAAAAATGTAAAAGGGCATCTCGCTTGCCAACATCGTTTGGTGAAGATCCAAGATGATGTCGGCTTCGTCTAGCCAAGGCATTAACTGACGCGCCCGTTTTGCCTCATGGGTCAGCAAATGTTCACTTGGCTGGTTCGCCAGAAAAAGTCTGTTTAAATCGGCGTCTACAAAGCGACGATTGAGCCTACTGGCTTCAGGATTGCCCAATGAAACATGGATGTTGCCTCCAAACTCAACCGCACCAGATTCTAGGTCTTCAACAAGCGATACCAGTGTGGGAAGGGAACCCACTTCATTTCCGTGAATGATCCCCGATAGGTGAATGGTAACCTCATTCTTGCCGCCTTTGTATTGATAGAGAGGAAAATCGGTCCTGGTGTTGGAGACTTTTTGGAAGCGTCTAAGATGGGTTTCTAAAGTGGACATACAGTCTCCAGAGGAAATGTCAGTACTTAATGTGTAGAGAATTGTTCGAATCAAAGAAAGGTTTGGTTCCTTAACCAATTGCCTGTCTTAATCCTTGCAAATGGTCGAAAAATGAGTAACGATATTGGTAACAAGAGGTGACTATGCAGACAAGACGACTCCCCTTATGCACGATTGGTACGTTGTTGTGCCTAGGAAGTGCCTGCCAAGGGGGTGATAAAACCATTGGTACCAGCAATAGAGCCCCAGATGCGGCCTTTACGTTGCCATTGGATGGCAGCGAGTTTGATGAAGGAACCGTGGTCGAGTTCTATGGTACTGTGGGTGACGATGGTCCCTTGGAAAATTTGGAAGTGAGTTGGGTGTCTTCGATTGATGGTGTGTTGCCGGATTTTGATCCCCCCGATGCCAACGGGAATGTTGAGTTTGCAACGGCCTCTTTGAGTGAAGGAACCCACGTCATCTCCTTGCAAGTGATCGACTCATATGCCCTTCAGGGGGAAGCCAACATCACGATCACAATTCAAGATGTGCCCGAGAAACCATCCATTGAGGTGTTGCACCCTTACCCTGGTGAAAAAGGTCTTGAAAACAGTCCTTACGTTTTTATGGTTGAGGTGTCGGACAGACAGGAGCCCGCGGAAAATCTACAGGTTGAATTGTCTTCCAATCCTGGCGGCTTTATTTGTTTCATGTCGGTCGACGGGACAGGTTTGGGACAGTGCTCAGCAGACTTGGCATTGGGCACCTATACCTTGACATTCAAGGCTGAAGATTCAGATGGGAACGTAGCGGAAGCTTTTTCTGCCTATCAAGTGGTGACCTTGCTTGACTTTGACTCCGATGGAGACGGATACTCTCCGAACGGGGGGGATTGCAACGACAGCAATCAGATGATTTATCCAGGTGCACCGGAAATTTGTGATGGGTTGGACAACGACTGTTCAGACGCGACACCGGCCGAGGTCAACTCAGAATGCTATGACGACGATGGAGATGGGTACTGTGAAGTACCGCCTTGCATCAATGCGGCTTCGGTTGAGCCGGACTGCAACGACAATTCGCCAACCAGTTACCCCAATGCCCAAGAGATTGTCAACAACAATGATGACAACTGTGATGGTCGAATCGATGAAGGAACTGTAGTTTATGACGATGATGGGGATGGGTATTGTGAAACGCCACCTTGTGTGAACACCACTCGTCAACAAGCCGATTGCAATGACGATCAATTTACTGTCAATCCAGCCGCAACGGAAGTCTGTGGCGATGGCTTGGACAATGATTGCGATGGCAACATCAACCAGCAAAATGCTCAAGGCTGCAACAGCTACTATTTGGATTCCGATGGGGATGGCTATGGGGTCTCTGGTTCGACTCAGTGTTGGTGTGAACCAACGCATCCCTATACCGGTGCCAACACCCAAGATTGCTATGATGGAAATGCCAGTGCCTACCCTGGCGCTTCTGGGTACCATCAAACGCACCGTGGGGATGGTTCTTACGATTACAATTGCGACAACAACGAAGAACGTCAGTATTTGAACACCT
Organism: uncultured Myxococcota bacterium; assembly: GCA_965661045.1. GTDB lineage: Bacteria > Myxococcota_A > UBA796 > UBA796 > UBA796 > CAJWHX01. The sequence goes on from CBFICN010000139.1 coordinate 8,242, forward strand.
ATGCGGGCTGTACCAATTGGACGGCGTTGACCTCTTGTGAAGCCAATTCCTACGGTTGGAATGGTGCTGTACCGAGTTGTGGAGTACCGGGTCAGTACATCAGCGATTGTGACGCCCAAGTGGACTATGTTTATTTGGCTGCATGTGGTGGGATCGGCTACCTGACTGGCAACTGGTCTGTCATCTTAGGGTGTCTACAAAGTGGTGGTGGGACGTGCAATCCTGAATACAATACCAACATCACCGCACAGCCTTGTCGATGAACTAAGGATGAATACTGCGGTGAGTACTGCACTAGAGTGAACGATTTGAATTGGGTGGTGCGTTAGCTTTTCCAACGTTCGTCTGGATTGTTAAAGCGAATGTCCAGTCCATCAATTTGTTCGGTGATGATGAAGTCTTTTTTGGCAAAGAACTTTGTAAAGCCTCCCATTGTGACATTTTTGATGGGTATCCCAGTTGCCATGACGTCGATGAGCTCGATTCGAACCCTTGGTGGGGTCGGAATCTTTGAGAGCATTTCGGCAAGGGCGTGACAGGCCTGCTTGGTTCCTTGTGGGGTCGTGCGGGTCAAAATGAGTCCGATTTGGACCCCGTCAGTTGGGTTTTCCACCAATGTCGCACCCGACGGCAACAAAATGCTTTTCATTTCCGATTGAACGTGTACCTTCCAGTCTTCCATAAAGACCCCTTCGTCAATCGAGTCCACAGACAGTCGTCCACCTTTTTGGACTGGTTCTTCGGGGGGAGAAAATGGAGTTGGCTCTGTAACACCTGTTGCAACAACGGTGGGTGAGGGCGTCGATTGGTATTGAAATGTGTAAAAAGCGCCCAGTCCTATTGCCGGCAATCCCAAGAGCCATAGAGGGATGCCAAGTCCAGTCTGCAGTTCAATGAGTTGGAAACTGATTTCCATGTAGGTCTGCTGATCGATGTTCAAAAGATAATAGAGGCCACCCGTCATCGTGGCGCCCGTGAGCATCATGGCTTGTCCAACAACCTTCATGTGCACTCCAAGGGCTGGTGTTTTGCTTTGTCTATTTCATATCTTGCCACCATCCTCTGTGCCTGTGTTTACATTGGAAAAAATGTGGTTCATCGGATATATGGCTTCTGTAAAACCTGAGGTACCCATGATTGATATTGAACAACTCAGAAGCGAGTTTTCCAAGGCATTGTCTGGTGCGTCCACCAGTCAAGAAGTGTTTACACTCCAAAAACAATACACGGGAAAGAAGGGCCCGATCAAGAAGGCACTTGGAAACCTAAGAAGCGTTCCAGCAGAAGACCGACGGTCTGTTGCCCAGCAACTCAATGCCCTGAAGCAAGAGTTTGAATCAGCCTTGACTCAAGCGATGGAAGTGTTGACCGCCAAAGAGATGGAAGCCAAACTTGCGTCAGAATGGATGGACATGTCCATGCCCGGTGTTTTTCCTCAGCAAGGTGGTCGTCACCCCGTCACGGAGGTGGAAAGGCGTTGCTTGGAAGTGCTCCGTCAATTGGGTTTTGAATGGGTGGATGGCCCTGAGATTGAGGATGCATTCCACAATTTCGACGCACTGAATATTCCAAAACACCACCCTGCAAGGGATATGCAAGACACATTTTGGGTTACAGGGGGCAAACTGCTTCGCTCTCATACAACCACCGTTCAAGCGCGTGTATTGGAAACGCAAAAAGAACTGCCGATTCGAGTGGCGAGCATGGGGCGAGTGTATCGAAATGAAGCTGTGGACGCGACTCACTTGGCCATGTTTCATCAACTCGAAGGAATCTGGATTGATGAGGGGTTGACCTTTGCTGACTTGAAAGGCATTTTGGCTTTCATTGCTCAAGCGTTGTATGGTGATCATCCGATTCGATTCAAACCAAAGTTCTACCCGTATACGGAACCTTCTGTGGGGGTGGACATGCAATGTTCGGCTTGTCACGGAGAGGGGTGTTCCGCCTGCCACGGTGCCGGATGGGTGACCATTTTGGGTGCCGGTATGGTGCATCCAAAAGTGTTTGAGACCTTTGGGTTTGATCCC
>CBFICN010000140.1:0-10192 GCA_965661045.1 uncultured Myxococcota bacterium
GGGTGGACAATGCCCTCCCACCAACTGCTGGAGGTGGTAGTGGCAACATGGGTCCCGTCAGTTTAGAAAAGGCAGGCTGTCAAACTCAACCCTACACAATGGGTGCTTGGACGATGATGCTGTGGATACTGACTCTCAGAAGAAAACGCTAGAAGCCGAAACGGTAGAATCTAAAAATCAGCGAGAAGTCTACATTCCAATGTTCACTGGTGCTGACCATACTGAAGGCGTTTTTTCACGCGCAGTTTCTGCCGTTCTTTGTACAGTTCATGGGCATTGTCCCCTTCTTCATTGGAAACCGCAGTCTTGGCATCCACAATTTGAAACTCTGCCATGACAAAGACCAACTTGCCCAACTTTTGATCCACCGAATGATCGATCACTTCCTGTATGGAGATTGGCACATCCACAATAAAATTGATCACTCTGTAGGTGGAACTCGAGAATTCATTGAGACTTTCCAACACCTCTTCTTCAGCAATACCGTTAGAGGGGGGCTGATCGAACCCATGCGTCGAAACCATCTTTGCAAAGGGCATCAAATTGTTGTGGCTTTGACCGGGAATGACGAAATTGTATGGGAAAGCAACCCTTTGTAACCAGACCATCAGTGGCAAGAGGTCTTTGGGACTCTCCACAATAATTCGAAAACGCAACTTATCAAAAACGGTACTGGCCACATCTTCTTTCTTGGCCAACAATTTGGCAACAATGCTGTCTCGCGTCTTTCGATTTCCAAAAAACTCCACCACTCCGGGATTGGCTTTGAGCATCTGCTCTTTGATGCTCAATATCTGACGTTCAGCGTGTGCCAACAGGTTTTCTTCAGCGATGGGTGCTTGATGTCTCAACTCTGCAGAGTCAAGATGTTGCAACACGTGCATCAATTTCAGCACGACGCACGAAGCCGTTTGACGTGGAGACGCAACATCATAATCGGATGCCCACAAAAATATCTGGCGAACATCTTCGACTGTTTTCACCTCTTGTACACAGGGCATCTGCAAATGCTCTTCCAAAAACAAAACCGCATCATTGAACACCTGTTGAATTCGCAGTCGATCTGCGGAATCGTCCCAGTCCAAATGAAGGACCTTTAAAAAACGGTCCACTTCACTCAACGTTCGAAAGTTCGCCCGCTCCCAATCGATCACAGAATTTCCCGACAAGATAAGGCGTACTGACTCCAAATCGGATAAACAAATAGCATTCACCCCAATAGCATTCACCAAGGCTGCTTGCGTGGACAAGCCGATTTGAGATTGTTCAGCTGTGGGTTTGGTGGGTTTGTCATTGTCCAACATGGATGCTCTCAGTGTGGTACAGTTGTACACTGTGTGTAATTGATTTTACCACAGCACTCATCCTTACAGACAATATTACACTCTTGATTGATGAGAAACACATGTCAACGATACGAAAAAAATCTCTCGGCAAACACATCGGCGCTGGATTTTCAGCGATTTTCGGAAATGCAGGCATCTTTATCCCCGTCACAATGGCACTCGGCGCCCTAGACGTATTTCTATTCAGGGGTGCCTTGTCACTGAATGGGTTTGCGCCAACAGACAATATTTTACAAATGCAGATTCCCCCCTCTGCGTTGATGAAACTCACTTTTTCATTTTTGGGACTGGCCATCGGTGTCAAATCGATTTTGGGACCAATTGTTGGAATGTTGGTGGTGCTGTTTGCGAGAGCCAAAGCAAAAAACTCTCCATTGGCGCTCGATAGTGCCTTCAATTTCATCGCCAAACGATACAAAAGTGTATTCCTTCCCTATTTGTTGGCCATGCTGAGCATCCAAGTCGGTATGCTGATCGTCATTCCAGGAATCATGTTCATGATGCAATACGCTTTTGTCGATTCGGTCGCCACGTTGGAAAAAGAAAAGCACGTGTTGACTCGAAGTAAGCGTTTGACAAAATCGCGACGCAAGTCTTTGGTGATGCTCATTTTACCCTTTGTGATTTTGGGACAAGGAATGCAGTTTATCGACTTCATTTACTCATCCAACTTGCCCGCGTTGATTGGATTCCACTCCTTGTATGAAGCCTCGTTCTTGGTGATCACGGCAACGTTCTATATGCTGTACCATGAGCGCATTCTGTTGATTGAGCAACACAAAGCCCGTAAAGCGGCGAAAAAAGAAAAGAAACAAGCTGAACAGGCAGTTTCTACATCTGAAACAGGACCAGTAGAAACAGAGTCCGTAAAGAAAGCAGAGAACTAACCCCCGACACCGTTGAATACTCTTTGAGTTCGGCATCCGAATTGCGCTAGCCACACCGTCTGTGAATCAACAAAACATTCACCTTTCCATGGACTCTGTCTGTGGAGCAGATACAACACTAGCATGCTTCCAACCATTCAAACAGCCCACCAGTTTCTACATCAATCTTGGTCTGGTCTTTCAATCGACGCCTTTGGCTATCTTCTTGGTAAACTCGACAGCAACAAACAGTTGCCCAACAAGATTTGGCTCATCGTACCCACTGAACTCGAAGTGCCTGCCGCTTTGGAAACCCTTCGATTTTGGCTTCCCCACAGCCGAGCACTCTTGCAGTATCCAGCCGATGACCCAGATACTCTCGACGGTATTTCTCCAGCAAGATCCAGAATACAGCACAGATTGCTCAGCCTACAACAATGGTACAGTGAAAAATCTTGTTTGATGATTTCATCGGTTTTTGGATGGATGCACAAAAGTCTCTCCCAAGAAGATCTCGAAGACAACACCTTACAATTGAAGGTGGAAGAGGAGTACACTGTCCAAACGCTCACCGAAACATTACAAAACATGGGATACCTGAGCAATCGTGATTTGGATGCACCCGGAATGTTCAAAGCAATGGGCGACAGCATCCACATTTGGTGCGTGGGTGAAACAGAGCCGGTGAGACTCAGTTTTTTCGATGATGAACTTGAACACATCGATCGATTCGTCGAAAACGAAAAGCGCTCACAAAGCGCACTGCACGTTCTACCAGCTCGAGAATTGATCTTGAACAGCACTCAGTTACACAAAATTCGTCGAAGTACTGGTGCATTTGTACGAGAACACAGCAGTGGTAGAGAAACGATGCGACAGGTCATTGGAAACCTCAAAGACGGCATTTGGTTTCCCTGTGCTGAAGATTATCTGGCCTATGCTTTTGATGTTCAATCTCCAACTTCCTTTGACCAAGACTGTTTGGTGACGGTGTTCAACCCCACTGACTGTGAAAAACAAGCAGACATGTGGATGGACCGGATTCAACATCGCTGGAGACTCCTCAATCCAGAGCAACAACCGTTGATCGAACGCGGTGCACGATTTGCTTCTCAACAAGACATCGCTCAATGTTTTGACACCTCATGGAAAGTATCCGAACACAATATTGGCGGTGCCCTCTTCACGATACCGTCTACAACGGCCTATCAAACCCAGCAACACTTTCTAGACCCCTTGGTGAAGCACCTCAGTCGATGGATCAAACAGGGTTTTCGAGTTGCGATGGTTGCCAGAACACACAACCGTGTTCATCGAACGAGTTCTTTGCTCAACAGCAAAGGTGTGAAACATGACATTGTTTCGAGCTTGGAAGACATTGTTGCCGGTACAATTGGCTTGTGCACCGGTAAAATTGACAAGGGACTTGTCGATGCCGATGCAAAAATTGTGGTTCTGTGTTTGGAATACATCTTCAGTCTGAGTAAGGAAGCCTCAAGAATTCCGACCACTCTTAAAGAGGCTGTCATCTCGAACATTGCCGATATCAAACCGGGGGACATCATTGTCCACAAAGAAAACGGCATTGGAAAGTTCGTGGGCATCGTACAACAAAACGTTCGAGGAACACTGATTGACTGTATTCAAATTGAATACGCCAATGAAGTCTTTTTCTTCATGCCGGTAGACAAAATTGAAGACCTCTTTCGCTATCGCTCTATGGGTTCAACCCCAAAACTGGACAAACTTGGGTCTCCCTCTTGGGCAAAGCGCTTTAGAAAGGTCAAAGACAGCGTCGGAGAGATGGCAGAAGAGTTGATTAAGCAAATGGCTTCTCGAGCAGGACAGGTGGGCCATGCCTATGTAAATACCCCACAATCTGTCAATGATTTTGCGCTCTCCTTCCCCTATCAAGAAACCCCCGATCAACAACAAGCCATCGACGACGTCTTCACCGATCTCGCGTCTAACAAACCCATGAACCGATTGATCGTTGGGGATGTTGGCTTTGGGAAAACAGAAGTGGCACTGCGGGCAGCCATGCGGGTTGTGGCCGAAGGTCATCAAGTGGCTGTACTCTGTCCAACGACCATTTTGGCGATCCAACACCATCGAACCTTTGTCGAACGCTGTATTGACTTTGGGGTTCGAGTCGGTCTGATTTCCAGAATGCAAACGGGTAGCACCAAAAAGAAACTCTTCAAAAAATTACAGAACGGTGAAATTGATATTCTGATTGGCACACATGCAATTTTCAGCAAAGACTTGCGCTTTAACCGACTGGGATTGGTCATCGTCGATGAAGAACACCGTTTCGGTGTGCGACACAAAGAGGCATTGCAACGACTCAGCCAACTCAACCCAGATGGCCCAACAGAATACATGGCGATGAGTGCGACCCCGATTCCTCGAACGTTACACCTCGCCATGTCCGGCCTGAGGGAAGTCAGTGTCATCGCAACGCCCCCGCCGGGTAGAATCTCGATTCAAACGCGTTTTTTGCGCTTCAACATCAAAGAGATCGCCAAACAAATTCGTTTTGAACTCCAACGGGGTGGACAGATATTCTTTGTTCACAATGTGGTCAAAGAATTGACCGGTATTGCAGGCATGTTGCAAGAACACCTACCCAATGTCCAAATTGAAGTTGCATCTGGAAAACACAACAAAAAACACATTGAACAGGTCATGCTGAATATTTGGGAGGGTCGGACGAAAATCTTGGTCTGCACCACCATTGTTGAAAACGGCATCGATCTGCCCAACGTCAACACAATCTTCATCAACAACGCTCAAAATATGGGTCTCGCACAACTGTATCAGTTGCGGGGACGCGTTGGTCGTGGAAAAGAACAAGGCTACTGCACGTTGCTGATTCCGGAGAAAGGTCTCGGCAAAGATGCCCTATCCAGAATGACTGCCCTCAAAGAATATACATCGTTGGGTTCGGGGTTTGCCATCGCCAATGCCGATTTGGAAATTCGTGGCTCTGGGGACCTATTGGGCAAAGAGCAATCTGGACACATCGACGCCCTCGGACTGGATATTTACATTGAACTGCTTGAAGAGGCCATCCAAGAACTCAAACAAACCCAAACCGTCGCCTACGTACCACAAGTTTCAATATCCGTACCGTCTGGTATACCGGCAGAATACATCGCGGACATGCAAGACCGCATTCAATCCTATCGACAAATGGCCACCGCCAAACACCCAGACGATCTCGAAAGTTTGTTGGACCTGTGGGAAAGCACCTTTGGACCACCACCCCAAATGGCGCTCAACGCGGTCGGTCTGGCAGAGATCCGTCTATGGGCCAAACGAATCGGCATTGAAAGGATCGACTGGTTGAAAAGTCAGGTTCGCTTCATCAGCCACCCGTCTTGCACAATTCCATGGAAAAAGGTGGAAGCACTGACCAACAACCACCCACGGCTCGAGTTTGTCTATGTCAAGAATGGGATTTGGAAATTCTCTTCAAAAACGTCGTATGAAGAGGGCAAAAATCCAATCCCATTTGTCTTGCAACTGCTTGGCCTGTTCATTCCACTGTTGGAAAGCCAAGAATACTAAGCCAACAACTTACACTTTTGACAGGGCGCGCTTCCACTGAGCGACGTGGGCTGCGACAGACTCAGTGCTTTGAGAAGGTACAAAATGACCGTGCGCTTTCCAAGTATCGACAATGGCTTGTTGACTTTCCCAAAAACCAATGCCCAATCCTGCTAGGAATGCTGCTCCCAATGCCGTCGTTTCCAATACGGCAGAACGCAAGCACTCAACACCCAGAACGTCCGACTGAAACTGCATCATCAAATCGTTTCTAGCCATTCCGCCATCGAGTTTCAACACCTGCAGTGGGGTCTGTGCATCTTGACTCATCGCCTGCAAAATATCGTATATCTGCATGGCCACGCCCTCCAATGTCGCTCGAGCAATGTGTCCTTTGGTCGATCCACGCGTCAATCCGGAGATGCTGGCTCTGGCAGCGGGGTTCCAATGGGGTGCTCCCAAACCGGTAAAGGCAGGAACAACCGACACACCACCATTGTCCTCTACGGTTTTGGCAAGTGTTTCCACTTCAGCTGCTGAAGAAATGATGCCCAACTGATCGCGCAACCATTGAACGGCTGCACCGGCAACAAAAGCCGATCCCTCCAAGGCGTATACCGTTTCACCATTGAGTCTCCAAGCGATCGTCGTCAGCAAACCGTTTTGGCTGCTCACCGCTTGAGTACCAGTGTTCATTAGGACAAAAGCCCCTGTTCCATAGGTCGACTTGGCTTCTCCTTTGCCAAAACAGGCTTGACCAAACAATGCAGATTGTTGATCTCCGGCAAAACCTGATACGGGAATTCCATCGTCCAAGAATCCAACCCCTTTGGTTTGTCCAACTTCATCAGCGTTGTCGACAACCGTTGGAAGACAGGCACGGGGGATGTTGAGCATTTCGAGAAGTTCGTCATCCCACTGATTGGTGTGGATGTTGTACAATAAAGTTCGAGAGGCATTGGATGGATCGGTGACGTGGGCACCACACAGTTTCCAAGTCAACCACGTATCAATGGTACCAAACAAAATCTGTCCTGCTTCTGCCCGTTGACGAGCACCATCAACATTGTCCAGCAGCCATGCCGCCTTCGTACCTGAGAAATATGGATCCAACACCAAACCGGTCTTGTCTTTCACCATCGCTTCCAACCCACGATCTTTCAACGCTTGACAACGATTAGCCGTGCGGCGATCTTGCCACACCAAAGCTCGATGAATTGGCTCACCCGTCTCTTTGTCCCAAAACAAGCATGTTTCTCTTTGGTTGGTGATGCCAATGGCTCGTATACGCACCTCTCCCGCAGCGGCCAACGCCTTGTTGGTCGCTGCTGCAATGCTGGTCCAAATTTCTGACACATCGTGTTCAACCCATCCAGGCTTGGGATAGTGATTGGGAAATTCTACGTTGGCAACCGATACAACATCCACATTGTGATCCAACAGCAACGCGGTGCTTCCAGTGGTGCCTTGATCTATGGCAATGATTACATCTTTCATGGTACGCTCCTTCAAAACGGTAATTCTCTCAAGAATTGCTTCTGTCAATATGACAACATCGTTGCTTTGAGTCAAGATGCCTTTGGGTTATACTGTTGCAAACACATTTGATGGAGAATACCATGACATTGATTGCGCTTTTGTTTGCCTGTACTGTTCCCGATGGGCCTTCTTATTCGGGACATGGAACCTATGACTATTTGGCCTTTGACGGTGAGCGAACTTGGAAATATCAAAGTGAAGATCCAGAAACAACCTTCACGCTGGTGGTAGAAAAAACAAACTATTCCTACGCCGATGGCATCGAAAACATCACCTTTGAATACAGCACAGAAGACCCACAAGCACTTCTTGGTTCGGTATCTTGGGAGTCTGGCGGCATCAACGGGTCTGGTATCACTGGTTATTCTGTTGGCGATGAAGAAGTCATTTTTGACACCATGATTGGATTCGCTGCGCACCGTATGGTCAGTGGTGATACGATTGAAACCACAACCAACGGGGTTACCTTCACATCCACCATGCTGGGACTTGAATCTTGCCAAAACAATTGGTCTCCCGATGACTGGGAGTGCTTACACTTCACGTTGGAAGTTGACCAAGCAGACCACGACTTTCCATTTGTCGGCGATTACTGGATGGCAAACGGATGGGGTGCGTCCATCTTCAATACACCAACCGGTGCGTGGGGCTCATCGAACGACTGGATTCTGATTGGGGCTGAATGGGATATTGAAGAGTAAACGTTGACTTGATCTGTTCAAGTTGAGTGCTCAGATTCAAAAATTGCCATTGCCCGACGGTTTTTCAATGATCTCGGGACGATGCTCTTGCGGCATCAACACCAAAATCCCTTCCATGGGTGCCAAATAGATTCGAATGTGCTCAAAGTACCATTTAAGATAATGCTCTTTGACCACACCGCCGGACATCTTGGTCGCATGTCGGATTCGTACGTCTGTATCTGAATGTCGCACCACAAACCCCAAATGGGTGATCCAAACGGGATTGTAGGGATTGTTTTGACGAACCACCACCACCAAAGCACCCTCTGGAATGTGTGGAATCGCTTCAAAGGCTGCATCCAAAGACAAGACACCAAGGTGATACGTTCCCACGGGAAATTGCTCTGGGGTCAGAAAAAAGTGCCGTCGTCCCCTCCAGCGTTCCCACGTTCTTCGCCGAATCGTTTTCGAAACAACATGTGTTTCACCAAGGGTATGGGTAATGTCTGTGAGATAGCCCTGCTCTATTGCATTGGGTATCCATTGAGACGTCATGAAATGGTTCCGATTGTCGTAGGAAACGGGCCCCGAACCATAGCGCAGTTCTTTACGAATCTGCGTCACTTCTTCTGAAGATTGCCCCAAAGCCAAAGACAATGCTTCTTCGACAAAGGTTAAACAGTCGAAGGCATCGTACCGAACAATCGGATCTGGGTCAGGCCCTTCCAGTTCACCGATGCCGTTTAGCAAGTATGGCTTGCCCAACAAAGACTCTGTAATTGTTTTCATTCTCAAGCCCAACGCCAAGCCTTGTGCCGCTTCTTGGGCCTTCAATACCTCTTCAGGGAGGGCGGAAATATCTTCTTCCACTGCACCGTCTACTGACTCACTGTCCAATGGCTCACCGTCCACTGTCTGACTGTTGACCGCCTCAGTGGGTGTGACTTCTGGAGCGTCCGCCCACAGCAGTCCAACAATGTGCAACCAAAATACCATGCAAATGTTGTAGTGTGTTGAATTCACTTTTTCAAGGAGCGCTGGATGTCAACTGAATCGCTGTCTGCAACTGTCGATCTTCTCCTCGATACGTTTGCTGATCGGAGATTGTAAGGTTGGGTACCACACCGATGCCGTGCCAAGATTGTTTCTGTGAAGACAATAAGATGGTGTCTGCCATCAACAGTACCCATTCTTCATTTGGATAGAGTGGGTGGTGATCCACCCCAAACCCAGACGAGCGCTCTCCAACTACTGTGGCAATCCCCTTCTCTTGAAGTGTCAACGCCACCAATTCTGCGGGTCCTTGAGTCCCCTGATTGATCAAAACCACAAGCGCATCCATCTGTAAGGGTGGTTTCTGTGTCAGCACGGGAATCTGATTTCCGTCGTGGTAACGACGATGGGCCACCACTGTTTCAGAAGGCAAAAATACATCCAATGTAGCCACGGCCTCTTCCCACAAACCACCAGAATTGTCTCGGAAGTCCAAGATTGAAATGCTGGACTCTTTTGCAGATTTCGCAATCTTGTCTGCACTGCCCTGTCCAAAGAAATGCACTTGTACAGTTGAGCCTTGTGGAGAGACCTGCTCCACCGAAACTTGAGGAACATCAAATTGTCCTCTGTACATCTTCACCTGCTTGAGTTCATTGTCTCGGATCACTTCCAACAACAAACGCTCATCGTCTTCCGACTCCAACAGTGACAACATGTGCTGACCGGACAAGCCACTGAGAGAGCGTGTATTGACCGACACGACAAAATCTCCCTCCAGCAACCCAGCCTTTTCCGCCGGTGAAGCGGCCATCACGTGCTCAACCAAAAAACCACGCCCAGCAACCACTTGTATTCGCAAGCCATACCCGTCACGGCTGCCCTGTCTCCAATTTTGCCAAGCCTCATAGTCTGACTTTGTCAGGGCCTTGGACCCTTCGATGCCCGTTTGACGCTCTACTTCTTTCAACATCCCTTCAATGGCCGCTCTTTGCAATTGATTGGCGTCAAAGTCTTCAGACAGTACACGGTACACATCTTGAACGTTTTCCTGTCCAAACGCCAAGCCACTCATCATCCAAAGCATAGACAACATCACAGTTCCATTTTTGCTGGGGTATACGAGACATTTGCCTTGGTCCCTTGAGAAGAGGGTATGGACAATCGCTCGAGCTGTTCAAGCGTTTGCTGCTGGGTATAGACAATCCGTTCA
>CBFICN010000141.1:0-10159 GCA_965661045.1 uncultured Myxococcota bacterium
CGTTACATCTTTACCGTTGACTTCAACGCGATCCTTTTGTGCTTCCGTATCTTTGTTGCTGGAACCACTCGCTGAACCAGTTTCAACGGCTCTATCTGCGGCTTGAACAGAGTTTAGCAATGCAGAACTTCTAGAGCGGGGCATGCTTTGTTCTACGGCTGTTCTCAGGGCACTGCTTAAATCTAGCGACAACAAATTGGACATGGTGACCTCGTTGGAATGTACATACAGTTGAATTCTAACACAGTATCGGATGAGTTACTCTAAAAGATTAGCGCACAGAAAAATCACTGTACAGCCAATGCCTTGATTCTATTGGTGAAGCATTACTGCCACTTAGGCAATCGCATCGAAGAAAGCATCAATCATTGCCGAACTGGCTTTGACAATCTTGGCAGAGGCCGAATAGGTCACGCCAGCTTCATTGATTGAAGCCACACTGTCTTCGGCCGAAGCGGTAGACAAACGTGTTTCCCCGTCTTCCAATCTATGCATTTTTTGACGGTACTCGTGTGAAATCTCGACGGTGACACCGTTGCTTCCGGACTGATCAAAGTTTCGACTCAAGTGCCCATTGAGCAATTCTTCGGATGCTTGTTGATGCTGATCGCTGGAATTGAGCAATCCTGCAAAGCCAGAACTCAAGGCACCGAGTGATGACTGAGCCCAATGTTGGATGGTTTGTGGCAATGAATTTCCAAGTCTCATGCACTCACTGTACTCAATGTGTGTCTACTCGTCAAGCCCTCACTCACCGTAGACGTACCGGTAGGTCATCAAATATCCCAAGACACGACGATTGTACCGACGAGTTTCAGAGTATCCGATGTCGTCTGAAAATGCTGCAGCTGTAGGGGGTGTCTCATAGAGTCCCATCCATCGACGGACAGCCTCTTCTCCACCATTGTATCCAGCAATGACCATTGGCAGTGGATTTTCTAGTTTCAGGTCGCTGAGGTTGTCGGAAAGTTTCATCAATTCCTTGGTGCCCAACGAAACGTTGTATCCGGACTGAAAGAGTGTGTCTGGATCAAAGGGCTGTTGTGGGAATAAGGATGGATGCAACTCTTCCGCAACGTAGGGCATCAATTGCATCATGCCACGTGCGCCAACAGGGGAGGATACACGGGGTTGAAGAGCGGACTCGGCTGTCATGATGGCAAAGGGTAGGTTTTTATCGAGGGTATGATCTCCGATAACGGCGTGGATGATGCTGCTGTGGGGTTTTGGGTAACAGGCTTGTTGGGCAAGTGGATTGCCACCTTTCCAAGGTTTGACACAGTAAGGCTTTGCCAACGCTTGGGCTTCTCGATATGCGCCGGCTTCAATCAATGCATGGGCAAGATAGAGACGCGCCGTTTTGTTTTCAGAAACTGTGGCTTTGAGAGGGCGCAGCGCTTCTATTGCCAAACTTTCGAAGCCAACTTCAGCCAATGCCCGTCCGGTGTGAAATGCTGGAACGTCGAGTGCAGAAGGGGTGTTTTGATGAGCAGGGTCATCGAGTGAGACTGCTGTGACATCAGGATAATCAATTTGGATATATTGACCGGCTTGCCAAGCGTATCCAGACGTTGGCCAGGTTTGCACCACATATTGGAACGCTTCGGTTGCGGCTTCAGTTTGGCCTTGCTCTCGCAAAATGTAGGCATGCCAAAAAGCAGCACCTGGCGCCAGTGACGATGTAAAATGCCGTTTTTGCACCTCGGTAAACCACTGCTGGGCTTCTTTTGCTTGCCCAAGTTTCAACAGGGACCAGCCAATAAAGTAGCGGGCTTCATCGGCATGCTTAGAGCGAGGCTTATTGCGCAAATGTTCTTTGAACAAGGGGATGGCTTGTTCTAGATTGCCACGATCGTATTCAAGGTATCCGACTTTGTACGAAGAGATGTCTGCCCATTTGGATCGTGGATACTCAGTCAACAGTCTCCGATAGTACTTTGTTGAACCGTCGTAGTCTCCACTTCGTACCGCTGCGACAGCCAAATGGTAGAGATCTTTGTCTGTTGGGGCGTCAATGCCGTTTAAAAGTTGAACCGCTCGTGGGTAATCTTTGGCGCTAAAAACGTAATAGGCGTAGGTGGATTGCTCTTTCTCTGTTGTCGGCGTTGGCAACTTGTCCAATAGTTCCAGCGCCGCTTTGTGCAATTGCAGTTTTCGCAAGGTGTTTGCCCGTCGTACAATTTGTTTTCGACCGGTCTCTGTTGTTGAATTGGGTACCCGTTCGCCCAACTCAATCAGTTTGTCTTCGGCAAGTTGAGCGTATACTGAGGTGGGGTTCGACATCCAGATCCTCCAGTACACTGGCTTTGCTGCATCTGGGTTGCCACGCATCCGAGCCCCTTCTGCCAACAGCCAGCGTACCTCTGCCGGGTCGATGCTTCCAGCGGTTGGTATGTACCCATCTGCACCACGTTTTGGGGTGAGTAAGGGGCGCAGCAAATCTCTAGCGGCGATGTATTTCTCGGTTGCAATGTAGGCTTTGGCGAGAACGAGGGTTGCGGGTTCCGATAGAGACTTTGGCAGTTCAGGACGTTCCAAAAGAGTAGAACTGAGACGGATGGCTTCTGCATGTTGTTGCACAAGTGCGGCGCCTTGTGCTCTGTACAGCAACGCCTGTGATTTCCAAGGATCCTCTACATTGGAAAGCAATTCTTGGGCTTGATCGATCTGACCCAGTGTGACAAGGCATTTACCAATGGCCAACTGATAATTCCACTCATCATTGCTCGGTTTATATTGTGCGGCGGCTGCACAATTGCCTTGTCTAAGGGCAACACCAATTTCGGGTGGGGCAGCCACGGATGTTGATGGGGTAAGAAAAGCAGCGAGGGTGAGCATAGAAACTCCAAAAATCAGTGAGGGTGTCGTTATGGTACTGAATATCTTTTATGTTGACAACCAACCACCATTGAACAGAATTCCACTTGCAAGGGCAACGATGTTTTGGACTGGAAAACTTCGAGAATTCAGTTACGATATAGAACCATTTTGTGATTGATTCGAATGCAATAGGAGAATATCATGGCTGGATTTGAAGGAGTGGTTTGGGCGCCCAACCAGATGCGATACGGAATTCATTCCAAGCATCTTCAGATGGTTGAAGAGCATGCAACCACCTTTGCCATCTCGCGGTCCTTGCACTACGGTTTGTTTCAGGTTTTTGAAGGGATTCGGTTCTTTGTGGACAACACCCGTGATGGTTTGGAACTGCGCTTTCTCAATTTGGACCGCAACTTGGCTCGATTCCGTCAAGGGATTTTGTATTCCTTGGCTCCCAAAGATCAAGGGTTTGCACCATCAGAAGACGGTTTGCGTGAGATTTTCTTAGAGTGCTTTCGGTCAGATGAACTGCGCCCATTTTTACAGCGCATGGCAGATCAGGGCGCACAAGGATACTTTCGCCCCTTTACCTTGGATGAAGATGAGTCTATTGGGGTGACTTTTCCCAAAGAACCTGGTATTCGAGCAGCACTGTGCTCATACGAACGATATTTGGGCGAGCCATTTAACGGCGCTGTGGTACCAAACTTAGTACGGGCTGTAGGTGTCAACGGTACAGGGTGTCTAAAGTTGGGTTCCAATTACCTGTTGAGTGTGAAAGCCGTTCAAGTTGCACAGTCCATTGATTCTACCGCTGCTTCTGCATTGTTTCTGGACGACCGTCCAGACAAACCAATCCGAGAGCGCTTGCTGACCGAATGGGATTCATCATGCTGTTTGATAGCCCTCAAAGATGGTCGAATCGTAAAGATTCCAGAGGGACCATTGATTTTGCCGTCGGTGACGATTCGTGGAATGGTTGCACTGGCAGATCAGCGAGGCATTCCCGTGGAGGAGCGTCCAGTTTCCTATGGTCAGTTGCTGGATTGGGTTGAGGCTGGAGAGGTGGTCACGGTGTGCAGCATTGGCACTGCTGGAATCATGAATCGCTGTACCAAACTCTCTTTGGTCGACGAACACTGTGCACCGATTGCAACGATGGAATCAGATGTAGACCATCCCTTGTTTCAAGAACTCGCCGAGATTCGTCGCGACTACTGGGGAATTTACTTGGGAACCCATGAGCCCCCCGCCGAACTCGTACTGGAGCGCCATTTGTTGAACTGAAGGTTCTCTTTGTGGGCTTTTACACACTGTTGTTCAACGAGCCCTTGTGTTTTTGTTCTGTAGATCTTTTCTAGGCTCTACAGTATAGTTTTTGAATGCAATCCGACCGAGACATTAATGGTCATTCAGCGGCAGTGACCATCTTTGCGTTCTAAGATGGACTGAGTCTTCAGGGTGGGCAGATGGCAACGCTATGGGGATGGGGGCTTTGCAACCTTCACTGGAAAAGTGGTCAGGGTTCAGGCCCCAAGCCCAGCATTCAATGGTTGGGTCCGATCCGGTACTTACAGCCTTCAGGTAATAGGTCACAGAAAATTCGTACGTTGTCTCACTTGTAGGAGCCGGAAAGGCGGTTTGTTCACCTGGAATGACATAGTCAGGGCTTGTACCGGTAATGACGCCAATCAAAGAATCTGAGTAACGAAGTGAACCACCGATGTCGCTGAGGGAATGGCAATAGGGAGAGTGTGCAAAACTGTCTTGTGGTGTTTGGTAGCCAGAGATGCAGTCCTCTGCGGTCCAACAGCCGTATTCTGTGTCAATGGCGCATTCTGAACTGCTCTCGGCAATGCCAAATTCAAACTCGTATCCTTGCCCATTTGTAATGACGATGTCAATGCCGGTCTCTCCCCATTCTAAGTCGATGGATGGATTTGGGGTCAGTTCTTCTTCGGCAGTGTCTGTGGCTTTGTCGTCTTCCACAAATAAGTGGAATTGCTCACATCCAGTTAGTAGTGTGAAAAAGGATAAGGGTACAACTGTCTTTACAATGTGAAGTTTTGGCACGGTCACCTCAATGTTTGTCCTATTTATGCTACCACACTATACCTGCTTTTTCCACTTGGACTGCTGATTCACGTAGGTACCTTTCCCAAAGAACGAACAACTGTAAATGACGAAGGATCCGTTCTAGTGCTGAAACTCAAAAGCGATGTCCTCTCCGAGTTCTTCTTCCAAGAATTTTTTGAGGTTCTTTTTGATTCTGCCTTCCAATTGACGAACCCGTTCTTTGGAGATGCCATAGTCGTCCCCCAATTCTTGTAATGAGACAGGAGAATCGGCAATTAGACGTCGATTCCAAATCTCTTGGTCGCGTGAATTGCTAAGGGTTTCGTAGAACTCCTGAAGTTTTTGAGAGATTCTAGACGATATTTCCTCGTTTGCGGCATGTTCATCTGGCGTGTCGTCCCACCCTGAAATTGTTTCAGACAGAGAGCGCGCATTGTCATCGCTCATGCCAATCGGGTTGTCAAAGCCCAAGGCCGGTTGGTTGAAGTGTTGAGAGAATACGACAATCTCTTCTTCGGGAATGTCCATTGAGTCAGAAAGGGCTTTTGTGGTAGGGGTAATGCCTTGTTGCACCAACCGTTCTCGCTCTTTGCGCAGGTTGTCAAACAAGCGACGCCCATGTCTGGTGGAGCCCAAACGAACAATTCTGTAATTGTCCTTGATGTAATTGTAGATGCAAGAGCGCACCCAATAGGCAGCGTAGGTTGAAAATCGCGTTTTGGTTTCGTTGTACGGATCATATTTGCCCAAGGCCTGCATCAAGCCCATGTTCCCTTGTTGAATCAAATCTAGGACGTTTGCCCATTGACTGTGAAACTTGAAGGCCATTTTGACCACCAAACGCAAATTGGATTTGATGAGCTGCTTTCCAGCGTCTTCATCGCCTTGTTCATTGTATCGAACCGCCAATTCATGTTCTTCTTCGGGAGTTAAAATGGGGTATCGACGCACTTCAGCCAAGTATTGGTTCAACAGGCTTGACTTTTTAAGCCCACCGCTGCTTTTGACTGGGAGGTTTGGTTTGTCTGACATAATTAAAGAACCTCAAAATGTAAAGATAAGGGTAAACTGGAAACGCAAACTGCAAAGTGTGTAGGATTGTGTACCTTAACAATGTACATAGACACGAATTTCAATTAAGAAAGATGTTGTATACATTCTTTTGGAACTTCCTTTGCGACGCATTGCCAAAATAGTTTCGGACTGAGTGTTCCATTTTTTCTCTATTTTTGTACAATGCATCATGTAAATCTTGGTTGAGGAGCTGTCATGTCTATTTTTGGTTCATTGGTATTGTCCCTGATGTTCGCTTGCGGGGAGGAAGACGCTGTCGTTGAAGAAGCGCCTCAGGTTGTTGAAGAAGCCCCAAAACCAACAGAAAAGTCCACACGAGATGTGCTCAAAGAGTTCAAAGTGCAAGCCGGACAAGGAAAGATAGCCAAGGCTCAAGAATCGTTGAAGAACATGAAAGATGCCAGTGCCAATAGTGAATTTCATTTGGCTGGGGCAGCTGGGTGGTCCGGAGCAGACTTGTCAGTTTTGACAAGCCACGCTGATTGGGCAGCCTTGGTCGCGGGTCAGTCACAACAGGCTTATGATGCTGCGACTTCTGCTGGAATGAAGTCTTTGGCCGTTGTACGGGGTGCCACATCTGGCTTGGTTGCTGAGTGGGAGTCTAGCAAATCCAAGAAACGGTCTAAAGAAACTGAAGAACGTACGTGGACTGCGGAAGAATCTTTGGAACTGCTGATTGCGACAGGTGACACCAGTTTCCTATCCTCTGCACAGGCCGTGACCGATTGGGCAGGGCAACTGGCGTTGGCAGAGTGGGCGCAGTCTCAGCAAAACGCCGAGGTTGCCGCCACAGCGTTTGCAAATGCTGCGGCCATCGAAGGCATGGGTCAACTGTATGCGGGGGCACTTAGTGCTTCGTTTGCCAAAGATGTGGACGGATTAAAAGATATAATCGGCAAAGCCTCTGGGATTGGAGATGTGGTTGCCGGTATGGCGGCTGTGGATGGTTTGGTGTCCACTCATTTGACCAACGGTACATTGAGTGGATTGTGGACAGACTCGGCTGAGGCGTTGAAAGCGGAACACAAGATGAAACTTTCGGAAGCGAGTTGGGAGATGCTTGCGCTGACCCGTGTCGGCTTGTTGACTGGGCACACTGGAGACGTTCGAGAGCAGATTGGCAAGTTGGTTGAGCAAGCCGAGGGTTCCGTATTGTCCGATGCCTTGTTTTACGGAACTGTTGTTGCCACTCGATTGATGGATACAGAATTAGACGCAAAGATTGCTGACAAAGAAGGCGCATCTGCCATTCGTTCCATGTTCACTACAGGCACGGGCGTGGATGCTTTAACAGTCGAAAAGCAATACTTGGTGGCTTCAACCGTGGCCCCAATGTCGGGTTCTTTTTCGGAAAAACAACTTCCATTGGTGTTGAAGCAACCCTTGCCACCAGTGTTGTCTTTGCAACTCTCACTTTTGCATTTGGATTGGACGCGCCATCAAGGCAAGTCCACTGAGGCAGCCATTGATGCATTGATGAAGGCTCATGCTGATAAAGGCAACCTTCAAATGGAATTGTCTGTTCGCAAGTCCTTGCAAGTTCCGTCTTCGACCGTCCAAGTCCCTACAGTCGAAGAGCCTGGTGCGATGATCAAAGCTTGGAGTCACATTGCAGGGGGAACCAGTAGCAAAATTGACGTTCAAGATCGAAACAGCAAAGCGTTGGTGGCTTGGATGAACCTTTTGGACAGTCAACGCACCGGCAAATCTATGGATTCGATGTTGGACGATGTGTGGCAAAATACACCGTTTCACAGAACTGGTTCGCTGTCCACCCACACTGCACTGGACTTCTCTGATGGTGCAGGGTTTACCGATGTATTTAGAGGGTTGGTTGGCAAAGATGGCGATGCACAAACGATGTCGGCTGTGGGTTTGCTTGAGATGGCTCGAACGGTTCAGCAACGTCATTCAGAAGGTTTTGAAGGCAGAACTGGCGTTGCGGCGCTAACCAGTGAAGAACGTCGAAGTATGATGGTGGCACTGGAATCCGTACGCGCTGGTATGATGGAGTTTTGGATGGGGGGAGCGTTTCCCGATGACGCCTTCGCTGCGTTGAGTGAGGCAGAGAAGGGTGTGATGAATCAACCGAAAAATACCCACTTGTACAATCAAACGGTTGTTTCGGCCCGCAGTACTCGAGAACAACTCAATACCATTTCTTCGGTGATTTCCATTGTTGAAGACAACGGTCAGTACTTGGCAGGTGTTCTGTCTCCCAATGCTTCGACTGCAGTTGTGCTTGGTTCGGTAAAGAGCATCAACAAACAAGTGGACAAGCATTATGCGGCGTTGCAAGCAGGGTTGAACGATACCAAGGTTAACCACCTTCCGGGCAACGACCTTCGCAGAATCGTGTTGGGTCCCAAACCGATTGCCAAAGCCCTGACTGGTGTCGGCAAATATTTAATTGTGGTACCGCCTACAATGACCAGATTTGGATTTTCCACTCTGCCTGAACAAAAAGAAGGGTTGAGATTTTTCGCAAACACACCACGAGACATCACCTTGTCGACAAGTTTGGATGCGATGTGGTCCGCCAATCAAGTCTATTCCGATTATGAACTCGATATGCTGGCTTTTGGCCGCAGTACTGCTGAAGAAAAGTGGGTGCCGTCAGTCACCGATGCCGACAAGTCGTCGCTGCTTACCAATCAGGGTTTCTCACCAGAAGTGGGGCTGATCAAGGTCCATTTCAGTGACTCTGCCAAGGTGCTCGTGAAGGACGAAGCCACAGTTGAGGCTTTCGTTACCAACGCCCCCAAAGCTCGATACATCTACTTGTCAGAGATTCCTGCCACTGCCGATGGTGGTTTTGAAATGGCGGATGGTACAATTTCTTTGGACGAGATCACCGGTTTGGATTTGCACGCTATGGTTGTCTTTATCGGACCCGACAGAGACCCCCTTCGTCAGGCCAATCGCGTTGAGGCATTTATGCAGGCAGGGGCTCAAGCCGTCATCGTGCAATCTTGGGCGGTTCCTGCCAACGACTTGCGTCTGTTGGTGGAAAATCTCTTCATGAACCTGAAGCGGAATGACCCGTTGCTGGTGGCCATGAAAAAGACGCGCTCAAAATACATTGGTGAGCAGTCTAAAGATGGCTATCAAAACAATCCTGCGAAGTGGGGGGGATTTACCATCTACTCCCGTCCGTAAAGAATGGTTTGCGGTCTTGGATTTCGAGACTTTCCTTGTTTAAAAAAGGTCGGATACGGAAGTATACCGACCTTTTTTATCCTTCGGAGATTCTCGAAATTCAAGATCCACTCCCATTCTTGAAAATATGCTTGTTCGTGGGTGGAGTTGTTTGTGTGATGTTGGTAGGTGACTTGGTTGGCTGCTAGGGTTTGTGGGGTGTTTAGGGGGGTGGTGCTGTTTTGGTTTGTTTTTGACCTCTTTATCTTTTGGAGATTTTTGGAATTCAAGATCCACTCTCATCTTTGAAAATGGGTGAATACTTTACCGTAGCGATGGGTACATCCAGTATCAGACAGGCAAAACAGGCGGCTCACTCTTTGATTTTCGGAGGCTGGTTCGAACAGCACGTCCACACACGAAGTAGGGTGAGACGGCGCGGACGAACCAGCCCCCGAAAATCACGATGGTGTGGGATATCGGTACGGAGTCTGACATCTACGGTACCGCGATAGCGTTGCGGCGGGTGTGTGTACGGTTTCGGATTGAGTGTATTTTATATGCGGATCGAGCCTGTACCGTGCTGTATCGTGTAACAGATCTTGTCACGGATCGGGGTTTCTGTTCCGTATGCGTTCCGGTACACGGTACAGGAAAATGTGCGGACCGTGTACCGTAAACTCTTCGGATCGGGGATTCCTGTTCCGAGGGTGTGTTTCTTTGACAACCAGTTGAAGTTCCCATTCAGTGCAAGTCGCCGTTGTAATGCTCCATGACCTATGGTTTTTCGTACCAACCGCTATCTGGTGTCCAGCGCATAGTTCTAGAGGGATGGTGCACAACCGGCAATAGAAACGCTTGTATATCTTGATTGATGATGCGAAAGTCTTCGGGGATCTGGTCCTGTTTCATACGTCTCCGAAACGCGTTCCACATGGTTTGTTGGGCGTCGATGAAGGCATCTGTAAAGGCATCTATCGGCTCACTCAGTTCACACTGTCTTTCTGTAAAGGTTTGCCGAATGGCTTCTTGGAGTGTGTCGAAGTCGAAT
>CBFICN010000142.1:0-10151 GCA_965661045.1 uncultured Myxococcota bacterium
ACAAGATTGAGGATGAGCACACTGCACGAATCTCAAACACCCCAGGCACATTGTCGATGGCCAATGCAGGCCCAAATTCTGGTGGATCTCAGTTCTTCATCAACACCAAAAACAACGCATATTTGGATTGGTTCAATCCATCAACACCCTATGCACACCCCGTGTTTGGTAAAGTTGTTGATGGTTTGGATGTTGTACAAGCCATTCAGCAGGTGCCAACCGACGCCCGTGACAACCCAAACACGCCAGTGATGATGAAGTCAATTGAAATCGTACGATAATCCATAATCAAATCGAGATTCAATACAGCGCCTGTATCTTCGGATATGGGCTTTTTGTTTTGGTGAATTGGAAAAGGGACCCTTATTACAAGAGTCCCCTAGAGTGTTCTCAACCGACTGTCTTAGAGGTCTGGATAAAAGAGCACATCCTGAATCTCAATGGTTGGATCGTTGAGACCCGTCACACGGATTCCATAGTTTGAAATGCTGAACAGATTGTCTTCAATGTAGATGTTGCGTCGAACATTGGCATACCAAGCCCAGTCATCACAGACGTCGTCTTCATAGTAATCATAGTTGAGCGAATACAGACACTGTGAATCCTCAATCAGAGGGTGGTGATCAACCTCTCCAACCATTTCAATTCCATCGGTGGCGTCAATGTCAAAGGAAACGGCCCCCGAGAAATAGTCATATTCCCATGAACCATCGCTATTTTCTGTGTAACTGTATCGATAGGCTGGAATGGTAAGCACATCGCGATGATAAGTGAAGGCATGGTGCTCCCACAGTGCCTCAGACCAGCTCCATCCGTCCTCTGGGTTGGTCAATTCATATTGAAATTTCAACTGTGGGTCGGTAAAATCGGTGACGTCAAAGATGTTGACAGCCATTCCGGTTAAAGTGCCATCGTCCAGTCCAGCCATTCCGATGCTCAACAGATGGTCGCCATCCATTGGGTGTAGATACGTAGAAAAGCCTGGAATGTGAAGTTCACCGATGACTTGTGGGTCCAACGGGTTGGTCAAATCTATGGTGAACAAGGGGTCTGTTTGTTCAAAGGTCACCACATAGCCTTTGTCTCCCATCATTCGACAAGCCATGATTTGTTCTCCGGGAGCAATTCCAGTAACGGAGCCAACCTCCCGCAACAATCCATTGCCCACATCTTGCATAATGGTCACGTTGCTGCCGGCTTCTTCATCATCGATATTTGAACCCCACCACCAATCGATTGAGGTCGATGCGACCCGCAGGTGTCCATCGTGTTCACTCATGGCGAACTGGTCATAGATCCAACCATCGACTGACCCAGAAGCAGCGTATTCAGGTTCACTGTCGGGGTTCAGTTCGAACTTGTGGATGTGGGTATCCAGGCTCATTGGCCCCCAGCCCCACCACCACCAGCGCGATGTTTGTGCTACATAGAGGTTTTCTTGAGACGCGTAGATGGTCCATCCATTGGACATCAGACCAGTTGCATCGACATTGTCATCCTCAATGTCGACGTGAAACAAACTCAGCATATTGTATTGAGAGACATTGCTCGGGCGGTACAAATCATCACAGTCATACATCGGTTCAAACGCATTGGAGCCGTTGCTGTCTTTCCATTGAGGCAGTAGTTCGTCTATATCCCAGTCAGTGACCATTTCTTCGACGATGGGTTGTAAGATTTGTCGAGCTTGTTCTCGCTTGCTGTCCATGTCTGCTTCCAACTCGTCTCCATTGAGACTCCAGTCAACTTCCGGAAGGTTCAGGGACTCATCCCACATGATGTCCCAAGCCTCCGCCGGTAAATTAAGCCAATGGTTCAACACAAAATACATATCGCTGCCAATCATTCTGGCGTCGGCTTGATAACCATCGATTTGAATGACCCTTGTCTCAACAGGGTTGCTTCGGTCGGTGACATCAAAGAATGTATACTGTGTGCCGTTGAAACCATCGTCATATACTTGAGATGCAACCACAATTTCATCTCCGTTCAGAAAGAGTCCCTGCGCCCAACCATCGAGGTCAACACTGGACACCTTTTCGGCATCTTCGACCGGCCATGAATCGACAATGTGCAGTGCCCGATCTTGCGCCACATAGATGAACTGCCCATCGGTTTTGACCAAATCAATTTCGTCAACCCCTTCTTCTTGGTTGTTGGTGGTGGTGTAGTCTGTTGGAGCAGATTCTCCACCTCCCGCACTGTCGTCGGCACCTGATTCTGTATCCTCTGCAAATCCCCATCCATAGTTGCTGTAGCGATAGGAGAGCGCTTGGTTGAGAACAATCTCTGCTAAATAATTTTGTGTGTCGGTACAATCTTCAAAGGGAAGTAAGATGGGCTCTGCGTCTCCAACTGTTAATTCAGTGTTTTGTTCAGTGTTGTCTTTGTCACTGCGGCAGGCAGTGAGACTCAACACAAGACTACTCAATAAAAATATTTGTTTGGTCATGGGAATACTCCGTTGAGGTGGTGGGCTAAAATAGAAAACCATGCAGTATTGAGTGGGCTCCACAGAGAAGGATCATCAACACTACATGGTATTTTGCAAAACCTGTGCCAATCAGTGGTGCTTCATTCACCTTGTTGGACACGAATTTATCAATTGCATTCAGACTCAATCATATAGGATACATTGACACCTTCGCCGGCTTCAGGAATCTCTGTACCGTGGAAGATGAGCGAGTTGCTGCGTGAATCGTAGGTCCAACCGTTGAAGGGATCTTGTGAAATGTCTGTACCATCCACTGTTACGGTGATTGAAGCAAGCGTTGCGGGTTCCTTTTCCAACGGAAAGCGGACTGTCAAACCAGCGGCAGCCAATGCCATTTCTTCTAGCGATTGCTGGTAAGAATTGGCGTTGATGTCTGCAATATACCCTTGAGTGGCTTGGATTACCTCTTCATAAATTGGGTTGCCGCCGAACAGACCACCATTGGCATCCAAGAAACCACTGAGTCGAACCAAGGTGTAATCATTGGGCTTGAGTCCGTGGAACCAACTGATGAAGTTTTGTCCTTGAATGTTGGAGCCAGAATCATCCTCATCTGTAACCAAAATGACGCTGAGGCCATTGCTTGGATTGCGAATGAAACTGGATTGATTGTTCAATGCAGCATAGGTGACTTCTAATCCTTTCTCATCGGCTGAACCGTTGGTTGTCAGAATCTGATCCAACGTGGAAGTAAAGGTGCTGATGACGCTTTGTTGTCCTTGAGAAGAGTTCATGACGGGGCCTTGGAACATTCCATTGTCGGCAGTGTCGGTCGTGACGATGGCCATTTGATAATCCAAGCCCAAAGAGAGGAAGGAACCCAAGAACGAAGAGAAGTTGTTCTTTACGTTGCTGATGTTGTCATCCATCGAACAAGAGTTGTCGAACACCCACAGTACATCCACAGCGGTATTGAAGTCTTGTTGGAAACTTTCTTCGTGCAATGCGCCTTCCGTTCCGATTCCAGTGACGATTGTCTCTGGAGGCTCAGGATCGTTGCTGTCGATTTCAAGTTCGACTTGGTAATCCAAATACAATGTGGGAAGGAAATACATTCCAATGGTGATGCTCTCATCTTGAGCCAACGTGACGGCAGCTCCATCGTAGGTAGTGGAGAAGGCTGAAGCGCCGTTTCCATCTACAAAGATGTCTGTAATTTCTGCATCTCCAAGACCGCGGTTGGTAATCGTGACATCGATTGGATCCGATGGACAGTCCTTCATTAGGTAGCCGAAATCAATCGTGCTTGGCTCTACCAACAAATCTGGATCTTCAGTTGGGATGTATTCTTCTTCCACAGCCGTATCGTCAGGCTCGGTGACATAAGTTTTTCCTTCATCAAAGGAATAATCAGAGCAGGCAGCAAACAAGGGGAGTAACAACCAACGTGACATACGAGTACCTCAATTACAAAAGGGTGAACATTGTACATTGACACATTTTGCTAAACAGTGCAAGTTTTGTGTATCGATTGTTATATAAAGTTTTGGGTGCTGCACCTCCGATTCAAAGGGAAGGTGCGAGATATTTAGATATGAGATACAGAGAACTGTAACCTGATTTTCACTTAAATTAGACGTAGGAGGGCGTGTTGCTGAGTTTGTCATCCATTGAAACGATACGCAAAGAACTAGAACTGGCTTTGCCAGGTGTTTCTGTCCCCACAGTCAATCCTAAAGCAGACTGGCATCAACATGATACTGTTCCACCGAACACAATCGACCATACTTTGCTGTCCGCAACCGCAACTCAAGATCAGATTGAGCGTTTGTGTGCTGACGCCCTTCAATACGGTTTTGCTTCTGTGTGCGTCAACGGGCGGTGGGTATCTACTGTTTTCAACCATTTAACAGGATCTTCTGTCAAAACATGTACGGTGATTGGCTTTCCACTTGGGGCCGTATCGAGTTCAAGTAAAGTCTTTGAAGCCCAGCAAGCAGTGTTATCTGGGGCAACAGAGTTGGACATGGTTGTGTCAGTGGGTGACGTGAAAGCTTCTAATTGGCAAGTGGTCTATCAAGACATCAAAGGCGTTGTGGACGTTGCAGGGGATGCGACCGTCAAGGTCATTTTGGAGACCTGTTACTTAACGCTGGAAGAAATCACAGCGGTCTGTTTGATAGCGAAACTCGCTGGTGCACGGTTTGTCAAAACAAGTACAGGTTTTGGGTTGGACGGTGCGCAGATTGAACATGTGCGACTCATGCGTCAGGTGGTTGGACCTGAAATGGGGGTTAAGGCCTCCGGAGGTATTCGGACAGCCACTGCAGCATTGAACTTTTTACGGGCTGGAGCTTCAAGGTTGGGTACAAGTCGTGGACCAATTTTGATAGAATAGAATCAAAACTGTCATTCAGACGACCACTTGGATTTACTCAATATAAGAGTAGAGGTGAAGCATCAATGGGATTGCGCATCAGTACCATTTTAGAAAAGAAACGAACCGGTCAGGACCTGACGGCTGCTCAGATACAATACTTTGTACAGCAGTTGGTAAATGGTGAGATTACTGAAGCCCAGATCGCAGCGTTTTGTGCCTTTACTTTGTGGCGAGGCATGTCTACCCAAGAAACCGTTGACCTGACTTTGGCAATGGTGGACTCGAGTCCCAAAATGCAATGGGACTTATCGAAGGAGACAACGATAATTGACAAACATTCCACAGGAGGTGTCGGGGATAAAGTGTCTTTGATTTTGGCTCCACTGTGGGCCACATTGGGGTACAAAGTTCCCATGGTCAGTGCGAGAGGGGCAGGGTACACTGGTGGAACGTTGGATAAAATCGAATCCATTTATGGAATGCAAACCCACCTTCCTCATGCTTGTTTGCAAGAGATATTGCAAGATGTCGGTTGCTTTATCGTTGGTTCGGATGAACGAATTGTGCCGGCAGACAAGATTCTGTACGATATTCGCAATGAAACATCGACCGTGTCCAGTGTGCCGCTTATTGTCAGCAGCATCCTCTCGAAAAAGCTGTCCGAAGGAATCAATAGTCTGGTTTTGGATGTGAAATATGGCTGTGGTACCCACATGAAAACAAGAACCCAGGCCCATCATTTGGCCGTAGCCATTGAAAATGTCGCTGTAAATGTTGGGTTGGACACACGAATTGTGCTCAGTGACATGAATCAGCCCTTGGGATTTGCAGTGGGGAACTCCTTGGAAGTCGAAGAAGCCATTCGGTGTATGAAAGGTGAAGGACCAGCCGATTTGGAAGAATTGGTTTGTCAGTTGAGCGGTGAACCAACCGCTTTGGAAACACTTCGTTCGGGTTCAGTGTATGAAACTTTTGCTCGCATGATTGAAGCCCAAGGTGGAGATTTGTCAAAACCTTTTGCAGATGCCTGTAAGAAACGTGTGCTTGTCCGTTCCAGCCGCAGTGGGCACATTGCATCATGTGACGCTTACAAAATTGGCTATGCGAACTTGCTCCTTGGTGGGGGAAGAACCACAGGGGGCGAGGAAATTCATCACGGTGTGGGTATTCAACTGTGTAAGAAAAAAGACGACGAGGTTCGTGAGGGTGAACGGCTCGCTGAGGTCTTTGTGTGTGACGATCATGCCTTGGATGAAGTGTTGAACTTGATTCAAGAAGCCTATACAATCATTTGAAGTGGATGGGGAATATGGATCGACTGATATCATTGTTGGGCATCGGGGTCTTTGTATTGGTTGCTTGGGTGATCAGCGTGGATCGCCGCAATGTCAATTGGAAACCCGTTTTGTGGGGGATTGCATTGCAGGGGCTCATTGCCATTGTCGTTCTTCACCCCACCATGCAGCAATTCTTCTTTGACGGCATCAACAAGTCCGTGTTGCGGCTGTTGTCTTTTAGTGAAGAAGCAGCGCACTTTGCTTTTGGCTCGATGGAGCCACACGAAGTTTCACTGCCCAATGAGAATGGGGAAATGGAACGCCAAATATTGGTGGGAAAAGTTGCGCCCGCCATGAAAAATATTGCTTTTTGGATTGTGTTGCCAACCATCATTTTCTTTTCGTCGTTGATGTCATTGCTCTATCAAGTAGGCATAATGCAACGTCTCGTGTGGGGCGTGGCTTGGGTCATGCAGCGAACGATGGGGACAACAGGACCAGAATCTTTATCGGCTGCCGCAAATATCTTTGTGGGACAAACGGAAGCCCCGTTGGTGGTCAAACCCTATGTGTCCAAGATGCACAGTTCTGAATTGCATGCCATTATGACGGGTGGTTTTGCGACTGTAGCGGGTGGTGTGATGGCAGCCTACGTCGGTTTTTTAAGTGGCAGCATTCCTTCTATTGCAGGTCACTTGGTGGCGGCATCCATCATGTCGGCACCAGCGGCGCTGGCGTTGAGCAAGGTTGTGTTTCCCATGCCTCCTGAGGTGGAGAGTGTTGAATTGGATGCTCTATCCGTTGATAAACCCTATGGGAACATCATTGAAGCCGCGGCGATGGGTGCATCTGAAGGGATGAAACTGGTGTTGAATGTACTGGCGATGTTGATTGCCTTCGTTGGGCTGATTGCGATGATCAATTTCTTTGTGGCTTGGATAAGCGTCGGTGGTGAACCATTGACATTGCAGCGTATGTTGGGTTGGGTGTTTGCTCCTTTGTCGTTTTGTATGGGCATTCCATGGTCGGAAAGTCACATTGTGGGCACTTTATTGGGAGAGAAAATTGTTCTGACTGAGTTCATCGCCTATATGCATTTGGGTGAAATTCTTTCCGGCAATGAATTGTCTGAACGGTCTGGCATTATCGCTTCGTACGCACTTTGCGGATTTGCAAATTTTGCCAGTATTGGGATTCAAATTGGTGGGATTGGCAGCATTGCACCAGAACGGATTGGCGAACTTTCCGCTTTGGGGCTCAGAGCGATGATAGCAGGAACATTGGCTGCCTGCATGACTGGAACCATTGCAGGGGTTATCATCTAAACAACAAAAAGATGATTACCTTATAAAAATGGAGTAGTACACATGGGGAACATCCGCAATCATTTGGCGCATTCACCGAATATTGACCCAGAAGCATGGGTTGATGAAACGGCTGTTGTGATTGGAGAAGTCGTTTTGAAACGGTTGGTCAGCGTTTGGCCAACCTGTGTTTTGCGGGGTGATCAAGGCCTCATCTCGATCGACGAAGAAAGCAATATACAGGACGGTACCATCATTCATTCAACAGGTGGGCTGTCAACAACGACCGTTGGTAAACGATGTACAATTGGGCATCGTGTGCTGTTGCACGGTTGTACAGTCGAAGATGATTGTTTAATTGGCATGGGCGCAATCGTGTTGGACAACGCAGTGGTTGGTTCAGGATCCATCGTTGGGGCTGGAGCGTTAGTCACTGCTAAAACGGTTATCCCTCCAAACTCTCTGGTCTTGGGGATGCCTGCAAAGGTCGTTAAGACACTTTCGAAGTCCGATCAAGAGAAGTGGATTGGTCATGGTCATGAAGAGTATATAAAATTGATGGCAGAGGTCATCGAAACGGAAGGGAAGCAATGACGCCAAAAAGTGCAAACAATCGCCATCAGCGACCGGGCTGTTTTCTGACTATGATTTCAATTGTGGTGGGTTTGTGTACATTGATCGGGTAGAACTCGAAGGGTTTAAATCCTTTGCGCGTCGTACAACTGTACATTTGGGTCCTGGAATCAGTGGTGTTGTGGGTCCGAACGGATGTGGAAAGTCGAATATTGTCGATGCGATTAAGTGGTGTCTTGGAGAGCAGTCGGCCAAAGCGTTGCGTGGTCAACATATGGGCGACGTCATCTTCAACGGTTCAGAAACAGAGAAGCCTTCAGATTTTGTTGAGGTATCCCTGATTTTCAACAAAGGAAGGTCTGAGTTCAAAGGAATGTTTGCCGGCCTCGAGGAAGTTCAGGTGACACGCAAACTCAACCGCAAGGGGCAGTCTCAGTATTTGTTGAATCGTTCTAAGGTGCGACTCAAAGATGTTCAGTTGTTCTTTATGGATACAGGTCTGTACAATCAGCGATATGCGCTCATTGAGCAAGGACAAATCGGTCACATCGTCAGTGCCAAGCCCAATCAAATGCGTCTACTCTTTGAGGAGGCCGCAGGTATATCACATTTTAACGAACGTCGAGTTGCTGCCGAAGGGAAATTACACTCTACACAAGAGAACCTTGACAAAGTACAGATTGTGGTCGATGGGTTGCAACGTCAATTGGGTACCTTGAAACGCCAAGCGAAAAAAGCAGTGCAGTATCAACGAACGAAGTCTGCGATTCAGCAATTGTCTTTGGCAGTTGCCATGTCAAAGTACGTTGAGTGGTCCAAAGAAAAGGAAATCTCGGTCGCGGCTGAAAAAGAAGTCTTGGATAAAGAAACTGAACTGGAGCATGTCAACCGCCGCCAGTGGAGTATGTTGACGCAAGCCAAACAGTCCTTGTCTGCCAAGCAGGAGCAAAGCAACGATTTGCAAAAGCGTCTTCAGACCTTGACCAAGAACCACACCGAGCAGCAAACCAAACTGACGTACCAGCGAGAACGCGTCAAAGAACTGGAAACTCGAAAGCAAAAACTGGATGCAGAAGTTCAGTCTGTACAAGATGAATTGGCACAGTTGATTGAAGGACAGGCGGAGTTGAATGAAGCGGTGACCGTGGCAGAGGGCTTGATGAAAGCGGCGTCTCAAAAACGGTCAGTTGCAATTGATGCCCACAAAAGTGCTACCCAGGCCATACGCAATACCGACGCAGAAATCGATCGATACAAGTCCCACATGGACAAGGCTCGACGAAGAATTGCGGCTGTGGATGGCGAAAAAGTGGCACTGGAACAACGGCTCAAAGATATTGAGCGCAACGACAGCAATCGCACTGGGGAAATCTCAAGGTTGAGTCAGCGCCACGCAGAATTGGAGTCTGAACAACAAAACATTCATGAACAATTGGTTGAGGCAAGTGTTGCTGTTGAAGATTCACGTCAAGCTGCCAAGGTTCAAAACCAGTTGTTGTTGGAAGCCCAATCGAGTGTTCGAGTAAAAGAGAAAGAAGCCGCTTCCGTTCGTAAAAAATTCCAAGAAGCAAAGCGCAAGCGGGATGGTACAGAGAATCTTGTTCTGAGTACCCAACGCATGATTGACTCCAATCAAGGTGTGTCTAGCAACTCGAAACTCATTTTGAAAGAACCCGGTGTAATGGGGCTTCTACTATCCATGCTCGTAGTTCCGCAGGAACAGGAGTCTCTGTTGCTCACAGTGCTGGGTGAAGATTCTGACGTGATATTATTGGATCACTCAGTGGATACTGAAACCTTGTTTCACAAGACGCAGGGCAGAATGCGATTCTTGCAGATTCCAACCAATTGGAAAAAAGTGTGGGGCAAGCGAGAAGTCCAGTGGTCGATTCAGATGGGACCGTTGTCTACTGTGTCAGGTCCCAAACATGCTTTGTTTGCCCTGTCTATGTTACTTGGAGAGTACTTGGATGAACCCAATTACACATCCAAATCTTGGAGTTTGCTTGGCAATGCTTTGAATGGAAATCCAGTCTGTATTCGAAATGGTGTGCACATGGTGGGTACACCATCGTCAATTGCCAGTGAATTGTTGCATCGACGAAGAACCCTGTTGGCGGAACAGGCTCGTTTGGTTGAGCGCAATGCTGAAGTGGCTGTCCAAGAGGCTTCGTTGGAGACCA
>CBFICN010000143.1:0-10103 GCA_965661045.1 uncultured Myxococcota bacterium
CCTGCTGCCCAGCAGGGTTGGTATCGGAACAGCGCAACCGAATTAAAGTACTGGACTGTACCATTCGTGACGGCGGCATCTGCAATGACTGGGACTTCGACATTCCCACCGTACGTCGGGTGTATGAGACGCTGTCAAACTCCGGTGTCGACTACATGGAGATTGGCTACCAAAGCAAACCCGGTCTGTTTGATCCCAATGAAGTCGGTCTCTGGCGATTCTGCGAAGAAAATGCCCTGAAAGAAGTCGTACAAGGTTCCACGTCCAAAATGAAACTCTGTACAATGATTGACGTTGGCCGCATTCGTCCACAGGACATTCCCCCGGCTGCCGATTCGTCCATTGACGTACTTCGAATTGCAACCTATGCCCATCAAATGGATGATGCGCTAGAACTGTTGAACGACGCCCTCAACAAAGGATACGAAACCTTCATCAATGTCATGGCCGTATCGACCTTGACCCCAGACAAGGTGGATGTATTTTTGAAACAGTTGGCAGGGTCTGGTGTACACAACGTGGCAATCGTTGACTCTTTTGGAGCGATGTACCCTTACCACATCCGCTATTTGGTACAAAAATACCGCGACCTATTGGGCACCAACATCGGACTGGGGGTTCACTGTCACAACAACCAACAACAAGCTTTTGCAAACTCCATTGCCGCTGCCGACGAAGGGGTAGATTTCATTGACGCAACTGTTTTTGGCATGGGTCGAGGCGCAGGAAACTGCCCCTTGGAACTGTTGCTGTTTTACCTCAACAACCCCAAACACAGCATCGAACCCATCTTGGAATTGACCGAACACTTTGTCAAACTTCGATACGACTTGTTGTGGGGCTATCATATGCCATACGCCATTACGGGCTACCTGAATCTCCATCCACGCTCGGCGATTGAACAGATGGCCGGAGAGAATCGTGCCGAAGTCGTAGAACTCTACCAAAAACTCGCTTCTCGACTCACCCTCAAAAAGTCCAGCTGACGGCCACACAGACCTCCAGAGTTGGTTATGACTCTCAACACGAAGTTGGAGGGTGTGATGAAACAGAAAATCAAAACGATGGTGGGATTTGGGATTGCCCTGCCAATCGTATCTTTGGTGACCTTATTGGGATTGGAGTTCCACCCTGACAGCGTTGAGAAAGTCAGCGTCCAAAATGTTCGTCCAACCGAACCAGCACCCATGGGCAAGAAACTCACATTGTTGTCATGGAACCTACAGTTCTCTGGGTCTAGAAAGCACCACTTTTTCTACGATGGTGGAGAGGCGGTGCACGTCCCCCAAACAGATGTCGAAGAAACCCTTCAAGACATCAAAGACTTTTTGAGAGAGCGCAATCCGGATTTTTCCCTGTTGCAGGAGATTGACCGACACTCTGATAGAACTGGAAACATCGATCAACTAGAGCAATTAAAATCCTATGCCCCAGGTATTGGCTGGGTCACCACCCCCTACCACAAAGTTCCCTACGTCCCTCATCCACCCCATGAACCCATGGGACGGGTCAACCTCAACTTAGGAACGTTGTCGAAATATGAAATCAGCAGCGCTCGTCGACACCAGTTGGCCTTGCTGAACGAACCACGCTGGAGACAGTTTTTCAATCTCAAACGCGCAATTCTGGAAGCCACTATTCCCGTCGGTGTCGGTGCAAATCGTCCGCACCTCATTTTGGGCAATACCCACCTTTCTGCTTTTTCGGGTGGAGATGGCACCTTGTCCAAACAAATCGCTCAAATCGAATCCTGGATTGAATCCATTCCCAAAGGACAGCCTTGGATACTGGCTGGTGACTTCAATCTGTTGCCCGTCGGTGACAATCCAGAACGATTGGGAGAAGACAGCAACCTCTATGCCGACGCCCAAAATCCGTTGCAGCGACTCACGTCCAAATACAACACGGTATTTGCAGAACCGCTTTCAGAAGCTGCCAGAACATATTTGCCTTTTGGTGCGAACGAACCCGACCGAAAAATCGATTACATTTTTTACGGTGGCCCGATCGAAATTGAATCCGCCAACGTCTTGCGACAAGCAAGTTCCCTCAGCGATCACCTGCCACTGGAAATCACCTTTCGGCTGACAGCACCTCTACCAGAATCTCGGTAAACTTTGGTTGTGCAATCACTTGTTGAGCCATTGACACCAGATACTCTTCGACCTCTCCACGCCAGTCTTCACCCAAATCTGACTCCACCAAGAAATCGTGCACAGATTGGTCACCGACAGTGTCAAGGGCTTGCGTCAATACAACACTGAGCTGCTCCTGAAAGGATGGCAATTCCAATACCGCTTGGGTTGTTTGAATGATGGTTTGAACAACAAACTGAGGCTCGAAGACGGTGAATTGGTCCATCAGTCGTTGATTATCTGTCGAAAGCAACACATCCAACACGTGTAAACGATAGAGGGCTTGTTGAGCGCGGTTTTCTGGTTTGCCGATTTCTTGGGCAGAACGACGAATGATGCTCGCTATGGATTGATCCAAAAATTGCAGAATCTTTTGCTGAGCCTGTTGCTCAATGAGTTGTGTAATTTGACCCAGTGGACTGTTTTGGACCATTTTTTCGCCAAAGGCTTTCAGTCGACCAAAACCACCGCCCATACCTTTGGGACGCATCGTTGAAGTTGCGGAGGTAGCCGCTTGGGTCCACGTTTTGATGGTGTCGGTAAAGTCCAACAAGACACTCGACAGTACATCGTGAAAGAGTTGTTCCATCGCCGCGTGATCCATCAATTGATGGACCAACTCGGTGTCTACCGGGACTTCCTGTTGCAAAGCCCTTCGAAGCGGCTCTTGAATGCTCGTTGGCACATAATCACCGGGCGTCCCTGTTGGAACAATTGATTGCGCTTGTTCGATTTGTGCCACCAGCCACGCTTGAGTCTGTTCTGATTGTACAAGAGTCTGCAAAAACAGTGTCACTTGGTTTTGGACCAAGGACAATGGCACAATGTCCTTGAGTGGCTGTTGCAACAAAAAGTCCATCGTCAACCGAACGAGCTTGTTGGTCGCAGAACCATTCAACCCCTGTACAATCAACGCCGCTGTTTTCAACGTTTCAGTTTGATCACTTGACATCACTCAATACCTCAGGCAATAAAGGGGACGGAGTTCCAACACACGTAAGCCACAACTGATGCACTGCACGGGTTGCCGCAACGTGCAACAGGCGTTGATGGTGTGGACTATCCGGATACGCAAAAGCATTGGCCTCTACGATAACGACATAATCAAATTCTAACCCTTTTACCTGCTCTACATCAACCACATCGATCCCAGGCGCAAACGCATAGTTCTGATCGACGACCAGACGAATGTAATCCAAATCACACTTGCTCAGCCCGTCAAAATAGGTTCTGGAGAGTTCTAGAGATGGCGTGATCAATGCAACATTGGCTCTCGGTTCAGCATCTTGAAGTCGACGCAACTCTTCTGCCAAGAAAGCCACGCAAGCACCGTGGTCACTGAACTGAAAGAACTCGACAGGCGGACCTTCTTTGACGGTCAGCGGTGCTGGTTCATCGCGTTGTTCATCTTGCGTCAACAAGCGCAAGGCAAAGTCCACCACCTGCTTGGTTGATCGATAAGCGACTTGTAGGGTAGACAATGCCGTAGACTGAACACCAATCTGCGCAAGAAAGTCAGACCAAGAAGAGAACCCCGCGGACTTAGAAATGTGCTGACGCGTGTCTCCAGCCAAGGTGACACTTTGTTTGTCGTCACAGATGCCCAACAAAATCAAGATTTCCAACGGAGAGAAGTCTTGGACCTCGTCGATCACCAAGTGTGCCAAGGAAATGTCACGTCCCCGCTCGCGAAGTTTTCCAACGCGGAGTTGATAGGCATAGAGCAGCAAGGATACATCTTCCATGTCCAGGAATGCAGGCTCATCGTCTTCGCGCTGAGATCCCTCGTGCCAGATGGACATCAAGTCTGTTTGTCGGGCAATCCACCGTTCTGCGCGATCCCGCATCGACATTGTCCAAACGTCTTGCAAATCACCTCGAATTTGCGAAAAGTCGGTGAGAATGTGTGCCCAGTCCTGATAGACCTGATCAATATTCTTTGGCAAATGGGGTGTGTTGGCGATGTGCTGACGCAGACGACGCATCGTGCTGGGATGGAGTTTTACACGCTGTACGGCATCCGGAATTGGATCTTTGGTAATGCTCGGCCAATTGGGAAAGTGTCTTTTAAAAGTGGATTTGGCCCAAGATTTCCACGTCTGTACTGGCAAACCAGAGACCCCCAACGGTGGCAACACGTGCCCCACATAGTCTCGCATCGCCTTGCCCCACACCATGAACATCATATTCTGAGGTGGAAAGTGCCTTGGGTTTTCAAAGGTCAAATAGGACAATCGATGCAGCGCCACAGTCGTTTTCCCAGACCCAGCAGACCCACGAATGACCATAATCCCTTCTTGTTCTGCCGAGATGAGTTCAAACTGCTCGGGATCAATCAAAGCTGCAATATCGGGCAAGTGCTTGCTTGACCGCAATTCACCACCAGCCCCCAACTGCGACGTAACGGGAGAGCCTGCTCTCAAAGAAGCCCCTTGTCCACCCGCCAACTGCACTTGCTCCTTCGAGAGTTCCATCCAATCGTCCCCTCGTTTCACCCAGGTCATAGAAGAGTTGGACACCCGAACCAATCGACTGTTGTTAATGTTGACAATGCGACGAGCAACCACTTTACCTTCGTGATTTTGTCCACCAAAATACTCTTCATACTCATCCCCCTCAGAATAGAGATAGAAAAGTTTGGAAATCGGTGCATTTCGCCAATCCACAATTTGCAATCCATGCTTCAAATTGGTTGCCTTACCCAAGTACACATCGCGTACACGCCCCCGTTCTTTCAGTCGTAAATGGGCAAAGTATGGACAAGACGGATCTACTTCAGCACGCCCACGCAACGCCTTCATTGAATCCAGTGAAGAATTCAATTGATCCATTTGGGCATACAACACCGGCAAATCTTCTTCTTTGGCGCCCAGTACTTCTTCTCGCAGTACGATCAATTGATCGATTAGGTCTTGCTCTGCATTGTCAAACCCGATTGGATTTTCTTCTAAAGTCCGTACAATTTTGGCCAACAAATCACTTTCTTCTTGTACGACGGGTGGGAGTTTGGTTGTCATGGAACACTCAGGTTGAAAAGGAACGATCTAGGACTGAAATGGCTAAATAGAATAGACAAACGGAAAGACAACTGCAATTCGGATGTGTACCGTAGCAATACAGTCTTGTCTCCAGTGCACAAAGGCAATTTCAAACAATCATTTTTATTAACGAAGACGTTGCAGCAATGCAAATTCACGCTCACAGTACATCAAAATGGTCCACATTCCAAACACCGCCGCGATCAAACTGGTAACCAAACAGAGACTGGAAAATCCAATCAAGCCAGCCACAAGAGTTGTATTGAGGGCAAAAGAGGCCACTTTACCAGCCCAAAAAGGTCGATTTTTGGGCACGACCCCCTTCATATATTGATGTACATAATAAGGAACCAGTGGGATCTGAATCCACTCTCTGGCAAACAGCAACCAGCCCATCCACCATTCTACTGCACCCATGAGCACAATTGTCCACGCCACGTTGATGCCGAATATTTTGTCCACCCAGCCATCAATAAAACCACCGGTGTGGGATGTTGTTCCTTGTCTTCTCGCAACCCAACCATCCAAAATGTCAGAGATTGATCCAGTCAACAACCAAAAAAGTGCCCACGATGCGTCCACCGCCAAGAAGGGATACAATACAGCAACCCCAAGTCGAAAGAACGTGATCAACCCAGCGAGGTTGCGCACTTCTTTCCAATACAACTTGGGTCTAGTAATTTGAGACACAGTACATCCCGTCAACATGGTTCCGTATCTATGAATAACCCGTTGGTCAGAATTCCACGCCTTGTTCCCGTGGCAGAAAAAATCAACCAGCTCCGCCGCACCGTCGAAGGCGACCTGCGCAGTTTTGACATCATTCGATGGAATGGTACCCCCTATGGACTGCACCCCAATCAGTGCATGGATATTTCTGAGGTCAATGATTTGTGTCCCAGAGATGGCTGGCCAACCGTACTGTGTATTCATGGTGGTGGATGGATTGAAGGTGACAAATCGCAATTCGTCGCGCTGCTCCCCCAGTTTGCCAAACGGAAAATCATGGCGGCCAGTATGAATTATCGTTTGGCCCCTGAAGTCACTTGGAAAGAACAGGTAGAAGATGTTCTGAAGGCACTGGACTTTTTGAAATCCCAACAAGTTGATCACAAACGCATTGCTTTGTGGGCGACATCAGCGGGGGCACACTTGGCACTGTTGGCCGCTGCACAACGCCCAGAGCAAATTCGATGTGTGGTCACCATTGGAGCGGCCACCGACCCTTCCACCTTGGACACTGATCTTACCAGAGAAGCCTTTCCAAACCCACACGATCCGCTGTGCAACCCACACAAACAATGTATGAACCTTCCACCGACCCTTATGCTACACGGAGAACTGGACCCCGTCATCCCCTTGTCTCAACACAAGCGATTTGATGATGAACACCAATCTGTCACGTCATGGGTGCTCAACGATGGAGACCACCACCTGCGATGGCCGATTGTTCAGGGCTGGAGAATGCGACAAAAAGCACTGCAATGGCTGGTGACGACGATGGACTTGCCGACCGTTGGATCAAAGTGGAAGCGAAGACGGAAGAAAAAGAGTTAGTCATTACTTTGGTACAGTTCTTGCATCGTATTCTAGAGTAACATCCATCAAAACAATGGCACATAGTGACTCGGAGATACATCATGAACACACGACACTTTTCTTGGTTCGCCGCAACCACCATTTGGCTGATCAACCCTGTTTTTTCAGGCTGTGATTCGCATACAGACAACGCGTTTCAATTTGACGAATCAGACATGATCGCCCTACTCGACGACCTAAATGGAGAGGTCTGGGAGACTGAATTCAATGGCGTACCGTCTACCGTCACGGTCGATGTTTCACAGGTAGTCGAAGAACAGGCAAGTCTGTGGAGTATGGTTCAAGCAAATACAGCCTCCGCTTGCGGTACTCGAAATTTTGTTGGGCGTGCCGAAGCCTGTGTAGAGATGAGTACATTGCCAGTCGAGGGCGTCATCACAATCCAAGCCAACCACGAAGAAACATACCCCCTAGTCTACGAAGTTTCGGGTAGCATTGACGTCTTTGGCACAACCCTCAACAATGCAGAGGTTTGGCTGTCCAATGACGATGTACACATTTCGTGGAGTGGCTACACTGCAGAGGGAGAGGACTCTTTGCTCTTCGAACTCAATGGGGTTCAATAATCTCGTCATTCAAACGGAGACGATGTCCACGACAGCCAACTTGAAAAGTCTGCACACACCTGTCCGATTGGCTCTCCTTGTGCGTAGGCTTCTCCACAACCGTCACAGCGCTCTGGTGTGTCCAGTTGGCCTCCATGCCATTCGACATAGATCCACTGCCCCTCAACCTGAATGTGCTGGGTTCCATTTGGCTCAACTTGACAGTCCACATTGCTAAAGGTCTGCTCTCCAAACTCGACTGCCCCAAGCACTTGATGAGCGCCCCCATCCGTATTTTGGTCTCGAACCAACTGGACACCATTGTAGAACATGGCTTTGTAGGTGGGTGCGTTAACCGCCCACATTTCAGCGTCTGGAAAATGAGACACCGTTCCAAATTCCGTCAACACATAGGGCCTTGAATAACTGTAAAAGACATCGTGCCCATTGGAATCCACACCCGTAAGTTCATTGATTCCACCCACACAAGATAGTTGCGTATCACCATCACTCAACGTTCCTTCACAATGGATCTGACGACCGACAAACAGGTTGCCATAGGGGTCGGGCTCTGTATCGTTTCTAGGAATGCTGGTTGCAAACCCTTCAAAAGCCACCCCTTGCTCAGATGTGCAAGAATCCGCCCAATACAGTCCATCGGGATTGTTGAACCACCTAGGACAGTCCGAATCCGTTTGTGCAAGCATCGCATCATACACATCCAACAGTCGCCCTACGCGAACGGCTCGAATTTGTTCGATGCCCATCTGCAAGAGTGTTTCAACATCTTCAATGGCAGGAGTGTCCAAGGCATCCAACTCAGCAAGGTAAGCGGTGTCTTCTTCCACTTCATTCAACTCTTGTTGGGTCACCGTTTCAAAATCACGTACAATTTCTGTCCTGCACCCAACCAACACCATCGACCACACTACACTCACACTCATCGTCGCGCCTCACAATCCAACCAATCCAACACCAAGTCCAATTGGCCTTCTTCTACACCACCACTTGGAGGCATTGTTTGCGATTCGATTTCAGAGCGCAACTGATCGATGTGCAAACGAATATTCTCCAGAGAATCCAACGTGACATCAACCGGCGCACCTTGTCGATTGGAACTGTAGCCCGCATGGCATCCCAAACAGTACTGCACCATAAATGGCTCTCCCACATTGGCGTAGGACACCGTTGAGCAGTCAACCATCTCAACCATCGCTGTGTCTTCGGTAGAGTAGAATTTTTCAGTCACACAACCCAATACAAACATCCACAGCATCATGACAACATCCCGAACAATGGTTCTGCATCCAAAATGTGTTCGCCAGGGTCCAAGCCTGCCAACGCCAGTAAACCTGCCCCCACCGATTCAATACTCAGTATCTGTCCTGCGTCTTGCCGTTCTCCAGACTGTAAGTCCAGTCGAACCCCCTGATAGGACATGTCCACACCACCAATGACGCGATCCGTGGTCAAACCCTCACCCAACAGCATCACCGAAGTAAATGGCCAGTGGTCTTTGCCATTGGTTGAATTGAGGTTTGCGGTGCGCCCCATCTCTGAACAAACCACAACAACAGTGTTCTCAGAGAGCAACTGCCCATTTTCATCTCGTCGGACCTGCAACTGGTGCATGAGTTGATTGAGACTGCCAAACAAACTTTCAAACAGTTGAGACTGGGTGTCGTCGTTGTTGGCATGACTGTCCCACCCCAACCCATCAGAACCAGTAAAGACCACCGATGCACAACGCGAGATCCCTTTGGCCAAGGCGTCCACCGCGCAAGACAGTTGATTGGTGAGAGAGCCCGATGTAAAGGTCATGGTGTGGCGACGGTCTTTGAGCATCATGGCATTGTCCGTGGCTGTCGTATATGCTTCGGTCAGGCGTTCGTCGGCACCGTAGTGGGCTTGGTGACTTCGTGCGCGCACACGTTGCTGAATGTATCGGTCGAGCACAGCTTGACTGGGTGTTGAAATTTCTGGTACCGCATCGTTGCTGAGTTCCAAAATGCTTCTGTCCAACACTGACTCCAGTTGGTTGTTGCTACCGGTTCGAACAACCATCGCCCCCAAGTCTCCAGTAAAACTTGGACCACCCAGCACCAAATGGGGAATGGCAAGGTTTCGATGCGTATTGGCGGCAATCAACGTTGCCCAATCTGGCGATGCTCCAGATACACCCCCTGTAAACAACAATGAAGTACAAATCTCATGGGCAATCGAGCGCACTTGCACACCGTTGAGAATCAGTGTTTTGCCATAATGAGAATTGAAAAAGGCATCCACCGATGGCCTCTCAGCGTGGGACACCCATTCGACATTCGATGCTTGAGATGGGGTTGTCGACGCTTCCATTGCCACCAGTGGATTGTCAAAGGCAGGCACAAAAACACGAGTGGGGTCCCACCCTCCTTGGGCAAACACAAAAAGGAAGTTGCGTTCAGACTGTTCGCTCAATGATGCAAATGCCGATGTCCCGGTAAACATCGATGCCCCAGTCAAGCCCAACGCACCACGCACAAAGTCTCTTCTTTTCACACGTCCTCCTCAGTACAGCATGTAGTCTGGGTCTCGAAACAGCGCCGTTGTCAGTACGGTCCACGCCTCAATCGTGTCCCCTGTCAACGCGTACACTTCTCGCCACAAATCCAAACCGGACGACACGGCTACGCCATTCACCGAAACGTCTTGGGACAGAATCAGTGTGTGCAAATACTGCACTTGTTGCCCTGCCTGTTGAAGTGTGTCGTCATCTTGGTCAATGTCCACTGTGAGATCCACCAACC
>CBFICN010000144.1:0-10051 GCA_965661045.1 uncultured Myxococcota bacterium
ACGGACTACCTCCTGGAGCACCGGGGGCCGGACAAGAAGGCCAAGTCACCGGAGCCCAAGGACCTTTGCCTGAAGGACAAGATGCTATGGGACAAGACGGCATGGGACAAGGTCAACAAGGCATGGATGGAATGGCGCAAAACCCAGAAGGTGAACAAGCCGGTGAGCCAATGATGGCAAATGGTGAAGGCCAACCCCCTCAAGGCAACGGTGAT
The DNA here is from genome assembly GCA_965661045.1 of uncultured Myxococcota bacterium. Taxonomy (GTDB): domain Bacteria; phylum Myxococcota_A; class UBA796; order UBA796; family UBA796; genus CAJWHX01. The sequence continues at coordinate 216 of CBFICN010000144.1, forward strand.
ACCGTTCCATCACTTCCCATGGGAGAGGGCGAACAAACCGTGACCGATGAAAATGGCAACCCTCAGTTTGAAAATGCTCCGCTGGGAGATGTGCCGTTGACCGAAGGCAAACAGGGAGAGATTCCGACGCCTGAAGGAACGCACCCAACGCCAGACTTCGCTCATCAACCGGGTGAAATCCCCAATACTGCTGGCGATGTCCTGCCAATGTATCAACAGGCACCCCAGTTTTCAGACTTTATGGGAGAAGAGCAGATCACCATTGAACTGGCGGTGAGTGGCGCAACCAGCTTTGACTTAGAATTTGTGGTCAAGCGTGAAGGCGACGGTCGAGTCTATCCAAAAGTCTTGCACAAACAGTCCGATGCTACTTCTCCGGTGACCATCACTGCACCCGCCACCATCGATGAACCCGTTTGGCTTGTGATTACCGCTGACAACACTGGGGATGGCCCCACACCAGATGACCTCGTCGGAGGCAGTCCAGATGCTTTGTTGTTTGCTGGTGAAGATATGAGTCTCTCCTACGGTCTGAAAGCCGATGACAGTTTCATGCAGTCTCTCCCTTGGTTTTCCCAAGCACAAGGTACCGACGGTCCTCAATTTGAAAAATGACAGCGTCCGAGGTTGACATCCCTTCGAACGCTTTCAACTGGCGTACATGGCTTCAACGGTGGGCCATTTGGTTTGGGTGTGCGGCTCTCATTTGCTTCCCCAGCAGCCTCACCCCCCATCAGCGTCTATTGGGAGACCCCGCCATTGACGTATGGAACCACGCATGGGGATACTGGTTTGTTTTTCAGTCTCTTCTGTCGGGTACGCTGCCTTTGGAAACCCCGCTGATTGGAGCTCCTGCAGGCGGAACCATCTATTACATTGACACACCTGGAGCGGTGATCGCCCTGCCCTTCACGGCGGTTTTCGGTCCTGCTGTTGGATACAACATTGTGCTGTTCGGACGACTGGCCATCGCTGGTCTGGCTTCACAAGCCCTGCTCGAAGAGTGGCTCGACAAAAAAACAATCTGGGGATGGATTGCCGGCTGGGGAACGATGACCTTGCCCTTTCTACTCTGTGAACTGAGCAATGGCATATCGGAAGTGTGTGCAATTCAGTGGGGCATTTGCGCACTGTGGATGACCGAGCGCGCCACTCGGCACAATCGTTGGCGTGACTGGATTGGACTCGGAATATTTCAAGGACTGACCATTGCGGCAACTTTTTATTATGGTTTGGCTTTTGGACTGCTGCTCATTGTCTTAATTCTCGGACGAATTGGGGAGCGAGCGGTGGATGAAGGACGCGAGTCCTTACACTTATTGATCGGAGCGGTATCGGCTGCCGTAATTGCCCTGTTTGTCGCCTCTCCCTACGCATTTACTTTTTGGATGTCAATTCAAAGTGACTCTAGACTGGTTATGCGAGACAATTCTCTGCACGAACAATTGCTGAGACACAATGCGGTCGATCCAAAGGTTTATTGGATGTGGGGTGAGTTTCAATCGGTTGACCTCAAAGAAAAATATGGTGAACCCTTCGTCCATACCGCTTATTTGCGATGGAGTTTGCTCCCACTGGCTGTCTGGGCAGGCATCAAACACCCTCGGTTGAGACTGTGGCTCGGCGCGATGATTGTGTCTCTGATTCTCGGTCTGGGCAATTTCCTCTGGTGGAACGAAGAATGGGTGTACGTTGGCGAACAGATGATCTCTCTACCCTTTGATTGGATTCGACAAGTCCTGCCTCAAATCGCCATCACTCACCCTCTGAGGTTGTCCATCGGGGGACAGGTCATCTCTGTATTGCTGGGCATTGTGGGCTGGCGAGATCTCTTGACTCGACATTCTTCTAAATGGCTCTGCCTATTGCCACTGTCTCTGATCACCATCGAGTCTCTATGGGGCTCCAGTGCCCAATGGCCCCTGCCCAGTTCGGACGCCACCATCTCATCGGTTTACAAACTTGAACCAGAAGATGAACGGGGTGTACTCGATCTGCCAGCTGAAGTTGGAACCAGTATGGAAACCTCTCGATATTTCTGGTATCAAAGCGTCCATGGAAAACCCATTCCCTATACCCCCGATGCGCGTCTTGGAAGCACTCGAGATTTACAGACCTTTAAAAATTTCATGGGCGACGGCATGAAAGAAGAACCACACGCGTTGGATACCCTCTCCATTGTACACATGCGTAAAATATACCAAACAATTGTGGTACATCCCGAACTGGATGCCACCAAAGCCACCGCCTATGCCGATATCTTCACCGAAGCCTTTGGAGAGCCTTCAGAAACCGATGGACTGTTATACTGGACCCTGCCAGTTCTAACGGAAGAAGAACACGCTCCTGAACTGGAAACCAAAGCCACTACGGCTACACCCTATTCTTCTGACGGAGAAGTGCTTCAAAGCCATTCTTGTCAACGCATCGCCGATCTAGCCAAGGAGTTGCTCTCTGATACGCCTTCCGAAACGGCACAATCCATGCGAGAGACCTGTGCATCGGAACTCAAGCAGTTTTGCGTGCAACGCAGTAAAAACCCAAGCATTCAAGTACCCGAACTGACACTGTGCGTCGAAGAGTTTGCCAACAGTCCCACCGAAGACCTACAATATGCCTTGCTGCACATCTTTAGACACCCAGACGATGCCGTAAAAATTCAATTCTGTGCTTTGTTGAAGGAATACCCTTCGTTGGTGGCTCTTCTCCCGAAAGAACGTGTGTTGCAACTATCTGCTTCTCAAAGCCTTGCTCTACAAGAGTCCATGCGGGCACTTTTCACACCGTAAAATATCCTGTTTTGTACTCGAACGAGATATTGTGATTAGACAATAGGCGCATCTTATTTTTTGGAGTCTTCATGTCATCCACCTTACAACGACAGCTTGTACTCATTGGACTTGATGGTATTGGTCCATCGGTCTTTCAGACACTGCCCAAAGATTGGCACATTACAGTTGTGGATACAGACCTATCAAAACTCAATGAACTCCCTGATACATTGGGGGATCGCAAAGTGACCAAGATTTGCGACAACGCGTCGTCCAAATTGGTACTCGAAGACTGCAATCTGGTGCCTTCTACCCTACTGGCCGTTCTGACAACGTCAGACAGCATGAACCAAGAGGTCGTTCGTCTAGCCAAAGAGCACTTCTCTGTTGAAACCATCTTTGTGGTGCAAAACGCTCCCGACACGGACTGTCCATTTGACGGTGTCACCATTTTGAATGCAGACAGACTGCTCAGTCATCGACTTTCCAATTACCTGCGTGGTACAATTAGCGCCTCGAATATTGGTCAAGAGCGGGGAGAAATCCGACAACTCACGATCTTGAACTCCAGTCCTGCTAGGGGACAAAGTCTCAAAGAACTACAGCCCAAAACTTGGTTGGTCGCTGCCATTTATCGAAGTGGAACCCTCATCGTGCCTCATGGGAACACCATCATCAGAGCAGGAGATGAAGTGGTTGTTGTGGGAGAACCGGAGGTACTGGACCGAGAATTGTCCTTCTTACAGGGTGGTCAGATTTTGTTTCCCTCTCAGTACGGTACGCGCATTGGGGTCATCGATGGCAAAAATGATCCTGCACTGACTGCGCAACTGGTGGAAAATAGCGAAGTCGTTGGGGACGTAGATGTGCCTTTTGCCGCAATTAATCCGGAAACACAAAGCGACGCACAAATTCGAAATTACCTCACAGAACACGACATCGGCCTGATGGTGCTGCCTCCGAAACCTATATCTTGGCTCGCCAGATGGGGATTTCGAAAGTCAAAAATCATGGACCTCATGTTCAAAGGCCAAATTCCCTTTTGGGTCAACAACGACAGTCAAGCGATCAACAAAATACTGGTCTGCATTGCAAACGCCAAAGCCATGAACGTAATGGGTGCCATTTCTATGGACTTGGCTAGACAGTTTGATGCGGAACTCACCCTGCTGAATGTCATTCCGCCCAACATTGACAATGAAGAACGTCGCCAGATCACTGAGATCCCTGCAGAACTACAACACATGGCCATTTCACATGGACTCAACCTCCAAAAAACGCAGGTTGAAGGCAATCCCATTCGTGAGATCATCGCCCACGCAAAGGACTATGATCTACTCATCGTTGGCTATTCTGAGCACACGCGTTCGACCTTTGCCAACCCCGACATCTCACTGCACTTGTTTCATGAAATACGCTCTTGCCCCAACACTTCGATTTTGTTTGTTCCTTGGCAAACGGCGGGACGTTGATATGAAACGACATTTGGTATTCTTGTTTCTGCTTCTGTGCATTTCCGCACCCGCGTTTGGTGTTGAACCGTCTGACGCACATGAACTCCTTGATCACGCTGTACAGAGCCATGAAGGCGATCACGAGACCCACAGTTCGGGTGTACAAGGACTGGGTGGCTCGTCTGCGTTCACGCTGGTTTTGATGACACTGGGTGCAATCGCCATGCCGTCCTTTGCCAAGCGCATTGCCATTCCGGTGGCTGTTGCGGAGATTCTATATGGATTCATCATTGGCGACAGTGGCTTTGGGTTTATCAACAACCCCAACGACCAGTTCATTCGATTTTTGTCCGATTTGGGGTTTGCCTTCTTCCTGTTCTTGGCGGGGTTGGAAATTGATTTCAAAGAAATTGAAAATCGACTCAAAGAGTTGATCTTGCCGTTCATCGTCTCGGTGCTGGCTTTTGTCTGCTCCATGAGCATCTCTCACGCATTGGGCTGGGGTACTTGGATGGGACTTGCGATTGGTGCAACGTCTGTGCCTTTGCTCTTGGCGGTTGTCCGAGAAATGGAACTTGGCCATACTGAACTGGGCAAAACAATGGTCTCCTTTGCTGCCATGGGGGAACTCGTCACCATTTTCTTGTTGTCGGGTATTGAGATTCGAACGGTGGCGGACGGAGACATTCGCGACACCATTTTGGGGTTTGTGTTGCTGCTGGCACTCGTGTTGGTTGCCACGGCTGGAGCCTCCCTCTTGCGCATTTTACAGTGGTGGAGACCTGGGTTGTTTCGACAAATGGTTGCCCACGACGACCCTTCTGAATTTGGGATTCGCGTCGGCTTTGCGATGATGTTCTTTTTTATTGGTCTCTCGATTTTGGCGCACGTAGAACCATTTTTGGGCGCCTTTGTTGCTGGAGCCATTCTCAGTTTTGTCATTCGAGACAAAGGGGCTCTTGAGCACAAACTGTCCTCGATGGCCTATGGCTTCTTCGTTCCCATCTTCTTCATCCACGTCGGGATGCGACTCGATATATCCTTGGGCATGTTGACTCGAAATATGGGAGACATTCTCCTGCTGATCTTCATTATGTTTGTCGTTAAACTGATCCCAAGTTTGTTGATGATGTGGAAAGGCCTGTCTTTCAAAGAAGTCTTGGCCACCTGCTCATTGCTCGCTGCACCACTGACGTTGGTCATTGCAATCATGGAACTTGGACTGCACAATCCAGACAAGACAGGAATCACTCCAGAAGTCAGTGCCAAAATGATCGCCGCCGGCATCTTTGCGAGTTTGATTTATCCGTCTCTTGCCCGCAAACTACTGAAGTCAGACCCTTCAGACACAGTGGATGAGCGTCTAGAGCCCGAAGTCGCACCCGCCCATTAACAATCAGCGTCGATTCAACACGTCTGTTCTAGAGCAAACACTGTCATTTCAAGTGTACTGCGTCATCCATCGACTGAGCGCTCCATGAAAATGCTCGACTCCACATTCTTGTTCGTGCAACGGATGCTCTGAAAGACTCGATGCTTGCATCCCCTTCTGGATCTGACTGTACAATTTCACGTCTTCGTACAAGATGTAGCGACTGGCCATCCAAGAAGCCCAACCACGAGTGCGTTCAATCAACCCGGGGTTTCGTCGCTGACAAAAACGATAGCGCATGATGCACTCGGTGGGCCCTTTTGGAAAAAATTGCATCACCGTCAAATGATAGGGCAAGACATTGATGACCAAGTTTGGAAAGACAAAGTATTTGTGCAAACTGGACAGTTCATTCTCGGAATAGGTTCTGTAGCGGGCACAGTGTCTATCCAGTTTCTCTCTCCACCCATAGGGAGCAATGTAGAGCGTTTGCAAAGAGTGCCAGCCCAAATCTGTAAATGTAGGGGCCGAGTCTACGTGTGCACCGACAGTTTTGGGGTGTACAGTGGAGACGTGGTAATAATCCAACGCATTTTCCAACGAAACTTTCCAATTGACTGGAAAATAAAAGTCTCTCGCCTCAATCGGCTCCATTTCTTCCAAACTGTAATGCTGCACTGCGTTGATCACGGATTCAAACAACTCCTGGGGTTCCGACTGTGGCTCAGTCAACGAGATCCAAATAAACCCCGCTGATTCAAACACCGGATATTGTTTGAGGTGGGTATGGCGACATTGTATACCCTTGGGCTTGGGGATGTGCTGCACGGCTCCTTTGTCATTGTATTTCCAACCGTGATAGGCGCAGGTGACTTGGTCTATTTGGCTCCCCTTCCAGGCACCTCTTCCTTTTCGAACGGGGTATATCTGCGTCCCACGATGCACACAACTGTTTTCAAAAGCGCGGACACACCCATCTTCTCCGCGAATCAATAACACGGTGATATTGGACATATCCGCCACCCACATTGTAGATGGAGAGGGCAACTGACTAGACAACGCGGCCACAATCCAGCCATCAAATAGCATACGCTCACGAAGAGCATGCTGGGGGTCATAATAAACCTGTGCTGAAATGGTGGTCATGTTATGATTTTAACCGACTGTGCCAATTGTGCGCATAGAAATACCACTTTTTGCGCCTCTATCGTAGCGTCTGATGCATGTTTTCTTTTCGTATTCCCATTCCTGTATTTATTGGCGTCATTGGATTGCTGTTGGCTTGGTATGGCAATCCCTTGTTCATCCCCGACTCATATGAACAAGGCATCGTGGCTGAATGTTGGCGGTACGGCTCTTCTACAAGGATGGACTGTTCGTCGATTTTCCCTTGGTTTCGTCCACCATTGCCAAGTTTATTGCTCACACCATTGCTGGATTGGTTGGACAGTTTTACGGCTCTGCTGTTGCTTTGTTGGGTGTCAAGTGTTTTGCTCTGTGGGATCATCCTGCATCGAACCCGTGTGTACTTTAACGAAGAGAACAGCCCAAACTGGTTGAGCATCCCCGTTATACTTCTAGGAGTGGCTGGACTGTTCGTCGATCTCGGACTGTTGGCCGATTCTAAGATACTCGCTCTGCCCTTCGTGTTTGGTGCGTGGAGCCTGGCACTGTCCAAGTCACTGACCCCAACAAAATCTGTGTGTGTCGGACTACTGCTGGGGATGGCTTTCCTCACCCGGTTTGAAAATCTTTTGTTGATCGTTTCCGGATTGCCCCTCATCGCACTCTATGCATCTCGAAAATGGCGTTCATCACTGTTTTATCTGTGTGGTGCCACACCCTTTGTTGGTGGCTGGATTTGGGTACTGCAACAAGAAACTGGACGGTGGACCTTGTCTCCACGGTATTGGGAGCAATGGATTTTACTGCTCTTGGATGAACTGCCCCTTCGATGGACTCAAGAATTGTATGGAATGGGTATCTGGAACACCCCGTTGCGAACCTTGGCCTTGGAATCTACACTGCAAAACCCTACCAAAAGTTTACTGAGTTCCTTTTCGATGACAGAATGGATCGACTGGCTCAACATGAACATTCTCAGCCTTTTCCATCCGTTGGTGGTGCTCGTCTTTGTAATACAGTTCATACTTTGGATGTGGGACAAGCAGTTGCGAAAGTGGCTGGTCACACTGCTGTGGATTTCCCTTCCCTCGATTGCTGTGACTGTATTGCCACAAGGGCGAGAGAGCATCTTTCCGGTTGCTTACGTATTGCCTTTGTGGTGCAGCGTTTGGATTTGGATTGGATTGAGCAGCGCCTTAATTCTGGGTCGCTTGGATTCTTTGTGGTCCAAGGGGGTACTGTTGACAGGACTCCTATTGCTGACCCGATTGCCAACGTCCATTGAACAACCCGACAATTTAGAACTCACCCTCTCGGGGCAAGCGGTACAGCACTGGTTGCGCACGTACACTCCCGAAAACAGCATCGTCTTGGCTTCTTTTGAAAATGCCCCCATCGTGTGGCTCGCAGAAAGACAGTGGCAAGAATGGCCAAGTCCGTGGGAAGCCAATCAGAGAATCCCCCGTCTTCAAGAGCAGGACATCCCCCTCTATGGGCTCGTGTGGGTCTTCGATCGACACTCTTGGTACAGCCTGTCTTTTGAGGAACGATATTACGAACCGGAAGCCTATCTCTACACAGCAGATTCCTCGTTCATCATCTACGACTTGACAGAGTAAACTCAACCCAGCGATCAAAATCAGTGGTAGAAGCCTCTTGGGCGAACATGGATAGCAACCAAGCACCCGTAGAGTTTTCAATATAACTGTCGGGAATCACGGTTTGATGGGGATAGCGCTTGCCTCTCATGCAGCCCTTCAACACCGTATATTGATTTTCTTCCCACGCACTCTCTGGCGGAGGCTTGGGATGCTGCGCCAACAATTCTGGGTGGGCGCACAGAAAATGCAAGGCTTCTATTTGAGCACCGGCATCTGTGTGGGTCAGCAATCTCAAATTGGAGAGTTTCTCTGGTGGCAAATGCTCTATTCGTCCAGTCGGTTGTTGAAGCCAGCGTTCAAAGTACCGTCCAGGATCACCACGATTGTCCTCATAAACCAAACTGGGCAACACCAATTCAAAGGGCCAAACGAATTCAGAATCTTGAAAAGATTTGGTGTGAAAACAATTGGATATCAACAAGAAATGCTGACTGTCACTTTGTAATTCCTCTTTAAATTCAAGTGCATGGTCACAAGCATCACTCGAAAAATAGACATCCATTGACATATTCTTATTGAGTGAAAACATCTGCAGTGCGCCGGTCTGCAACTGAATTCCTCCAGCAATCAAACCTGCCCCACCAACGATCCACGACCACACCTTCATCACAGCACCGCAAAATGTGTGGAGATCTGGTGTACACCTTTGGCCAACCGACGCAGATCTGACCATTGTCGAATGCTACCCACCAGTTCACCAACCTTTGCAGGGCGAGAATAGAAGGACCAATAGGCTCTCAGCAACCATTGTACAATCTCTCGCTGGGTAAAGCCATTGGGCACATAGGCCAACCCATTCAAACTCGCTGACGTTTCTTCCCAAGACCCTGACACAGTACCCAACTCTTGCCAATCGGCGTGCTCAAAGAACGCACGTGCCTGATGGAATTGGGCGTAGGTTGGATTGAGTCGTGTGGCAAACTGAATGGTCTCTACAATTCGCGTGGGTGTCTCCAATGGCAGTCCAATAATGAACGATGCAACCGTATCAATCCCCACTCGACGACACTGAGAAACAAACTGCTCTACTTGTGGCAGGTGAATCCCCTTCTGGGTTCGCTCCAACACTTCGGCATTGCCACTCTCTACACCGAACAAGATCGAACGACAGCCCGCATTATAGACCTTTTGAAGCAAGTCTTCATCCCACAAGTCTGCCCTGGAGAAACAAGTCCACTCAATGGGTTTGCTCAAACTACAAAGGGCTTCACACAAGGTGTCGACATGATCGCGACGGACACCAAATGTGGGATCATAGAACTCTACGGTCTCAACCCCAAAGTCACGCTGAAGTTGTTCAATTTCTGAAACGATAGCCGCAACGGGTCTCATCGAGTGGGTCTCTGAACTGTGATAGAGCATGTGTGGACAAAAATCACAGCCAAAAGGACAAGACCGGCTGGCAAAGATGGGCAGCACTGGTGCGCGGCGATAACGATGTGCAGAGGGTACA
>CBFICN010000145.1:0-9969 GCA_965661045.1 uncultured Myxococcota bacterium
CTGACTTCGCAACAGACTCCGTCCATTCTGTCCCAAAATCGGGCCCCCATTTGGGATCCCCCATTTTATGTTGCAAGGCTTCATATTCACCCTTTCGAAGATCGGGCAATCTTTTGCGGTGTGGCGCACTGGCTGCGGCCTCGTACAAATAGGTTGGAATACCCAATTCGGTGTACACCCGTTCAGCTACTCGACGGGCCAATTCTGCACACTCTTCTAGTGTAATCCCTTGAACAGGAACAAAAGGACAAACATCGGTTGCTCCCATTCGTGGGTGTTCTCCACTGTGGGTGGACATGTCGATGTGTTCAGCGGCAACTCGAATCGCATTGACCGCTGCTTGCTCAACACCGGTTGGAGAGCCCACAAACGTGAATACTGTACGATTGGCGGCAACTCCAGGATCGACATCCAAGACTTGCACATCTGACACAAGTTCAATGGCGCTGCGAATCGCAGTAAGCGTTTCTTGATTGGATCCTTCAGAAAAATTGGGAACACACTCTACCAGTACTGACATTTTAAAACTCCAAATTGGGGAATACAAATGAGAAGAACACAAATTCTTATTGCACTGAACAAAATAATCTAGGACAGAGGGCATAAAATCATCAAAATTTGTCTTTGCTGGTCGAATAAAAGGTAAACACTGGGAGAAAAGATGATGTGGGCTTGGATGACCATAGCCATGGCAACCACTGTGGACGAAAGAAATCTAGACAATGCGATTGGGGTGTGGAGTGAATTTGGATGTACAAAGGACCAGATAATTATTAAACACAATGGCAAAATGACAGTGAAACTGTGGGCCGGAGATGAGTATGGATGGCTACAAGAATACCGATTTTGGTCAATTGACGGCAATGTACTGACCACCAGAGAACGAAGAAGCAAACACAGTCAAATGATTGAAGAGTGGACCATCACAGAGTTGAATGAAACAGTGTTACAAATGAACCGAACTTCGATGGGTGATGCCACCAAAGAAAATGACGAACAAAGAACCGTTCAACTCAATCGATGTCCATAACAGTATTGACTCGTCAAGTTTATGGCTCAAAATTCTTGGAAATTGCAGTGAAAAATACTATAGTTGTACATCCCTACACCCCTGTAATTACTATAATGCACTACACTTCACTGTTTTCCACCCTTTTCCTGTTGGGCTGTGAATCTGAAATTAAAACGCCCACCGTTGAGACAAACGAAGACATCGTTGTGTCTAGCGACGCTGATGGCGATGGATATGTCGGTGACGACGACTGCGATGACAGCGATCCAAACATTCACCCAGGCGTCGAAGAAATCTGTGATGGACTGGACAACAACTGCGATGGCGAAATTGATGAAGGTGTGGCCATCACCTTTTATTTGGATGCCGACGAAGACGGGTTTGGCGATCCAAACATTTCGGAAGAACGGTGTGAACAAGGTGTAGACAGTGTACCCAACAACAATGACTGCGATGACAGCGATCCAAACATTCATCCAGGTGTCGAAGAAGTCTGCAACGGACTCGATGATGACTGCGATGACTTGGTCGACGACGGCATTGGTGACGCCTACTTTTTAGATGCAGACGGAGATGGATTTGGGGACCCGGATAGAGAGATTCTGAGTTGCAACGGTGACAGCAACATCGGTCAGTTGGTTGAGAACGCCGATGATTGCAACGATCAAAACCAAATGGTGCATCCAGATGCCGTTGAGTATTGCGACCAAGTAGACAACGACTGCAATGGTTCCATCGATGAGGTAGGCACGAACACTTACTATCAAGATGCCGACGGAGATGGCTTTGGAGACGACAGCAACACCGTTGTTGCCTGTACATTGCCAGAAAACCACGCTGCGGTTGGTGGTGACTGCAACGACAACAATCCATCTGTCCACCCCAACGGCACTGAGACCTGTGATGCTGTCGACAACGACTGCAATGGCTGGACCGATGATGCAGACCCTGGTTTACAAGGGGGTACAACGTATTACTTCGATGCAGATGGCGATGGGTTTGGTTCGAATGCCATTCAACAAACGGCTTGTAGCCAACCAGCAAACCACGTGTCGAACGCAGACGACTGCAACGATTTGTCTGCGACCTCCAACCCCAACGCCACAGAAGTGTGTGATGGAATCGACAACGATTGTGATGGACTGACAGACGATGCTGATTCTTCTATTGATGTCAGCACTCAGCAAACGGCCTACTTAGACGGCGATGGCGATGGGTTTGGTGGAACTGCGACCACCACTGCCTGTGCATTGCCCAGCAACGCAACCACTGACAACAGTGACTGTGATGATACGGACGCTTCGGTTTCACCAAACAGCATGTGGTATTTTGATGGCGATGGCGATGGGTTTGGTGGGGCTTCCTTTGTGTTGTCCTGTGTGCAACCGACAGGCTATGTCTCACAAAGCAGTGATTGCAACGACAGCAATGCCGACATTCACCCCAACACAGAGTGGTATTTTGACGGCGATGGCGATGGGTATGGCGCTGGTGCTGCATTGATTCAGTGTACTGAACCCAGCAACTATGTCCGCAACAACGACGACTGCAACAATATCCAGCCTCTGGCTTGGTCTGGTGCAGAAGAAGTGTGTGACAGCATTGACAATGACTGTGATGGAGAGATTGACGAAGACGTCACACCAGCTTGGTATTTCGATGGAGATGGCGATGGGTATGGTGAAGATTCTGCCGTTATCTACGCGTGTACTCCCCCTTCAAACGTCTACGTTGAAAATGGTGGAGATTGCGACAATACCTCTGCCGATTACTCTCCCGGCAACGCACCAGGCTGTGATGGACGAGACTTGAACTGTGATGGCCAAATTGACAACGACAGCGATGGCGACGGATTCTCTGATTTTTCCTGCGGGGGAACCGATTGTGATGATTCCGATGTCAATTTCACACCGGAAATTGGTGGGGGTTGTCCAATGGGGCGAAATTGCAATGACATCCTATCCGATGGAAACAACAGCAGTGATGTCTACCTCATTGATCCTGACGGTGTCAATTATGGCAAGCCCCCTTTTGAAGCTTACTGCGATATGGGAACCGATGGCGGTGGGTGGACACAAATATCCTATGTCTTTCGTGGAGATTATGAGAGTTACAACACCGACTATGCCTCTGTGTTCTCTGATACGGCTCGTGGAATGTTGGGCGCTGGGTCTTACAAAGTCGATGCATCTGACCTCATCTTAGACGCTGTAGAGTTTCGCTATTCAGAACCCTATGATTACACCAATTTGGATGACTCCACTCAAAATGTCTGGTATGCAGACGTGGGTTGCGAAATCAATGCGGACGTGTTGGACAATATCTTAAATCCCGGAATCGCCGACCAGCCGGGCGCTGACATCGCTTGCACAAACCTCAACACCGGCACACCGTCAACGACTGCGGTCAAAATGAATTACCAAGGCTGGACGGGCTCGTGGTACCCTACCCGTTTGTGGGTTGGGTTGGTTGACGACACCAGTGGGGATGGCAATTACCACGGAGACTATACCACCAACGGCGTCGCCACTTGGTCAAATGTGTCTGGAACACTTGGCATCTATTACGGTCCAGCAGGTAGAAACTATACATCTGTTGCATTTTGGGTGCGCTGAGCGTCCTTTGTCCTACAGTCTCAATCAATTTGGAGAAATTGAGGTGTTTGGGCAGTGTTTGTTATAGTAGATAAAACACTGGAGGACTTGTGAGTACTTTTTCTGAATACACCCAATATGACGCCATGGGACTGGCAGAACTGTTGCACAACAAAGACGTCTCCCCAAGTGAAGTCCTCGAGTCTGCGATTCAACAAATTGAACAGCACAACCCTGCGTTGAACGCAGTTGTACACACCCAGTTTGATAAAGCCCGCCAGCAAATCTCATCCTGTGATCCAACCGCGGCCCCCTTAGCAGGCGTACCCTTTCTCCTCAAGGACCTCCTTGGTGAAGACAAAGGAGAACCCAGCACGTCCTCCTGTCCACCCATGAAAGATTGGCGAGCGCCAGAAGATTCGACGCTGGTCAGTCGGTTTAAAGAGGCTGGGTTGCAAGTGTTGGGACGCACCAACACGCCACAATTGGGGATTTATGGCGTCACCGAATCTGACTTCAGAGGCCCCTGCCGCAACCCTTGGAACTTGGATCACACGCCTGGAGGCTCTTCAGGTGGTTCTGCATCTGCCGTGGCTGCCAGAATGGTGCCCATTGCGCACGCTGGTGATGGAGGTGGATCCATTCGAATTCCTGCAGCACACAGTGGACTCGTGGGACTCAAGGCATCTCGAGGCCGTTTTCCGGCAGGCCCCTATCGTGGAGAGCGCTGGAATGGACTGGTTTCTGAAGGCGTCGTGTCTAGAAGCGTTCGCGATACCGCATTGATCTTGGATTTGGCATCGGGTGCTGATGTGGGTGCACCCTATGCCTCTCCGGCTCCCGATCAGTTTTTACAAGCCATCGAAGTGGCTGAATCTGCGCCAAGACGCCGCATCGCCTTTACAAAACGGGCGTTGTTTGGACAAGATACGCACCCCGACAACCTCGCAGCACTGACGCATACAGTCAAACTGTTGGAAAGTTTGGGACACACCGTAGAAGAAGCTTGTCCGGAATACGACCAAGAACGCATGACCTATGCCTATTACATCATTGTCGCAACCGGTGTTGGACTGGGCGTTCGACAGATGGAGTCCAAACTGGGGCGAAAACTCAAACTCGACGAATTGGAAATGTCCACTTGGGCGCTTGAAGCCATTTCCAATGCGTTTACGGCAAGCGAATACAGTGAACAAGTGGACTATATGCACCGCGAAACTCGGCGGGTGGCACAGTTTTTTGAAACCTATGACGTTCTGTTAACGCCAACAGCAGCAAAACCACCGGTTCCGATTGGCAGCTTTGCACTCTCCAAAAAAGACAAAGTGCAAATCCACTTTCTCCGTCGCTTTCCAGTGCGCTCTCTGATCAACAAAGCCTTGAAAGCCTTGGCGACAAATGCCATCTCTGCGACGCCAAACACCATGCTCTTCAATCAAACCGGACAACCTGGCATCTCTGTTCCACTGTATTGGAACAAGGACAATCTCCCGATTGGGTCTCAACTGGTCGGACGATTTGGAGAAGAAAAGATATTGCTACAGTTGGCTCGAGAGCTTGAAATTGCTCAACCGTGGGCCGATAAACTACCAAGTATTCTACAATGAGTGTGTACTTACTTTGAATCCAACAATACACCTTTCCACAAGTATCCAGAATGCACACTGTGTGCTGGCTGGACCACACGCTCCCACGCAAAAAAACCCTTAGGTGGGCAAGACTCAGACCAACAGAGCACGATGCCACCTTTGGTCAATCTGTCCTTCAGCAGTTCAAGTATCTGCCTAACATTGTGCACTTGTATCAACGCACCCAAGTAACACCCTTCTAAGGAAGGTATTGGTTGAGTTTTCAAGGCCTCAGCAATTGATTGGTTTTCAACACTCCATTTCGAAGCGCCACTTCTCACTTGTGTCATCACAGCCTTAGACAGAGATGCGGGGCCATTTTGGAGTTTCTCTGGTGACCAGACCTCATGAAGGAGCATATGTACATAAGAAGAGTTTGCGCCTACTTCCATCAACTTTGTCAGTGGAAACCAAGGGAATACCCGCTGCAACAACGAGGTTCGACGCCCCACAGTTTTGGTCTCTAGGTTCACGTACAAACGATGAGCCCACTGACGAAACTTCTTATGGCGCTGCTCAAACTGACCGGCGTGAATCAACCCTTCTCTCAAGACACTCTCCCTTTGGTCCCACCATTGGCGCGTGAATTCTGATAGATGGGGACGCAATTGGTGATAGACGTAAATCCGCCTACCTGCAGGGTGAACACCAAATAAATTGTATACATTGTCTGGATGGAACTGACGCATTGCTGTGTACTTGAGTTCAAACAACGCCACTTCGGAAGGGGTGTCCGAAACCAAACGCAACTCAATATTGGACAGGCAGCTTAACCTCAATGCCACATCCCCTGCGCCCAATACAGAAAGAACGGAACCGGACATGGTAGAACAAATTTCTGCTACCACCTCTCCATCTTCCCAATCCAGCGACCGTTCCAAACCTCCTCCATACTTCACCTAACCCACCGACATCCTTGACAAAATGTCATTTTTTGTTAGATGACACTATCATAACAGCCAAGGAAAACCCATGTCTTCACGCACCATTTTAATCGATTCTGCCGAAAAACTTCGTGAAATGAGACATGAATTGGTCAAAGAAAGCGTACTGGCAATCGATACAGAATTTCACTCCGAACGCCGATACTTTCCTGAACTCATGCTCGTTCAAATTGCCAATCGAAATGGAGACGTATGGATTGTGGATCCAAAGGCCGTTTCAATGAAAGCACTCGGCGAAGCCCTCCGAACTGCACTGCTGGTAACACACGGTGGGCAACAGGATATCAAAATCTTTCACCACGATCTTGAGCTTCGACCTGCCAAACTGTTTGATACACAAATTGCCGCTGGATTTTTGGGACTTCACTATCCGTTGAACCTACAAGTCCTCTGCGAAAAGGTTTTGGGACTGAACATTTCCAAAGTCGAAACCCTAACCGACTGGTCTAAACGGCCCTTGACAGACGATCAAATACGATATGCTGCCGACGACGCTCGGGTGTTGTTGCCCCTCTATGACGCCTTGATGGAAAAGATTCAAGAAACAGACAAGGAAGCCTATATGTGGCAAGCCTGCGCAGAAATGGTCGACCAACAACTCATGCCACCCATCGTTGGTCTCAGTTGGGTGCACTGGGGAGTCGCTCAAACACTCGACTTGGACTCACAGCGGGTTCTTACTGCTCTACTGGAGTGGCGAGAAGAAACTGCCATTCGCAAAAATCAATCTCCCAACTACATTTTGCCGCGCAGCATTTTGCTGTACTTGGCCAAAGCCAAACCCAAAAGCGTAGACCAAATACAAAATCGCAAAGTCCATAAGAGTTTCTTACAGCGACACGGAAAAAAGGTCATCAAAGTCATTGCAAAAGGACTTGAAGACACCGATGAATTTTTGCTGCCGACCAGTGAACAAAAAGAGAGGGCTGAAGTGCTGAGGTTGTGGATTCAAATCTTCTCCAAAGAAATTGGCATCGCTTCAAGTTTGTTGTTGCCAAAAGATATTGTCGAAGCCATCACGTTGAATGGGGTCTCCGTACTTCAAAATTGGAGAAGAAATGTTGTCTTGGCACGTCTCAAAGCTTTTTTGCGTGGCAAAGAGTGCATCGTTGTTCAAAGTGGTCACCCTGTATTGAAACCCGTACAAGACTAAAGGAAACAAAGCGAGAGTAGAATCTGTCTGACAAGTTGAATTTTCATGTAAACGTGCTAATTCAAAATGATTGAAAGCCACTTATTCTAGGAGAGAGTCATGTTGAGTTCAATGTTGTGGATGTTGTCTATTGGATGTGGAGAAAAGAAAACAGAAGTAGAAGTTGCCACCCCTGTTGAAGCCCCAGTTGAAGTTGTCGAAGAGGTTGTGGAAGAAATTGTCGAAGAGGTGCCGATGCCAGATCCAAAACCGGTATCCAATGTTGACTTCAATGCAACGATCAACTTCTCAGATGGCAGCAGCAAATCTGGACACGTTATCCGAGTTGAAGTATCTTCAGACTTCTACGGAATGAAGGACTGGCTGGACAAGGAAAGCCGTTTGACACTCTTTGCAGAGTCTGGTTCTACAGCAAAAGACCTGGCGTGGACAGAAATCAAGTCAATATCGGTCTCTCCAAAATCTGGTGACATCAACTGTGTCTATGAAAGCGATTGGATGCCTTGGCTCTACATTTGCACCAACAAGACCAACACTTCGTTGGTGGATTTGGAAGGCAAAAAATGGGGCGTGGATGCCAAAAATAAGTGGAAATTTTATTTCGATGACGAAGAAGAAGTTGAGTTTTGGATTCAAAATTACCGTGCCTTGCAACAAGACACCGTTGAAGTGGAATTGGGAATGGAAGCCTATGAAAACCCAGAACTCTATTCTCAGCTTCAAAATGAAGTCAAAAATATGGTCTATGTGAAAAGCATCACCATAGACTGAACCACCCAACATTGGAGTGGGCATGTCCACAGCAGCAAACCCGGTTTCGTTGGCAAAGTTTCAACGGTGGGTTGTCATCGCCATTGTATGTTGCATTGTCTTATATGTCGGCTTCAGTGTTTGGTCTGGTCTAGAGGACATCAGTCAAGAGCTTGGTCGATTTGATTGGTGGATGTTTGTTTTCGCCATCGGATTGACGTTGAGCAATTACGCTCTTCGATTTGTCAAATGGCATTACCTGTTGGGACGATTGGATGTGGAAATCCCTTGGGTGTTGGACGCTTGGAACTTTATTGCGGGCTTGTCCATGGCGATATCTCCTGGTAAAGCCGGTGAATTGCTCAAGCCCTACGTTGTACGACGGGTCACAAAAACACCGATGGCACGGACAATCCCTGCACTGGTAACAGAACGTTTAACGGATGGCATTGCGATGCTGTTGCTGGCCGGTGTGGGCGTAATGACCTATGCTGCAGATAAAATAGAATGGTTGGTCATCCCGAGTGTCTTGACCCTGATTGGGCTACTGGTGTTGGCCAGCAAACGCGCAACTGACGCCATCTTAAATTTGTTGAGCCCCCTGCCTGTATTCAACAAACTGGTGCCCAAAATTGCGGAAATGATCGATGCAATGCGCACTTGTGTCGCCCCCATACCGCTGTTGTGGACAGTCATCTTGAGCGTCGTTGCTTGGGGAGCAGAGTGTTTTGCCTTTCAACTGATTTTTAAGGGCATGGGTGTCGATGCTGGTTTCGACGTGTGCTTTTTCGTCTATGCATTCTCAACCGTCGCTGGGGCTGCAATGCCCGGCGGTTTGGGCGTTGCTGATGGTGCACTGGTTGGAGGGGCGATGCAGTTCCTAACGGTCACGCAAAGTCAAGCGGTCACCGCAGCACTCCTCACACGCGTGGCGACTCTGTGGCTCGGTGTTGGGCTTGGGGCGTTGGCATTGCTCAAGGTCTCCTCTATATTGGAAGCCTATCCGGCAGAATCTGACACACCAGATACGCTGTCCAACCCCGTTGATGAAGTAGATTTGTTAGAGGCCAATCGGTCTTCGTCCACCGATGCCTAAGTCTAAATCACCCCGCGCCTTCTTTCAACGTTGGGCCATCGGACTTCACAAATATGGACTCCAGCTTGCGATCGTACTGAGTCTGTTGAGTGCTGTACTCGGTTGGCGAGTATACAATCACATCTCGACATATGGAATTCCGTTGGACTTCACCCCGCAATCGATCTTCTTAGACGACGGGGAAATGGTTCAGCACCTTCGCGCTGTTGAAGCAGAATTCGGCAGAGAAGACAACGATTTTATTGTGCTGTTGCAAGGAGCCCCCCTCACCACGCCTGAGGGACGCTCTTGGTTGGAAACCACCCACACTGCCTTGGAAACCATGACAGGTGTGACACAAGTACTCTCTTTGGTCAACGCCCCCTTTGTCAACGGACAAGATGGTTTACTGAGTATTGAACAGTCATGGGAACAAGAAAAGCCTTGGAAAGTCGTCCAATCGCAACCAATGCTGCGCAACATCTTAAGTACCGAAGATGGCAAGATTCAAACGATGCAGGTTCGGATAGAGCAGCAACGCGAAAAGGTCTCGGATTTAAAACCGATCTATCAAGAGTTGCGTTCTTATATTGAAAACCATCCCCCTCCTGACAACATCACTTGGAAAATCACCGGCGTGCCCCACATTCGTACCGAGATCGTCGATCTCATGCTCGAAGATGAAATGTTTTACGTGCCTGTATCGGCAGTGATGTTTTTCATCACAATCGTTTGGTTGTTTCGAGGCATTCATCTTGCTTTAGCCCCCGTATTGACCGTTCAAATTGCGATGGGGTGGGCCATTGCGTTGTT
>CBFICN010000146.1:0-9962 GCA_965661045.1 uncultured Myxococcota bacterium
GTTGTTTCTACGAAAGTGGCATATTGCTGATTGTCGAGCAGGGCTTTCTTGTTGGCAGAACCAAATACTCCAACCCCCAGCGGCTTTGTTAAAACCAAGAAATCTCCTTCCTCAACTGCATTGTTTGCCCAAATTTCGTCAGGGTGCACCACACCAGTCACAGACAAGCCAAACTTTGGTTCAGTATCGTCAATGCTGTGTCCACCCAAAATGGGGATGCCGGCGCGACGACAGATTTCTGCGCCCCCTTTCATAATTTGGTTGGCGACATCCATCGACACTTTCTTAACGGGAATCCCCAAGATGCTCAGTGCGTTGATTGGCGTGGCACCCATCGCATAAATATCAGAGATGGAATTGGCCGCCGCGATCATACCAAAAGTGTACGGATCGTCGACAATTGGCATAAAGAAGTCTAAACTTTGCACGATCGCCAAATCCGGTCTCAACTGAGTTACCGCAGCGTCGTCATTGCTGTGAAATCCCATCAAAAACTGCTCTTGATGAACAGATGGGAGGTTTTGAAGCACTTTTTTGAGATCCGCCGGACCCAGTTTACAGCCTCAACCACCGCCATGAGAAAATTGTGTCAATCGTACTTGTTCTAACATGGAGAAAATATAGTCTGATAGGCTCAACAAACCCAGTAAAAAATGGGCAATCCAACACGGTGTGTTAAATTTTAAGAAATGGAGGAAACATGCTTTGGATTTTATTGGCCTGCAACACAGAAAAGGCGAACACCGTGGAAGACACTGTGACTGAAGACACAGCCACTGAAGATACCGGCGTGGATACTATCGACACGGCCTCGAGCACAGAAGACACAGAGACTACCGACACCGCAGATAGTGAGCCCATTGAACCAGATCCACCACAGATTGTACGATTTGTCGCCATGGGAGACGGTGGAGAAGGCAACGACACCCAATACAAAGTTGCCGATGCACTCAAAACAGTATGCGACGCCAAAACAGACGAAAACCTTGAAGGGTGTGAATTCGCACTCTACTTGGGTGACAACATCTATGACGTCGGTGTCGACAGTGTGCTTGATGAGCAGTTCTATGACAAGTTTGAAGCCCCCTACGCCAATATTGACTTTCCCTTCTATGTTGTGCTTGGAAACCACGATGGAGGCTGTTGGGGTGCAGGCTGTGAATTTTACAAAACAGAATACGAAGTGGACTATACCCATTATTCTGACAAGTGGACCATGTTTGATCAGTATTATCGTGTCGACGTTGAGCACTTGACTCTGTTTGGCCTTGACACCAACGAACTGATGTGGGAGCCCATCTTTGGTGCAGACGATCAGTGGGCTTGGTTTCAATCAGAAATCAACACCACCAATGACTGGGTCATCGCCTTTGGTCACCACCCGTACATTTCCAACGGACAGCATGGAAATGCCGGAGCCTATGAGGGACTGGACTGGCTCGAAGGGACTTGGGGGACCGACGTTCCACTTGGAGCCGGCGTCAAAGAGTTTATGGATGCCAACGTTTGTGGACAGGTGGACGTCTATTTTTCTGGCCATGACCACAATCGACAATGGTTGGATCCAGTTTGTGGCACTGAATTCATCGTCTCCGGAACCGCTGCGAAACACACGGACTTACAAGGACGTGGCAACCCCAGCTTGTTTGAAGATGACACAACAGGCGGCTTTATGTGGGTTGAAATTTCCGACAATTGCTTTACTGGTGAGTTTTACAACGAAGACGCCGTCCTAGAATTCTCACACCAATTTTGTAAATGACAGCCAAACAAAGCATTGTCCGGAAAATTGGATTTGGGCTGGCGTTGACGTTTGGCTTCTTTGGCCTCGTTGAACTCGGTCTACGCGTGGCAGGAATTGCCGAAGGAAAGCACTATGCCCCACCACGCCTGATTAAAGTCGTCAAAGATGGCAAACTTGAGGGAGAATATCTCGAGAGCAATACCCCATTTTTTCAGCGCCAAGGTCAATATGTTGTCACCACGCCACAATACGCCACCGGTCGTGGAGACGGTTTTCCTGCGTCGGGCGCCATGCGCAAGTTAACCTTCACACCTGAACCCACCAAGCCACGATACTTTGTTTTGGGTGGGTCGGCTGCACTTGGGCAACATGGTGTGGACATCAAAGTCCCTGTCAAATGGTCTACTGAACGTCTGGGACAAGGCGTCTCTGTGTTGCCCGAATCACTTTCTCTATCCGGACAAATTGAATCCATGCTGGCGGCAAAAGGACGAGACGTTGAAGTCTTAAACGCGGGAATGATCGCGCAAGACTCTGGTGGTGTCCGGCGCATTGCAATGGAGGTTTTGCAATACAAGCCCACTGGTCTCATCTTGTATCTTGGAAACAACGAAGGCATCGGAATGGCGTTCGGGATGCAAGGAGAGCAGTTGCCTTGGGTACCAGAAGTCAGAGATCAACTGAGGGTACTCAGAACCTATCGCATTCTCTCAGAAAAAATCATTCCAGTACGCCAGCGTTTCTCCAAAGCGCCACCGGTTCTAAAAGGCACAAAGCCGGTTGTGCTGGGCAAAATGACCCAGACTCAATGGCGAGCTGCCGATCAACCCTTATTGGATGACGGTATACCAACCGACTCTGTGTACGAAGCCCTCTTAAAACGTTTTGAGCAAAACCTCACGTCCATAGTCGAAGCTGCAAATGCTGTCGGAACAGAAGTGTACATCATCACGACCGTCCCACACCTTGGGTACCCACCCTTCTATGATGCCAATTCTCCCGACCTTGTAGAAGGCAGCATTCAAGCCTACACGCAAAAAATCGGACAAGCCAAGCAATTAGAGCAACAGCGACAGTGGAGCGAAATGGAAGCCACCCTTCGTTCAGCGCTTGACATTGAAGAGCACCACGGAACTGGACATTACCTATTGGGAACAGCACTTCAACAACAACAGCGCTACGTTGAGGCTTGGGACTCCAGATCACGCGCACTCATGTTGGACATCTCTAGAAAACGCTCTCTTCCTCAGTATGCCGACATTGCAAATGAGGTCTGCAGCAGTCATGCCTGTACAACCAAGAATCTCAACCCAGTCATTCAACAACTGGCGATTGAAGAAGGTCTAGACATCTTTCGAAATCTCTATGGCGACCATGAACACCTGAATCCAGATGGAATCACACTCGTTGCAGAACACTTTACCGAACTCATCAATGAACAAACTTCAAAATAATTTTAATTATTTTTACTAAAATACTTGAAGAACCAAAAGATGTGTCTATATTTTGATTGGTATTTCTAAATGAAGGTGGTTCAATGTACTCAATTTGCTCTTTGGAACTAAATGATGTTCTCAACAGCATCATTGCAATGAAACAACGTGGCTATCGTGGACCAGTGGTCCAAACAAGCGATGAAGACTATGAGAGACTCAAGTATCAAAAGAGCAGTGTACGCGAATTTGCCGACGACTTGCTTCGTGAATCCAGTTTCCACATTGACTTACGACAAAACACGCTTCATACAACGGACTGTGAAATCATTGACAACACACTGGACAAGGAACTGGTACCGTGTCACCTCATTGACGTTGCCCGATCTGGTTTAAAACTCTGTAGCTGCTGTCAACAAGATTAGTTCCTCAGTCAGACCATAAAACATAGTTGAAACATAGTTGAAACATAATTGAAACACAGCTGAGACAGCATTGCTCCGTCCCACTCATTGAGGGAATGACAACCCTGGATCAGATTGTGGATCAGATGGCGCACACTTCTTCAACGCCGCTTGGATATTTGGGTCCAACCCTTGCAACCGTTTCGCCACATTGATCAACAACGGCAAAGCCCTAGAACATTGATCGGCTTCCACCAGCATCAATCCAGCGCGCACTGCGGGTCGTGGGTCCAGTGGGGCATCGTTGATGGCCTGTTGATAATGCTCCAACGCCACATCAATTTGCCCTTGACGCTCATTGGTGATGCCCAACCACAATGACACATCGGATGCCCTAGAACCATACGCTTGGGCTTTTTGCAAGTGCACAACCGCTTGATCATCTTGCTTGAGAAAGGCGTGAGCCAATCCTTTAAGGTAATTGAGATTTGGATCTGTTGGCTCAATCTCCAACCCTTCGTTGGTTACTACAATGACTTGACTGGGGTCTTCTTTTTCAGCATAAACGGCTGCCAAGTATCGAAATGGACGCACATCCTGTGGATTCGCTTCGTGCATTCGATTGGCAAATGCGATTGCAACATCCACACGCTTGAGCTTGTTGGCTAAAATCACCGCGTTGTTCAACGCAACAGAATGGTCTGGATTCTGACGAAGCACATCCACACATCGATTCAGCGCACTCTCAAAATCCCCTCTCGCACTTTCCAAATAAGCAAGCGACAACTGAATATCCAGCATCGTTGGGTGCTGTTCAACCAACGCATCGAGAGAGGCTACGGCTTCTTCAAGCGGTTGTAACTCGGCAGCTTGTATCTGCTGAAGAATGTCCACACTCACCCTAGGGTCCGGAGAGCGATCCAACGAGGGAAAGACAAAGTCGGTCTGATAGCCCAAAGACTGCAGCGCCAATTCTTCAGCGGCGGTCAACTGACCCTCTGTCTTTTTCGGGAGAGTCTCTCCCTGTGCTTCACGAAGTTGCTCAAATAGTTCGGGGTCTTGAGACTGCGCTGTCAGAGAGTGTGGGTGGAATGCGTCTAGGGTGACCCCCGACTCTATCCGTTGATCTGCATTTTGAACCATTGCCAACGGGTGCCATCCATAATGAAAATATGGAAAATACGTCTCGGCATAGGCGATGGGTTTCTCTCTCGCTGCAAATAGGGTTTGCCCGTTCACAAAAGACACCCCTGCCATTTCCGCTAAAGTTGCAGCCAAATCCAAACTCGACGTTGGTTTCTCTACAATTTTAGCGGCCTCAATGGGGCCTGTGATGGGCGACAAATCCAATGCGTCATCGATGTGTTCAGGCCTTTGCGTCACGGATGGCACTTTGGGTTGCTCTAGACGCATTGTGCCCTCTAAACCTCCCGGAGGACGAATAATCAAAGGGACACGTGTCACACTTCTCCCAAGCAAAACACCGTGTTCACGTTCCCCGTGATCCCACAAGCCCTCACCATGATCAGAGGTGACCACAATCCACGCATCCTCTGCCAATTCGAATAGGTTACCCAACAAATGATCGACCTTGGCAACCTCTCCACGGTATGGGTCTCCCTCCCATCCCGTTGGAGGCTCCCATGGCGTGTGGGGTTCATACAAGTGTACCCATGCAAATTTTGGCTGGTCGGTATCCTGTGTCCTCCACCACTGCGTCGCAGCATTCAAAACTTCAGCACCGGGCAACTGCGCTTCTCCAAACGCTGCAACTTCAAGCAAATCTTGTGGGTGAAATGGATCATGATAGAGATCAAAGCCCTGATCCAGTCCCCAGGTGTGGCTCAAAACATAGGCAGACACAAAAGCACCCGTAGAATAGTTTGCCTCTGACAGCGTTTCGGCGATTGTTTGATGTTGATCGGCCAATGTAAATCCAGCATTGTCACGGATGCCATGCTCTCGGGGCAACAATCCAGTCATCATTGTCGTATGAGAAGGCAACGTCAACGGTGTGATTGCGTGCTGCTCAGTAAATAACCACCCCTCGGCCGCCAAACGGTCCAGATTCGGTGTTTTGGCTAAGGTATCCCCGTAGGCACCCAGTCTGTCAGCCCTCAATGTATCAATGGTCACAAACAAAATATCGGGAGGGTTGTCCTCCTTCTCCTCCACAATGGGAGGCTTTTCTGTACACCCCACTACAATCCAAAGCATCAGTACACTCCATCAACACATACCCTGTCCTAGCACAACCGATTGTCAAATGTCCACTTTGTTCACTACAAAGCATCGACATATCCAGTTCTAGGGTGGTGCAAACAGCAAATTGGAATTAGAAAATAAGATAGATTCCATTGGAGGGCGTATCCAACCACAACCAATCACACTCAATGGTGAGCAACTCTCCCTCGACACAATTGAAACTGTCGCCTGTAAGAGAAGCACACTCACTCTATGCCCAATCGCCAAACAGAAGATGCTTCAATCCTATCGATGGGTTCAAGAAGTGTCTCAGACAAACAAACCTGTCTACGGTGTCAATACGGGATTTGGGTCATTGGCTAGGGTATCGATCGATCCAGCCCAAAGTTCTCAACTCAGTACAAACCTAATTCGTTCACATGCTGCTGGAGTAGGTCCAATCGCCGACGAAGCAACCACTCGAGTCATGCTTCTCCTGCGCGCAAACGCACTGTCCAAAGGGGTCAGTGGCTGTCGCCCTTTGCTGGTGGAGAATCTTCTACACTTACTGAATGTAAACATCTTACCCAAAATACCGATGCAAGGATCCTGTGGTTCAAGTGGTGATTTGGCCCCCCTAGCCCACCTGGGACTCATGCTGATTGGAGACCCCTTGGGTGAAGCCATCGTCTACCATGATGACGGCACTTCAAGAGAAATGGATGCCCCCACAGCATTGGCTCTGGCCGGTATTGAGCCCTTGACGTTGGAGGCGAAAGATGGACTGGCGATCACCAATGGTGCCCAGTTGTCGACGGCAATCGCAACACTGAACATCATCGAAGGCAAACGAACGTTGCTGGCGGGTGAACTTGCCGCAGCGATGAGCATGGAAGCCTTGCTGGGCGTATCGCGAGCCTTTCACCCCGCCGTTCACGAAATGCGCCCCTATCATGGTGCAAAGCAATGTGCCTACAACATTCGTCAATTGACCCGTGGCAGTACGTTGCTCGATTCAGTGCCTGAAAAGTTGCAAGATGCCTATTCTATCCGATGCACCCCACAGATTCTGGGGGCTGTTCGAGACTCTTTGCGCTTTGTCGAGGAACAAGTCTCAGTGGAGTGGAATTCTGCCACCGACAACCCCTTAATTTTGCTGGACGCCAATGACAACTCCCATGGAGACATCGAAAACAAGGCGTTCTCTGCTGGAATGTTTCACGGTGAACCAATTGGAATGGCCATGGACAATTTCAAGATTGCCATTTCTGAACTGGCAAACCTGTCTGAACGACGGCAGTACCGCCTGACAACGGGAAATCTATCTCAACTGTTGCCACCTGGGTTGGTTGGCAAAGACAAGCCTGCCATTGGGATGATCGTTCCACAAACAACAGCGGCCGCTCTGGTCAGTGAGAACAAAGCACTTGCATGGCCAGCGTCGGTGGACTCCATTCCCACCTGTGAAGATCAAGAGGACCACATTGCGATGAGTACTGTGGCCGCAC
The DNA here is from genome assembly GCA_965661045.1 of uncultured Myxococcota bacterium. GTDB lineage: Bacteria > Myxococcota_A > UBA796 > UBA796 > UBA796 > CAJWHX01. Next base: position 7,274 of record CBFICN010000146.1, read on the forward strand.
GCCGTGCACGAGATGTACTGAGAAACACCACAAAGGTCATTGCCATCGAACTCATGAGTTCAGCACACGCCCTTTCTTTCCGACTCGATGAACGCCCAGATGCCACATTGGGAGCCGGTGTACAACAAGGACTGATCAATGTTCAGGACTGTCTATCAGACTGCATCCAAGAATACACAACCATTGGCGAACAGATTGAAGCCTTGGCCCACAGCATTCAAACGGGGACAATCCTGAAGAACCTTCCCCATCTGTTGACGCCGACCACACTCGACATTCCATCTGAGCCATCGGAGGTGACAACATGAATTGGTCACAGACAAATCATCCCGATGCCATTGAACTTGGCGAAGAATCGCTAACCTGTGATGCCATCTGGGCAGTTGCAACAGGGGCACCTGTTTCAATCACCCAAAGTGCACTGCAGAAAATGGATCTCAATGCAAGCAGCATCCCAACCAACAGTCGAATCTTGGCCACAAAGCGCCACTGGTTGACTGGAGACCCAGACCCCTCCCGCTCTACTGAAGATTTGGCTCGAGGATTCATTTTGGGACATTGTGCTGGCGTTGGTGAACCCTTCGACCCAACCATTGTCCGCGCCGCCATGGCTGCCAGAATCAACGTTCTAACGTCGGGACACACTGGCTCTCGGAGCGTCGTCGCTCAAAAGTTGGCAACCATGCTCAATCTCAACATCACCCCAACGGTACCCTCTCAAGGTTCCGTGGGTGCGGCTGGTGACTTGGCTCCGATGTCCTACATTGCGCGCACACTGTGTGGCTACGACGGAAAGACACATGCCGATTTTGAAGCGTTGATGCCAACAGACAAGGAAGCCTTGGCACTGATCAACGGCGTATCTTTGAGCGCTGCCATCGCCGCCATTGCGGTCGTACGGGCAGAACAGGTATTCAATGCCGCACTTTGGGCGGCTGGACTGACCATGGAAGTGGTGCGTGCGCACAGCCAATGCATTGACGATCGAGCCTTAACCAGTCGAAATCATCCGGACGTTCCCGAAGTGGGACGGATTCTGAGAACCCTACTCAACAACTCTCAGCGCGTGCTCTCCACCAATCGAATTGATGCTTTTTCCATTAGAGCGACCCCTTCGGTAATGGGCGCAATTTGGAGCACCATTCGCTTTGCCAAAGTCGAAGTCGAGCGAGAACTCAACGGTGTCTCCGACAACCCTTTGTTGTTTGATGGCGACTGGATGGAGGCTGGAAACTTTCATGGCGCAAGTATTGGCTTGGCAATGGACCACCTCGCAACCGCACTCACACAGTTGGCAACCCTATCGGAACGACGAACTTTTCGCCTAACGCACGGTAAACTGTCGAACAATCTTCCCAGTTTTCTGGTTGAAGGTACAGGGTTAAACTCAGGGTTCATGCTGGCTCAATACACGGCCGCTGCTCTTGCGTCAGAGTGTAAGGGACTGGCACACCCTGCGTCTACGGATTCTATCCCCACTGTTCAACACCACGAAGATCACGTATCGATGTCGCCAATTGCTGCCCGCAAGACCCTACAAATTCTCGAGTGCTTGGCAGACATCATCGCCATCGAATTGCTCGTGGGTGCGCAAGCACTAGATTTGCGCCAGAAAGAAGACAGCCTCCATCCACCAGAAATGCTGCAAACCTTACACACCCGAATTCGAGAAGAGGTGCAATACTGGCAAGACGATGAGGTTCTCCATCCAGCGATTCGTGCACTGTCCAAAATGGTCAGGTCTGGTTTGCCCAAGTTGTTCTAACGTTTTGAGCATGTGTGACAGACGTCACCACAGAGTATGGTTCAATGGTGATCCACCTTGTGTACACCTCTGGTGTCCATAATCGCTTTGATCTCCGCAAGTGAATAGGGTCGGAACTCCGGATGGGTATCGATTCCAACGTCCATCACTTTGCGTTGATAGTATACCGGATCGTCCAAATGACCGTGTGAATGACCGTGTAAGTGCCACACACCACGATGATGATCCTCCCACACGAGCATTGGAAAATGACACATGGTCATGCGCTCGTCATCAATGCGTTTGACCATCAGTTTATCGACTGAGGCAAATTTGTTCTGTACATCATCTCGATTTTTTCGAATATGATAATCGTGATTTCCCAACACAAGGTGAACATTTTCACACTGCAATCGCTCCAAGAAAAGGTGTACGTTGTCAAAGCCACCCATAGCAACATCGCCCAAATGATAGAGCGTGTCATTGGGTTGAACACAGGCATTGATGTTCTCAATCATGGCATCGTTCATCTGTTCAATCGTCTCAAAATCACGACAACCACTTTTGTTGCCCCAGTTTGACACACCACGAACAATATTTTTGTGTCCATAATGGGTGTCTGATGTAAACCAAATGGTCATATTCACTCCTGCTTCAAGACTGTAGCACTAAAGGTGACTGCGCAAAAATTCCTGTACAGTACGTCCTTGCGCGTTCACCCTGATTTCTATTTCTTCCAACAACGCTTCCGCTTGGGTTCGATAGGCTTCTTTTCGCTCCAAATCTTTTAGGTCTTGTAGATTGATCATCACATTCATCCAAGCACCTTGCGCACAGGTAGCCACCAATGCTGAAGCCACCCCAGCATCTGAACGTGCATTTGGGTTGCCTCGCAAAGCGACTTCGATACAGTCTAGGGTTTGTACACAACGACTCAGAACTCCC
>CBFICN010000147.1:0-9882 GCA_965661045.1 uncultured Myxococcota bacterium
TGTTTGTCCAATCGACACATCCGACAAGCCTCTTCCGTCTCGACACCCGATGCACAAAACCTTACTCGTTTATTGAGTAGTCCCCATCGCTACATTCGTTTGACGACGTTGCAACAATTAAATTCAATCCCGATCTCTAAGATGTTGACGCCACCAAAAGAACATCAACAGGCTTTGCTAGATATCTTGGATGATGAAGGAGAGTGGTGCCCCATCCGAGCACAAGCAGCACTGACGATTGGAAAATTCCACATCCAAAACGGCACAACGGGCATTCTTGAAGCGCTCAACGCTTGTGATGATGAGAGTCGCTACTGGATGCTTCAAGGCTTGAAATATCTTGCTGCGACCGACCCTATCGCCCTGGGAACAATTCAATCCCTCAGCAGTGACCCCGATATCTTTATTCGAACCGACGCCCAACGATGGCTGGAGGACAAATGAGTCTGTCATGGCTATTCATTGGCCTCTGGGGCTGTGTGTCGATTCACCAAGTTGGCTCTTTGGCAGATTATGACTCCGAATCTGAACGACGTAGAAAGGCGCGTCGAGCCATCGAAATCGCACTCCATGAAGGGTGGATGGATGACACATCACACCGAGCCTTGGCGATACAAAACTTGGGATTGATGCGCGAAAGCAGCCCCGAAGTTATCGCTGGATTGAAAGAACTCTCTTTCCACCCAAACCCCACCTTACGCAGACAGGCCATTTGGGCCTTGGGTGAAATCGGTCGAGAGTTACCCTGGGATGATGAGGCCAAATCCTTGGTGCGCAACTTAACCAAAGCCCTTCTACAATCCCCCAGTAAACTGGATGCCGAGTACAGCATTGACGCACTGTTGAAACTGTACATTGCCCACGTTCACAGCATTGATGAAGATCTCGCACTGCTAAGGCAATTGCAAGATTACCTTTCCGGTACGACGGACCCTCCCGCTAATTTCTATGTACTGGAACAAGAAATTCAGTCCCTGCCTGTCCTGTTGACCCTAATGGGAGAGCATTTGGCCGGTCAAAACACACAATACACCCCCTCAGACCTCTACACCAGTTGTTTGGCATTGCACCGGTATATCGAACAGAATCGAGGTGCATTGAACGAGGCACAGTATCGCAGCGTCATCCAAGACACGCTACAAAAGGAATTGGACATTCTGTCCGTGGACGTAAAAAGCATCCAACTTTTGACCTTGTGGAGCCTTGCCCAATCGGCAAACCACGGAATTCTGTCTGAAACGGTTGCCGTGAAACTGATTGAACAAATTCCACACCTCGATTCTGAACTGTCCCCACTTGTACATGCCGCACTCTGGGAGATGTTGGACATCCAAGCTGTGCGGGTCTACTTTCGAGAATTCCTAGAGTCCAACTCTGATGCAGAAGTACACACTGTTCTCGGCATGCTTGGACAACGCGTCGACCTGATACAGCAAGTATACCACCTCGAAGTTGTTGGGGGTGGTCAGTGATATTGCTACTGAAGATGTTAATCGGCTGTGTTCATTGGACGCCACCTTCTCCATTGACACACAATTTACAAACAACGCGCCCTTGCGATGGAACAACCGCACTGCAAGCTGGTCATATTTCGGTGTCTCCCATAGACTCAGTCGTTCTACCCTTGCGACAAGGATCTCTCACTTTGGTGGACACTGTCTACGCAGTGGATCCAAACGGGCTGCTTCTATACAACGACGCCATCACCGGATCAACACTCCCCCATCAAGAAGACTGTAAGTTTGACACCTCAGATATTGCCACATCACCCATCGGGGGCACTTTACAACACACGTGGACCATCACACCAACACACGATGTCCTCGCCACATTGGACTCAGGGATCGGTTTACAATGGTCCTGGCATGAGCAACAGGGAACCCTTCGATACGCCCCCTCGTATGACTCCAGTACATTTTCTCCCTATACAACGTATGGTCCGACTGGTCGACATGGCTCCGTAGGCGTTCACCCGGGTGACAATGGACGCGCCTATTCTGGGGATGCCGGAGGAAATGGCGCGTCGGGGAAAAATGGTTCATCGGGGTCAAACGGACAAAATGCATGGATGCCGGGTCAAAGTGGTGGACACGGTGGAGATGGTGGCCGTGGCGGCAATGGACGCAATGGCAAAGATGGTCAAGATGCCTCCAGCCTCAGTGGAAACGGTGGGAATGGTGGACATGGCACTCCAGGGGGAAATGGTTCACACGGTGGAAATGGCGGAAATGGGTTTCCGGGCAACAATGCTGGAGATGGTGAAGCCGGACAGAGAGGGGTTGACGGTCCCAACCTTGCCATTGTTGTCCGTCCAATCTATTCTCCTTTTTATCCGGGAGAAGAATTGGTCTACGTCGAAGTCAACGCCAATCAAAATGGACACTCCAGTACAGAAAATTACATTTTTCACCAGGGTCAGCCCTTCGTTGTCACAACTCAAGGTGGTCGAGGTGGCGACGGCGGGAACGGTGGCGAAGGCGGTCATGGGGGCGATGGCGGTCGCGGAGGCGATGGTGGTCGTGGTGGACACGGTGGTGACGGTGGTGATGGGGGCCAAGGTGGAAGCGGTGACAGCGCTCAAGGAATTTCGGCCGGTCGAAATGGCAATGGTGGAAAAGGTGCCCGCGGTGGAAATGGCGGAAATGGTGGCGACGGTGGCAACGGTGCTGCTGGCGGCTGCGGTGGAGATGGTGGAAATGGCGCTCGCGGAGGCGATGGCGGGAACATTCAAGTAAAAATTATGGGCAGTCCGTCCTTCCAACAGCAAGCGGTCAATTCATTGGTCTTTCGTTCGATTGGTGGATTTGGGGGTGATGGTGGCCTGGCTGGACGAAATGGCTATTCTGGTTCAGGCGGACGTGCAGGATATGCGGGTCCAGGCGGCAATGGTGGGGACGGTGGTTCTGGATATCAATATGGTAAAAGTGCACCGGGCGGTTCTTCTGGCAGCTCTGGTCGTTCAGGACTTCAAGGAGGCTCTCGCTATTGTGATACAGACAATGGACGACAAGGACCGACTGGGTCACCAGGTTCTGTTCAAATACAACTGGTACATACGGAGTAACAATGATGTGGGGATTGATCTGGCTGCTGGCTTGTGGTGGCACAAAAAATATACCTAAGAAATCAGACGCATGGTTGACAGATCACTTGCGAGACAGTGATTCTATTGAACGTCAAGTGGCGATGATCGAAGAACTTGGACTGCGCAGAAACCCACAAACCATCCACATTCTGATACAAAAGGCAAACTCCAACGAGGCCCAGATTCGAAAAGCCAGTATCGAAGCCCTCATGGCATTTGGTCCGATGTTCAGCGACGACTTGCGAGATCAAGAGTATTTACACCGACTAGAGGATGAGGATCGAGGCGTGCGCGCCATGGCCAAGAAAGGCATCGCTGCACGACTAGAGTCCGAAGCCCAGACAACACTGCTGATCAACAGCCTTCTCAAAAAGGGCGGAAACCACCAACGATGGACCTTGCAAATGGACGTGCTGGATCTGCTCCAGTGGATCAAAGGGACCCATGCCAGTGACATAGATGCGCTCTGTGTAAATCTAAGCACCCAAGCAACCAACCCACAGGTTCGAATCAAAGCCATTCAAGCGATCGCCACACGACAGATTCAACATGCAAGGCCCTTGCTTCACGATATTGCCCGCAGTGACTTGAATGAAGACGTTAGACGTTCTGCGAAAGATAGCCTGCAACAATTGGGCGGCAAAGTCAACGACATCGTGGCCGCCGTCATGCCCTTTACGGTCCAAGGAACAGACCCCAACAACTTGGCAACTGGGTTTCAGCATTATCTTTCTGGCGCTCTCTCTGCTGGAGAGGTTGCAACCATCGTTGAACGTGGGCAAGTGGATTCCGTGATGGCCGAATTGGTGTTTCAAGACACCTTCATCAACGACAACCAAGCGATTCAAATCGGACAAAGCCTCAGAGCCTCTCAAGTCATTACCGGCACGATTCAATTTCAAGGCAACCGAACCACCATCACCATCAAGCGCATTGACGTTGCCAGCAATGAAATCCTGTCTTCGGCACAAGCCAGTGGGTTGACCTTGGACTTCGATGCTCTTCAACGCGATGTTGCAGCCCAGTTTGTGGAGAAATTCTAATGTTCTGGTTCGGGTTGCACATCATGATGGGACAGTTTGCATTTGGGGACACGTCTGCGTCTAGCAAGAGTGCGTCGGACTTGAGTGTCGATGAAGCCAACACGCTCATCGACAACAGCATTGCCACAGTTTTCAAGCCAGTCAGAATGCGCTCGGGCCCGTTGACATACCCCTGCCCGCAGCCATTTTGTCAACGCCTTAGAAGTACAGATCCTGGGGTTTACAACGACACGTTACTTGGACAGGGTGAATGGCTGGCGATGGCAAACACCTACGGCGTTGGTCCCTCGGTTCTACCCACATTGGGTGAGGAACAAACACAGCGTTTTGTTCACTGGGATACTGGAGAGCGCGGGCTCACCATTTTAATTGAGTCAAAGCAACCAGTGGCTTTTTTCACAACCTGGTCACTCGATGCGCTGAAGCCAACAGACAATCCTTTTGATTACACTCGCCTAGCCCCTCTGTGGTCCATCCGAGATTCCCTGTTTCAAAAATGCGACCACGTTGAAGTGGTTGATCGAGATGCCAGGCTGAACCCCATTGCGTGGCAAGGGACAGACTGTGGAGAGTGGACCCTTTGGATGCGCTACACACCACTCAATGAAGCGGCATTGTCCGTCATGGGACTGCGAAAGTGAGGCTGAGTCCTGTTGCTGGACTTACCAGGTTCAGTTTGAGTAAGTGCAGTTTGGGTGGGTTCAGTTTGGTGCTCGCTTGTACCATACCCACACCCTCTAGTCCCTCCAGCGTCACCACCATCGCCACCACCCTTGAGCAAGTCGAACTCAATCCAATCGATACTCTATCGCTGTGCAACACCCTGTCTCCTACATCGGTTGTACAAGACTGCTTACTGCTGGGATCAGAAAAACTGTTTTCCATAAATCCTGACGCAGTGGAAGATATCTGTCATCAACTGACCGATACCGCGCAAGGAGAATGTTGGTTTAGACTGGCGGAACGTACGCAAACACCTCAATTTTGTGAATTGGCCCGCCCATTTGAAATGGACTGTCGCATGCACCTCTTGTCTAGGTGGCTGTTTCGACACCCAAAAGCCTCTTGGACAGACATGCAAAACCAAGCCAACCTATATGGGGTGGACCCGACGTCCACAGAAGGACAAACGGTACTGTATCGCCACCTTGTATCGATCGATACACCCATGAAGCCTGTCGTTTGCGAACAAACCGACAACCCAGTTGCCTGTCACAGAGCCGCGGAAAGTGTTTATCGGGACAGATTGCGCTATGTTGAACACCAAGGCACATTCCCTTGTAACTTGCAGCCCAATGACACTGCACACCACAATAATTCCACCGTTCTAAAACCGATCTATGAAGAATTCCACCGCGCCAATTGCACTCCTTAGTGCTTTTTTGTCCACAATCGGGTGCGAAAGCCCTCCAATGTATCGACAGAGCATTGAATGGATCAATGCCGACCAAACGGGTAGTCTCGGTGTACTGCGACTCACCCAAAGTGACACAGGATGGCTAAAAGGCACGGGACACTTTAAAGGAACAATCTGGACGCCCAACCAAAGCCCCTTAGAGTTTTGGGACCACGCCCCCAAGTCCCACGTTACTTGGACAGAAAGCCTGATCGAGATTGGTCCACGACATAGACTGCAAACAACCGGCACTCAATGGCAATTGGACTCACATTTTGACGAGTGGAACCTTCGACTCACAGGGCTTTGCTCTGACCACAAAACGGTGCACACATGGCACGAAGATCCATTGTGGCAAACACAGGTTCACTGCGCTGAAATGGACAACCGTGGCTGGTCACAGTCACACGATCAAAGTCAAATGCTGACCGGAAATGGATGGATCATCGAACACAGCGGAGAAGCGATCATTGAGGAATCTCGTTGGATTGGCGCGCAAAGTCCAACCATCCACTTGCTGCTAGAAGATAATCGATTTGGAGTATCTGGAACGCTCCGTCACCGGACCACCAATACAGATCAGTGGAACACAGCCCAGATCACAGGACTGGACACCTCATCTACCGAATGGACATTGAAAACCTCCGACGCCTCTATTTCGCTAACCAAGTTTGAAACCATTGGTCTCGAAACCCCTTTTCAACACATTGCTTTCTGGGAGCGATGGTTGACAAAGTCCCACTTTGCCTATCCCAGTATTCGATGGCAGAGAGCGGTTGGTCAATGGCAAGACACCCAATTTGTAGCCATCATTCGCACACAACAAGTCGAGTAACAGAAGAATATTGGCATTTTGATGGACTCTCGATACAAGAAACAAAGCACGTTCACAGTTTGGGAGAGAGCATGATTGCAATGGAAGGGTATGGTCGCGGAGAAGCTTCCAACGGTGACCTCTCGGTGTTTGTAGAGATTCGTGCCACCGTACATCGTTCAAAAGACATACAGTTCCGTTTGCCACAATGCTATCTCTCTCTTGAAAGGAGACTCAAAAAACGCTTAACCGACAAGATATTTCGGGGGAAAATCGAAGTGTACGTTCGAAGAACAGGGCTTCGAAGGCACCAAGAGGTTTTGTTGGACACAGACCTTGCGCAAGCTTGTTTTGAAGAGATGGTCCAGTTGGCGCAAACATTGAAACGCCCACCGGAATCCATTGACATCAACAAAATATTCGATCAACCCGGTGTACTCAACACACAGGCCAAGAAGCCCGATGCAATGCAAGAGTGGATCATTGTGTCTACCGCAATGGACTCCGCCATTGTCGATCTCATCCAGCAGCGAAAAGTCTTGGGCAAAGACTTGGCGATGGAATTGGGTCCCGAACTTCGAGGCTTACAGCGTCACCGAGGAGAACTCTCCAGTCAACTGACACTTCTCAACCAAGCCTTGGTGATCAGGCTAGAAAAAAGGCTGAACAAACTCCTTGGACAACGGATTCCATCTGACAAACTCCAGCACGAAGCGGCCATTTTGGTGGAAAAATCTGATATAACTGAAGAACTCGCTCGACTCGAAGAACATTGCTTGAGTTTGGGACAGTTGCAGTCAGTCAAAGAAAAGGGTACAGGGCGCAAGATGGATGCCGTGCTGCAACAAATCCAGCGGGAGATGAACACCATCGCTTCCAAAGTCATCCCTGCCGAGTCCAGTCAACACGTAGCCGAAATGAAAGTGCACATTGAAAATGTTCGCGACATCATCTCCCAGGTCGAATAATGCGAAAAAAGTCATCCAACGCCGCCAGCGAGACCAAAATCAGAGTCAAACATGGGACCCTCTCCAAAGTAAAACTAAGCAAACTCAAAGACGCGCTCAACACCTTAATGCTTGAACAAAATATCGAGGACACGATTCAACGTGACCCAATTCAATTTGCGCACCGCTATACGAATCCCCTCGACCAAGAGTTGGCCGCCATCTTTGCCTCGATGTTGGCATTTGGTCGAGTCAGTTTGTTTTTACCGGTGATTGAACAATGGATGTCACTCTGTGATGAACGTGGCGGTCCCAGAGCCTGCGTCGACACTTTCTCAGCCGTGGACTTTGATGCCTTCAACGCCCTGTCCTATCGTTGGAACAAATCTCCCGATTTTGTACTGGTCATGCTGACCTTTCAGCGGCTGCTCTCCCAAGAACCATCGATAAAATCTTGGATTGAGTCCCTATACAAACCAAATGATGCAGATCTAAACGAAACCCTAAGTCGTGCCATGCCCATCTTTACGACATGCGCCATTGACGCGGCTTCCACAGCGAACCTCTCCATTGAAACGGTCGACGACTTACCAGATGGGTTCAAACGCTTCTTCTCTTCTCCCGCCAAAGGGTCTGCTTGTAAACGCTGGCAAATGCTGATGCGGTGGATGGTGCGTAAAACGGCCCCAGATTTGGGTCTATGGGAACTGCCACCCTCCAAACTTACGATTCCACTCGATGTACACGTACACAGCATTTCACAAATGATTGGGCTGACCAAACTCAAAAGTCCCAACCTCAAGGCTGCTAGAGAAATCACCGGTTACCTCCGAAGCATCGCTCCTGATGATCCCATACAGTATGATTTTGCATTGGCACACCTTGGAATCTCAGGGCAGTGTCAGAAAACCTACAATTTGGAAATTTGTCCATCGTGTCCCTTGCATGACCTCTGTATTCACACTAAAGGCACTCAAGCCAATTAAGGAAGGAGACCCGTCATGAGTCTGAACGTGGATGCTTGGAGCAAGCCCGATCAAGGAGCCCTATTTGTTGTTACGGGTGCCAGCGGCACTGGAAAAACAACCTTGGTCAAAAGAGCGCTCTCAACCATTTCCAACATTCAGTTTTCCGTCTCTGCAACAACACGCTCAATGCGCAACGGCGAAGTAGATGGGGTCGACTATCACTTTTTGAGCCTTCCGGAGTTTGAGCGGCTCAAAGATAGAGGTGAATTACTGGAGTGGGCACAAGTATACAAAAATTTCTATGGCACCTTGAAACAACCAGTACTTGACGCACTCAATGCCGGTGAGAGCATCCTATTGGAAATCGATCAGCAAGGAGCCGCCCAAGTCAAGGCGCAGATGCCCGAAGCCATTTCGATTTTTGTTCTGCCACCTGACATTGCCAGTTTAGAGCAACGGCTGCGTGGACGCAAAACAGACTCAGATGAAGTCATCGCCCGTAGACTTCGAGAAGCCCAAGATCAATTGGATCACTGTGGCTCATTTGACTACCTCGTCATCAATGACGACTTAGAATCTGCCTGCGATCAATTCATGAGCATTTTGATTGCTGAACTGTTGAAACGGAATCGACGTTCGTCTTGGGTAACACAGTTTACCAACCCAACCTGATCCCAGTAAGGTCGCCAAGAGACAACGACACAAATATCGTCCAATTACTGGAAAAAATACCGTTGTGCATTGCACAATGGACGCTCAGTAAGGTATCTTTTTAGACCCCCACTATGAATTGTTCATAGAATAAAAAAGGAGACCATGTGAGCCCAACAGAAGTCACCAGCATTCAGCAACTCATCGACATTGTCCACAGCTATTCTCCCAATGCAGACATTCAACTGCTGATGGATGCCTACTTCTATGCACAACAAGCACACGACGGGCAATATCGCAATTGTGGCAAAGATTACATCACGCATCCCCTTGCAGTTGCAGGCATTCTTGCAGAAATGAAAATGGACGTGGAAACCATCGCGACGGGCATTTTGCACGACACCCTCGAAGACGACCCCTTTACCAAATATGAGATTTTGACACAAAAATTTGGTCCCGATGTAGCTCTATTGGTCGATGGTGTCACCAAAATAGGAAAACTCAAGTTCAAAAGCAAAATTGAAGAAGAAACAGAAAACTTCCGCAAAATGGTCTTGGCCATGGCCAAAGATGTCCGCGTGGTACTGGTTAAACTTGCAGATCGACTACACAACATGCGAAACATGGGGCCGATGAAGCCTCACAAACGCAAAAAGAAATCTGAAGAAACCATGGAAATCTTTGTTCCAATCGCGAACCGACTGGGGTTGGCCAAAGTCAAGTCGGAACTCGAAGACCTCTGTTTTCAATACATTGAGCCCGAACTGTATGCAGAGCTCAAAGAAAAACTGGATAAACGTGCCCCTGATCACAACCAGTTCATCGAACGATTTGGAAAATTACTCCACGATGAATTGAGTTCCAAAGGCATTGCCTGTCAGGTGTATGGTCGGACAAAGTATCTACGGTCGGTGTACAACAAAATGGTCGCCCAAAAAGTTGAATTTGAGCAAGTGCACGATCTATTGGCTTTCCGCG
>CBFICN010000148.1:0-9827 GCA_965661045.1 uncultured Myxococcota bacterium
CTGGCATTGAAATTGCGTCACGCAATGGGCAATGAACTACACCGTTTTGTGGATCGAGGGTCTCCGATCATTGGGATTTGCAATGGGTTTCAGGTATTGACCAAACTCGGATTGTTGCCTTTTCCTCAGGGTGAACGGGCCGTTGCCATCGCCCACAATCAACAGGGTCGTTTCATCAACAAGTGGGTCGAACTCGATTGTCCACAAGATTCGGTCTGTGTCTGGACCAAGGGTCTGGAAAGACTGTCCCTGCCAATTCGCCACGGAGAGGGTCGGGTGGTTTTGCGACGGGGTCAGGAAGAGCAACTGTATCAAAAACTGAGCGTCAACGGTCAAATTGCTCTGCGATACACATCGGTGGTCAATGGTTCCCATCAACAAGTCGCTGGCTTGTGTGATCCCAGTGGGTTGATATTTGGGTTGATGCCCCACCCGGAAGCCCATGTGTTGCGTGTGCAACATCCACATAAGTCGGCACTGCCATTTTTGGAAGCCTCTGGTCTCAAGATATTTCAGAACATTGTAAACTATTGTACGTCGAGGTAAAAATAGATGGCAGAAACCTATAAAGATGCTGGTGTCGATATCGAAGCCGGAGAGGCATTGGTTGACAAGATCAAGCAACGGGTATCACAGACGTATGGCACCCGTGTCGTCAGTGGGGTGGGTGGATTTGCCAGTTTGTATGACGTTGGTGGAGGCAAACTGTTGGCCGCAAGTACTGACGGGGTGGGCACAAAATTACTGGTGGCTCAGCGTTTGGGTGTGCACAACACGGTTGGCATTGATTTGGTCGCGATGTGCATCAACGACATGCTCTGTACCGGTGCTCGAGGTCTATTTTTTATGGACTATTTGGCCACTGGGAAACTGAATCTATCGACTTCCGAGCACATCCTGTCGGGGGTTGTGGAGGGTTGTACCCAGGCAGGAGTGGCACTCATCGGTGGAGAAACGGCAGAAATGCCGGGGATGTATACGGATGGTCTATATGATCTCGCCGGCTTTGCGGTGGGAGAAGTGTTGCGCGATGACCTCATTGACGGGTCTCAGATTCAACAGGGGGACGCCATTGTGGGAATTGCTTCCTCTGGAATTCACGCCAATGGACTGTCGTTGGCCCGTCGTTTGGGCACGGACAAGGATGAAGCCTATTGGAGAGCCTTGTTGACACCGACCAAGATTTATACGCGTGAAGTCGAAGCACTGCTTGCCTCCAACAGTCCCATACATGGTTTGGCACACATTACCGGTGGGGGCTTTCGAAATGTGGGTCGACTGAACGATCGCTATGATTATACGATGGATGCGCTTCCCAGGTTGCAAGAGGTACCCAATATCTTCTCGGAACTGAAAGAGCGATCCTCTTTGCCCGATGTTGAACTGTACAAAACCTTCAACATGGGGGTTGGACTGTGTGTGGTGACCTCCGACCCGGTCGGGGTGATGACAACTCTGGAGACGCTGGGCATACAATCTTGGAAGATTGGTCAAGTGAGAAAAGGCACTGGGCGTGTGTGGTTGGGTCGAACTGTGTTGTAAGATATTGTGAAGTACGATCGCCCCTTCAACGCATAGAATGTCACTCGATTCACTCAACCGGCAACAACAACCGCAAGGGTTCGCGCATCGCTTCCTTCATCACAATCGAACTGATTTGATTCCCGTCCACGAGATTTTGTAAGATTGCCCGCATTCGTCGGGTTGGTGGGCGTCCCAGTTTGGCTCGTCTGTAGCCATCTCGTGGATTGGGCAATATGGAAGCCAAAAACACGGCTTCTTTGAGAGACAAATACTGTGGCTCTTTGAGAAAATATTTGTTGCAGGCATCTTGGATGCCGTAGATGCCATCGCCAAATTCAATGGAGTTTAGGTAGAGTGCCAAGATGGCTTCTTTGTTGAGCATGGCTTCGAGTCCCAAGGTGTAGATCATTTCTTCGACTTTGCGATCCAAGGTCACGTCGTTGCCCGTAAACAGATTTTTGGCCACTTGCTGGGTGATCGATGAACCACCAATGGGGGTGTCAGCGTTGCGAAACAGTTCATTGAGGGCCCGGTTGAGTCCTTCTTCATTGAAACCGTTGTGCTCAAAGAATGGGGCGTCCTCTCCAGCAATCACTGCCCGCGCAAGCCAGCCGAGTTTTGGATAGGGTACCCACGTAGGTGTATTGGGACCCAGTAAACGGGTGCCTTCCGAATGGATGGGGCGATACGTGATGGGTTGTCCAGTTTTGAGACGGTGTAGGGCGTTGATTTGTCCTTCAAATCCCAAGTTCCGTCCCGAAATGGTGATGTCGCTCGGGGTGACTGTTCCAACCCAGTGTCCCGTTGGACTGGCGATCGGTACAGACACACCAAACCAGTTCATGAGATCTCGGAGAGCCACTTGGTAATTGAGGGCCCACTGTAAACTGTCGCCCACATCTCTGTCGCGTTGAGCGGTGATGGGGTTGTCGACCCACATGCCCTCAACAGTTGTGTCTCCATTGGACAAGTGTCCAGTCCAGCCGGTGTCGCTTGGTGTGAGCTGTACTTTCATATCGGGGATATTGAGGCCACGCTTCAGCAACGGGTGTTGAACGGTGATGTGTTGTAGGGTACCCACAATCGGTTGTTGTGGGTTCTTGAGTGTCATCGAAAAGTTGAACGTGCTCTCCAATCCATCGGGGGTGGCATCTGGAAGAGTGAGGTTCAACGGTAAGTCTGTGCTGTCGATGCGTCCGGTAACGAGCCACTCCTCGTTTGTGCGTTCTAGAGCCAGCCAGTCGTTTTTCAACTGTACCGTTGGATATACAAGCCCCGTCAACTGTGTCTCGTATATTTCATCTTGCCAGTGAACGTTGATGTTGTCGATACTGACCTCATCAATGTAGGATAGCACTGTAAAATCATTGCCGCTTTCTTTGGTGGTGCTGTCCACAAAAGCGTTGTCATCAAACCCAAACACATCCAGTGTTGCGATGTGTACCGTGCCGTTGTAGCTCAACGTGGTACGGTGGGCGGTCCATCCATCACGCTCAATCTTTGACCAGTGCAGACCTGACAGCATTGGACTGGGAATTCCGATGCTGTTGTGGAGATTCTGTAGGAGTAGCACAATGGGTATGCACAGTCCGATACCCAACCATGGTAATGTGGAGCGTTTCATACAGGATACTGTATCCCAATCTAGACGAAGATGGGTTCTAAAGATACAGTAGGTCCATCCATCTGGAGCTTGTCATGACCCATAAACTGACCCACATCGACGCTGAAGGAAACGCCAAAATGGTGGATATTCTTCAAAAGCCACACTCTCAACGCATTGCGGTGGCAGAAGGTTTTGTTCGTCTTTCACCACAAAGTTTGGAGAGCATCGCAGTGGGCAACAACAAGAAAGGGGACGTGTTGTCCATCGCCCAATTGGCTGGAATCGGAGGCAGTAAACGAACGGCCGATTTGATTCCTCTGTGTCATCCAATTCCCATCGATGCAGTATCGGTCGATCTATGTGTTGTGGAATCGGGGGTGTTGATTCAGGCGACCGTTGGAACCGTTTGGAAAACAGGTGTGGAGATGGAAGCCTTGACCGCGGTGAGTACGGCGGCTCTGACCATTTATGATATGCTCAAAGCCATTGACAAGGAGATGGTGATCGAGCGAATTCGGTTGATCTCTAAGCAGAAAACGCCGCTTGCATAGCCGTTCCATCATTTGCCATCGTTCATTCTAGATACTGATAGAGAACTGTTAGAGCACTGTTAACGCCAATCGACTCTACTCATCCTCCTCATCAGCGGGCTCTTCACTGGGCTCTTCTTCGCCGGGGTCAAAGTCTTCCTCTTCTTCCTCGATGTCGTCGCCAGGCTCAAGAATTTCTTCCTCGTCTTCAAACTCCTCATCCGGTTCGAGGGCGGGTACGCGTTTTAACGGACGATTGGGGAGATCTCGACGTGGATTGTCGGGCAGGTCAAAACCACCCGCTTCACGTCTCTTTTCTTGTGCCCGTTTTCGAGCTTCGATTCGCTCTCGTCGCTCCCGTCGTTTTTCTTCGGGGCTCTTGGTTGTTTTCGAATTGTTGTCTTTTTCGATGTCTTGACTTTTATTTCTCTTGTTGTTTTGGTTTCGACTGGGGCGACGAGAACTGTTTCGGTTGTTCGTTTTGATGCGGGGGTTTTGAACGGTGCCAATGACGTTGAGTTTATAGATGCCCTTGCCATCTTCATCGCCAACTTTGTTGTTTTTGAGCGCGGGCAACATTTTGGCAATTAATGCAAACTCCGATCCCAGTTGCAATTCCAGTGTCAGTCTCAATCTTGAACGGGTCCAGATTTTACCCAAAATGATGTCGCCATCAATGGTCAATCCAATGCTGTCAGAGATGATATTGGCATCGGTGATTTCTAGTTTTCCATTGTTGAACAGTCCAGCAATGGTCACTTCTGAAAAATCCAAAGCCGGCAACTCTATGCCTGAAGCCTTGGCATCTGAAATCGACAGTCCATCCACCGATAGAGAGAATCGACCTTCCGAATTTTTATGGGGTTTCTCTTGGGGGAAGTTTCCTTCAATGTGTGTGGTTAACTTTCCAGCCAACAAGGCTTCAAAAGTGGGGGATGCCACTGGAAACAGACTCAGATCAATGGCTGAAGAGTCCACGGTGAGGTCCACCGAACTGGGTTGGAAGGAATCTCCACTGATGTCTGCGACGACTGTTCCCCCCATGAGTTTGGCGTCAATGGTTGCGTCCAAACTGCCCATGAGTGTACTCAATGGACTGAGTACAACACTGAGGGTGTCGAGGACAAAACTGGGAGTCGATTCGCCTTGTTCATTGGTGGTGTACAAAATTCCATCGGTGATTTGAATTCCGAGGAGGGAAGTCAGTCCCACATCACCCATTTTGAGTTGCATGGAGTCTTTGGTGGATTTTGCGACTTCAACCGCCACCTTATTTTTGAGGGCGTCCGTTGGAAAGTGAATTCCCAATGCGATGCGAAAGACCACCAGTCCCCACATTGAAGCTGCCAACGCGATCAATAAACGTTTCATTCTTCCTCCACCAGTTTGTAAGCAGCGATGTCCAGACTGAGGTTGAGTGTGACCTCGTCTCGACGTTTTCGTCGCTTTACGGTGCTGGTTTGTATTTTGAGTGGATATCCAGCGGTTTCAGTTTGAAAGAGGAACTTGGAAAATTCTTCCGTACTGAGGTTGCTGAGGCTCACCGAGAATACTTTTTCTTGCAATCGACCATCCTTGGTCGTGCTCTTTTCACGCACCTGCATATTCTTTTCTTTGGGGTTGAATCCCGATTTGGTGGCGGACTGTTCTAAGAAAGCGGACAAGTCCGTGGTGGCATTTTTGGCCAACGATTCTTCGATTTGGGCCACCTCTGACTCCAAAGAGGCTTGTTCTGCTTGCAACACTTGGATCAGTTCCACAGACTTGCCAATGCGTTCGATTTCTTGCCTCTCTGATTTGAGGGTTTTGTTCATGCTGTACACTCCAAATCCCAAGCCACCAAAGAAGGTTGAGACGATGAGTCCGGCTGCCAACATGCGATCTCTTGGTGGGAGTGCGGCAAAGGCATCCAACGCCCGCTCTTTGTAAATTTGCAATTGTGACATTTATCCTTCCTCCTCGTCTTCGACTTCCAGTGGGATGATGATCGAAAAGCGGATTCCGTCTCGCATGCTTTTCTCATCTGCCTTTTGGGCTTGTTTGAATCGAGGGTGCTTTTTGAGGGCCTGCTCGATTTCGGTAGCGGTTTGAAACCCATCGGTCTCCGCTTTGAGGTTGATGCTCGTTTTGGAAATGACCATTTCACTCACGTCAATGCGTGCTTTTTCGTGTGGTGGCATCCCTTCTGAGATGGCTTTGACAAGGGTGAGCATCGGTGGTTCTGTGGCTGTAATGGAGCCAAGTTTATCGAGTTTGTCGTTTGAAGTGGTGATTTCTTCTTGCATTAAAGAGACCACTGTTGAGGGGTTGGACATGACAGACTTTGGCAAATCCGGCATGGTTTCTTGAATTTGAGACACCAAGTCCTCTTCGAGTGTCGCGATCTCTTTGTTGATCGACATCATTTCAGTCCAAAACCATCCAGTGAATCCAATGAATCCAATTAGAGAGGCTATCGCTACATACTGAAGAACGCTTGCCAACCGTTGAATGTTTCCTTGGTAAGCAAAGCCTTGAATGCGCAAATCAAATTCTCGACCGTGGCTGTTTCCACAGCCCTTTTGTCCCAAGGCATAGGCCAGTGCCCAACGTGGGTCAATGTCGTGCTCTGTCTCTATGCAGGCGCATGGAACCCCCATCTCTTCGCGCATTTGTTCTTGCAAGGTCTCCAATGCAGCACCCTTACCAGCCAATAAAACTTCTGTGATCTCGACGTCATGGTTGTCTTCAAAGAAGATGAGCGTGCTGCGGATGCGCTCAATGAGGGTGTTGGATAAGGTGCCTGCTTCAGCATCCAACGTGGACGTATCGCCAGAAACGGTTCGAAAACCCAAGGTCTTACCTTCTCTGTAAACGCCGCATACAACTTGTCCTTCGTCGACGTGGATGATGGTTTGGATCCCAGTCGTGGCATAGTACCCTAGAATATCTCCATCGATGAGGATGTGTTGCGGATTGATGGTGAGCGCTTCCAGTTTATCCAGGTGGCTTTGAATGATGTCTTCACGGGTGATCAAGACCAAAACGTCTGAAGACCCATCGTGAATGTTCAATATTTGGTGCTGGATTTGTAATTCGTCGATGTCAAAAGGAACCAGTTCTTCCACGATGGAGGGTAGGGCAGCCTCTATGTTTTGGGTATCGGTAAAGGGTAGGTTCACCTTTCGAATGCTCACTTGTGTCGCGGATTGATGTGTCACGACAGAGGCATTGGGCAATTGACGCAACAGTGCTTGAATGGCGCCAGACTGTCTGCGCTCAAGGTCTGCTTGGGCCATCAGTTTGGGATCAACTTCTTCAGTTTCATCATCTGTGTCGCCCACCAGTACCCCAGTGTCCATTGTGCTGTTGGGAACGTATTCTTCGACCACGCGTGAGAAGGTGTAGCGTCCAAAACTTCCCTCAAACAGGCAAGCTCGTATTACTGTTGTGCCGATATCGAGTCCGATCATCATGGGATCACCTCTCTGTGTGTACAATCAATGTGCATATTATTCAATCCGTATATACTTGACTTTACCGACCCCAGAACCGGAAAAGTCGAAAATGGTGGTGATGGTGACGCTGCTCGTTCCAACCATCCCAGTGCTGATTACTTCAAATACCTGAGACTGTTTGGTCACGTTGGTGATTTTGGTGGCGTCGAGTTCTATTCCACAGTTGTTCATGACAAAGGTGGCATAGTCGCGTCCCGTATTGAACGACGCAATATCCCAGACAGATAAGACAGAGTCACTGCTTCCGGCAAAGCACATGTCTAAACTGGCATCGGAGGGTTGAGACAGTGCTGTGGCGCGAATCAAGGCGCGGTGCATTTCTTCGTCAAAGGAATTGAGGTTGAACTTTCCACGACTCCAGATTGTGAGTTTGTCACGGAATTTGTCGTAGAGTTCTCCGTTCCATCCTTCGACCAGGCGAATTTCATCGGTGGTGTCAAACTTGGCGTTTTTGCTCAGGTAGGGCGGGTCTTGATTGGCATAGAGAGAATCTTCCTGTCCACCCAGTCCACCGGAACGGTAGGTGTCGGCATCGACCCAGTCTTTGAGGTTGCCAATCAGTTCCCACCGATCCAAGTTGCGCTCCAGAAACCACTGGTCATTTTCCTCACCGCTCATCAATGCAAACATTCTTGCAGCGGTGGGAGAGTCTTGGAGGTTGTCTCCCTCTGAACCCAGTTGGTTGATGTCAATCTTCGACTCCATGTCGGTGATTTCTGCAGAAAAGTCTCCCGCAAAGTCTAAGAAATTTCGATCGTTGAATACCCCAGCAGACCGAGATTCTTCAGCGACTTTTTCCGATACCTGACCGTCGTTCTTGAAACTTTCTATGTCTTCTTCATCTACATCACTTCCAGAAGACTCAGATACGAACAACATCCGCATCATACCGGTGTTGAGTGACGGAACCATTTGCCACAGTGAATCTCCCAAGCCAAATTGTTGGATGAATTCGTTCTTTCCAATCTGCTTGTTGGCCGCCAAAATTAGTTGATAGATGCCGGTGCCTGACTTCGCCAACCAATAGGCTTGTACGCGATCTCGCTGGTTGCTTGCCGTCAACAATCGCATGCGCGCAATGTAGGTAATTTCCGTAACCATGATGGTCAGCATTGCCACTGTAGTGATCGCCACCAGAAGGGCAACCCCAGAGCGTCTATGTGTGCGCTTGTGTAATTTCATATGGGGAGTTTCCTCCCACCGCCATCACCCGCCAACAAAGAGCGTTTCATGGGTGCTGCAGTTTCAAGAACGACGGTATTGAGAAAGGTAAAGGTCTGCTCTTCACCAGTTTCGGGGTGTTCTTTTTCAATGACCAAGGTGATTTCTACGGCGCGGGGAAGGCGATTGCTTTGATCCGGACCGGTAGAATCCCACTCTTCTTGCCATTCGTTGATGGTGCCATCCAAATAGCGTAGGTTGAATGTTTTGACGTGGGTGATCATGGGGAGGACGACGCCCCCTTTTTCCGGTTCCTGATCCACTCGGCCAGACTCGCGATGAAAGAGCACCTGCTCTGTTTCTCGAGTGCCTTTTTCCACCCACAGAGTGACTTCCGCTTGATCCCCTTCACGAGCACCAACGTACTTGCGGCGGTGGGCCATGGTGTTGAACCACAGTTGATCCTCATCGCCACCGTCTTTGCCAATGAACACCGTTTGATAGGTGTTGATGGCATTGGTGTTGGAGGTCAAAAAGGCCACGCGCAACTCTTTTTTGATTTGGTCCATTGCGACTCGGGCGCTTCTCGATACCGAGTCTTCGTACTCGAGAATGTCTCTGAGCATCAAAGAACCGGCAATGGTTTGCCACGTCATCGCCCCAATAAAGACCAAGATGCCCAAAGAAATGACGACCTCAATCATGGTGAGTCCACGCTGTCGCTGTCTATGAACCATGCGCATCACTGGGTTTCCTCCACTTCTGGGTCGGTCACCACGCCAGATGGGTTGACCACGTGGGTCAACAGTTCAACGTAATCTCCACTTTCTTCGAAATCTTCTTCCCACCAAACCATGACGCGTACTTCACGAATGTAATCGGAGAGGTACTCGGTGATCATGTCTGAAGAAATGCCCAAGTCTCCCAAGTCCATTTGGTTGTTTTGGGCATCCGGGTTTTGGCCTTGTTCCCCGTAATAGCCTTCGCCCATCATGTCGTCCATCATCCCACCCATGTCGGCAGGCATGTTCATTTCGATCTTTCGGATGGTGTAGGCCCACTTGTAGTCATCGAATTCGTCGTCTAGATCCAGGTTGCTTCCGGAGCCTCGAAATTCTTCTGAACCCAGATCATCAAAATCTCCATCTTCATCAATGTCGGAGGTTTTCCAACCTTCCAGTTCCAGTTGCAACTGGGCTTCGATCATCTTTTCTTCTGCCAACATTGTGGCGATGCGAATTTTTTCAGCATCTCGCGTCATGAAGGCCGCAAACCCTTGATTCTCTACCAAGATGGACAGTGCCAACACCAAGATGGACAGTGCGATTGTAATTTCAATCAGACTGAATCCACGTTTGGGACGGCGATGGGTCAGCGAACCATGTTTGAACACAGCATGGACAACAAGAGAGATCATCGAAAGTCAGGCCCCTCGTCTGGAATCCAGTTCATTGAGTTGCGGGGATCGAGTATTTCATCGGTCATTCGCACCATTCCACCCATGGGTTC
>CBFICN010000149.1:0-9595 GCA_965661045.1 uncultured Myxococcota bacterium
ACACCTTTGGCGACGCGTTGGGCCATTTGTTGTTGTGTTGCGTCAAGTTGCTCAACCAATGTTTGCACTTGAGTCAATATTTGTTCATTTCGATTGTTTTCAGTTTGTAGTCCATCAGATATTCGCTGCATGGTTTGTGCTCCAGCCTCATGAATTTGGCTGGTGTGCTCGAGTTGTGGCACAATATTTTGAAGTTGTTCGGACACTTGCACAAACGCGGACGCCGCTTGAATACTCGGCTCTCCCGCCTGTTGGATTTGCTCGGCAAGGGTACTGAGGTTGTCATGCCCTCCTTCCAATTGCGTCAACGTGGATTCAATGCTCCGTGTCATTGTTTGCAACTGCTCAAACGCCTCTCGTTGACCGCCTTGCAAGGTCTGCAGTTCCGACGCCATTTGACTGAACGGCTGGATGAGCGTTTCATCAACCCCACCTGTAATTCGCTGAATCGCTTCCTCGTGGGCTTTGTTGAGTTCTGAGACCATCGCTCTAATACTGCCGGTCACTTGTAAGTACTCTGCCGTACCACGTTGAATCGCAGAGTGAGATTCGTTCAGTCCCGACTGGGCTTGCAGCACCATGTCACCCAACTGGGACACCACGGGAAATACCTTTTGAAGTTCCTTTGCAGAGTCGGAAAACACACGAGCCGCGGCCTCGACTGGCTGTGCGGCCTGCGCCATCCTCTCGGCACCCAACGTGACGCCTTGGGTCGTTTTCTCCAATGCACCGATAACTTCTGCGACAGAATCCACCGAACGACGCCAACGATCCATCGACACCTGTTGACGCTGAACGGAGGCGGCAAAACTCTCCGACGTATCCCGCAGCGACTGACCAATCGCCTGATCAATGCCGTCCATCACTTGTACGATCAACCCCTGCACCACTTGACTTTGCTTGCGGGTGGTTTCTTCGACGTAGCGTTGATTGGCTTGCTGAGATGCGGCAGCAACCTGAGATATCTCTTGTATGGCGGGTGACAGTTGCTCTTGAACACTTTTTTGAAACGCAAACTGTAAATTTTCCCCCAACTTGGCCAAGGTCTGTTGAGACTTGCCCAAAGAATCTAAGGATTGTTTTTGTCCATTGCGCAGCAAGTTCATCTGCTTTTGCAACTGTTCCATCACATCTCGCGTCACATTGTCGGCAGAAGGCAATTCTGGGCAAGCGTTGTCCAGCGCCACTCGACATTGTACGATGGCATTGGTGACTCGCTGCTGAGTCCAAACCATCAACACCATCGACAGCACAGACACCCCCAACAACGCATTTCCAAGCCACGGTTCACTGTCCGCCGACGATATGGATTGCAACAGCGCGGCCAATACAACCAACCCAGTCAGCATCGTCAGCGTTCTCAAGGACTGCCCCCGCTGCTCTTCGATGCGAGACTGGCTAAACCACTGAGCACTGGGCTCTTTAAGGTGTGCTTTGCTTTTCCAAGTCACCACCTTTTGTTGAGCCTCACTGGCCAACAAGGGCAATGCACCCTCAATGGCACTGGTTGAAGTGGGGTCCCATCCTTTTTCCAATTGGCCTTTCCAAGCCTGAAGCTGATGGACCACCGATGACCAACCGACCACCATCACCACTTGAGCCAACACACACAGCCCACTCAACAGCAATATCTCATTCATAGCCTTTCTCCTTCTGACACAGCCTGTTCTGCTGTGGTCTATCCTTTGCTTTTCAGTTCAATTGTTTCGGTATGGTCCCAATACTTCTTCGACCGTTGGAATGTGAACGACTGAGTCAGTAAGCAAGTCTTTGGTTGGACTCTCATTCCCAACTCGATGGACCACACCCACTGGCATCAACCTTTCAGTATCGTATCCTTTCAACACCGACTTCCACAACCGAGCCCCAAAATCTGACCACTGTGGCGACAACCCCGAACGCAAACTCAGCAACGCAGACACATCGGACAGTGTTCCTTTTTCCAAATACACACCTGTATGGATAGCCTCCATAACAACCGAGACTGCCGCCCTAGAGTCTGGGTGCAAGTCTCTCAACCACCCTTCCAACCGTAGAGGCTGAGACAACAAGCCTACACCTTGCTCCTCGATCAATCCTCGCACTGTGCTCGTCAAGGCGGCATACACTTGCTCCGTCGGTTTACTCATTTTCGACGCTCCAATTCCCACATCCACCCTTTCGTGGAAGACAAGGCTACCCCAAGGCGACCAGTACTGCTGAGACCAACCGAGTTGATATCGGCTTTCATTTCCATTTTCCACAGTGCCTGACCCGTTCGAGCATCCCACAGGCGAATGTGTCTGTCTTCTCCAAAAGACGCCACCGAAGGACCGTTGGGATCCAGTGCCATGCCCCAAACGGCTCCCGTGTGGCCCACAAACTGAATCACCGCATCTGGATCATCGAGTTCCATGCGCTGTAGACCTTCTTTGGAAGCCAACAGCACTCCACCATCGGGCAATGTCAAGACACTGGTTCGATCTCCTCGAATTGATCGACGATAGAGTCGAGAGCCGTCTCTCAGTCCCCACACGTCTATTTGTCCCTGCATGGCAATGGCAATGGATGAGCCATCATAGGAAAATTCAATTCGGTTGATCGGTCGTCCAAAGGGGCCCAGTTTCTGTACCTGCTCCAAACTTTCTGTCGACCAAATACACACCATTCCATCGTGTCCACCGGACGCCAACAAGGTTCCGTCATGACTATAGGTCACGGTGCGGACCCAGCCTTGATGTGCTGGAATGCGCTGCAATCGACGCCCCTTTTGCAAATCCCACAATCGCACCGAACCATCGTCCCCACCCGAACAAAGTTGCATCCCCGACGGATGAAAGGCTACGGTTCGAATCCAGTCTCTGTGCCCCGCTAGAAACCGAGCCAACTGCTTTCCTGTGCGCACGTCCCACAATCGAATGCTCCTGTCCAAACTGGCGGTTGCCACCCATCGACCGTTGGGGGCAAACACAATGTCGGTCAATGTTTTTCGATGGCCGTTCAATTCCAGTATTTTGGGACGGTTGTGAATTAATAAGCCTTGATTGGGTCTCGAAACGGACTGACCAACCAACCCGAATTTGCCACGTGTCGCAATCTTGGCCTCCACACCACCAGCCTTCGACCAAGTCTGAACCGCCCACAAAGACCATTCCAATGTCAGCCCAGTTTCGGCGCTCAACCGTCGAGCAAAACGCTCAGCGACCACAGAAGATAAATTTTGATATTGCACGATATCTCTGGTAATGCCTTCTCGAATCGCCAAATGCAAGGCCACACAGCCAGCCGGACGATTGGAAAATTCTGCCATCATCCAGTGGTAAAAGTGACGATGGTCGATCATCATTCGACGCAATCGTGTAGAGGAAAGCCCACACACCCGTTCTGCAATGCGCTGTTTTTGGTGTGCTTTGGAACTGGTGGATAAACTCATAATTCAGGACCGACAACAGAAAATTGGAAGAAAAAGAGCCTCCAATGGACTACAATTGTGCAATACAATGTAGCACAAATCCATTTTTTCGACACCTTTTGGAGAACGCATCGTGCATCGACACATTCAGTTATTGATACCTTGTCTATTGGTATTGGCAGTATCGCCTACGGTACACGGTGAGCCAGACACCTTTGAAAAGACACCTGTACCTGAAGAAAAATCCATTGATTCCATCGAACTGTCCTCTGAAACCATCGCGACCGAACCCCCAGAAGATACAGGTGGTCCACCCACCACAGAAGAACTCTTAGAGCAAGTTGACTGGTCTCGATTTGACTTGCCCATCCCCCTCAATGAATCTGTCATTTATTGGGTTGACCACTTTAGCAATTCGGGTCGGTGGACTGCATCACGAGCGATTCGAGCCAGTGGGAAATATCGAAACTTGATTCAAGCAGAGTTGCGCAAAGCCAATTTGCCCCAAGACCTCTTGTACATGGCGATGATTGAAAGTGGCTTCGACCCCACTGCCAAAAGCCATGCTGAAGCCGTTGGTGTCTGGCAGTTCATTCCAAGTACGGGAAAGCAATATGGCTTGACAATCAACGACGTGATCGATGAACGACGTGACCCTATACGGTCCACTCAAGCCGCCATTGGCTATCTGAGCAAATTGAACCGAGAATTTGGAGGCAATTGGCACTTGGCGATGGCTTCCTACAACGCGGGAGAAAAACGCATCTACAAAGCCATCAACGAGAAAGGCACCATCAATTATTGGGATCTCCGGGAAGCACTGGCGAAGGAAACGCAATATTATGTGCCAAAAATCTTAGCCTTGGCAATTTTAGACAAATACCCGGAACTGTTTGGTGTACCCCAAACGTCAAAGAAGGACAAGCCACTTGTACTCAAACAAGTCAGTGCAAAGAAGAACCAGCACGTCAGCACCCTTGCGGACATGGCAGAAATGGACGTTGAAGACTTTTTGGCCTACAACCCACACATCCTCAAAGAACGACTGATCGTTGAAGAAAACGACATTCGAATCTACGTCCCTCCAAACAAAGCCGAGATGTATATAAAAAATAGTCGAAGCAATCAACAAGACAGGCTGTCGAGTGGACGCAGTCTGACCGACGAAGAACTTGCTGCACTAAGAGAAGGTGTACAAGAAACCGTCGATCTTTCCCACCATAAAAAAGCCTTTGAACACACGGTGGTGGATGGGGATACATGGAGCTCCATCGCACAACAGCACACACTGTCGGTAACCGATCTCAAACGCTGGAATCCAAAGGTTGTTACCAAGGAACCGGTCGCCGGGGACACCTTGCGACTCACGAAACCCAAAGCCAAAAAGTATGTTCAATATACCGTCAAAAGCAGCGATACGTTGAAATCAATCGCCAAGAAATATGATTGTTCAGTGGAAGACATCCGCGCATGGAACGGACTCGACGAGGAAGACAAGATCTCGAAGGGAAACGTGCTGTTTTTGCGGGAGTGAAATGGTCCCCCTTGTTTATGATCATAAAACAACTGTCAAATCTTTAAATATTTGAAATATACAATCGTCCCAAATCGATGTCTCTTATTATGAAATAGTACATTCAGCATGGAGAAATAAATGAATATACTACTATTTCTTGGATGTGGAAGCTCCGCACCCGACAAAACATACAGCGATTCCGGTCTAGATAGTTATCCTCAAGACTCAGGAATCTACTCAGATTCCGGTTGGTATGAAGATTCTGGAGACACAGACACAGACACAGACACTGTTGATACAGGCACTGAAGACCCATGTGATTCAGCGTTGACAGTTGGAGTAGCAGGTCAGTTCAGTAGTGAAACCATTGAATTAACATGGGAAGATGGATTATCTAGGGTGGCTTTGGACTTTCCGAATGATTTGGTGAGTGTAGCTTTTCACTTGGATATTGGCGCAAATTACAGTATAGTCAACACTCTCAAGAGCGGCAACAACATACTCGTTGATTTAAATAACGATATCAACATTATAAAATCTTCGTGGGAACATGAAGAGTTAAACATGGTACTGCCTGTCTCTCCAGCGTCCGAGCCCACTCCCGGTTGCTGGATTGGAGAGTTTATAGCAGAAACTGAAAACGAGGTTCCTCTAAATGGAACGAGCGAACTGACGCTCACTTCGAGACGATTTACAGGTGGAGACACTGTTGTGATTAATTTCATCACAGCAAACAATAGTTATATTTCAGAAGAAGAATTGACTGATGTAGCTCAACATTCTATCGATTTTTTAGACCTTGCGGGAATTAATGCTGACATATATTTTGATTCGGTAGATACAGGTGCAGGAAGTTATATTACGGATGGCAGTTCAGAAATGAAAGAACTGCAGTCGACCCAACCGCCCTCCCTAGAAAATGCAACAGAATTAAACGTGTATTTTTTAGATGATATATTGGACGAAAATGGTGAGGCCGCAGGCCTTTATGGATTTGCTGGAGGAGTACCAGGGGCACTTGGTGTACAAGAGGTTGTCAGTGCAGGTATGGTTGTTTCAATAGAGACACACGTAATCGATGATAACACCCTTGACACCTATGAATTTGGGGCAACGATCGCCCATGAATTAGGCCATCAGATGGGCTTGTTTCATACTACTGAAGCAGATGGATCTTCGAATGATCTGCTGTCTGATACACCAGAGTGCAATCTCACTTTTGATTCAAACGGTGATGGTAGCCTCAGCCCTAGTGAATGTCAAACCGTTGACGGAGACCATGTCATGTTTTGGACAGCACCTTCAGGTGCATTCGTTCAAGAGAACTGGTCAGATCAACAGTATGCCGTTTTATCCTTTAGTCCCGTAATTGTATCCCAGTAATATTTAGGAGAACCCATGAAACTATTTTTACCATTACTACTTCTCACAGGTTGTGCGATTAAATCAAACACAGAGGTAGACGCTTATAGCAATGTCGAAGACAAACGAACCTCTGTTCAAACAACATCGGACTTCGAACAAAAAAAGTCTGCTTACCTTGAACAAAAACAAGAATCTTTTCTCAAAGCACCAGATCATGTCAAAGAACTACTTCCACTGTTAAAAGCTCACCATATTGAAGATTTGCCATCAAAAGCGACTCTTGAAAAACACCCTAAAGCAGAGGAAGCCTTACTATGGATTGCCTTAAATGGAGACACCGTAGGTACTAAAAGTCGAGCGGTCAAATTGCTCTCATATTACAACACGGACAAAAGTACAGAATTCATCAAGACTATGTGCGAAAAGGGCGACACGCATCATACTGTAAGAGCCAGTGCCTTTCACGTCGTTGCAGGATGGAGTACCAGTCAAAGAACTGATATGGCATCTGTTATCTCGAAAGGCTTAGATGATTCAAATGCCCTTGTCGTTGTCGCTGCTTGCAAAGCCGCAACAGGATTGCCCTCCCTAGATTCTCAGATTCAAAACGTTTTAAAAAACCGTACCGAAAGTATCATTCTAAAACATTGTGAATGATAAAAAATGATACAATAAAGTATGAATATGTTGGTATATCCCATAGGAGAAGATATGAAAAGATGAACAATCTTCTCCTAGGTGTTTATGACCAACCTTCAAAAACTTCGATACAAACAAGAACTCATTGAGCGGTGCGCCAACAAAAAACAACCTCAGATTGTAGCCATACTGCAAGAGTATCAAGTATCACTGTCATCCTACCATCGATGGAAAAAGATGGACTTCAGACAACTGATCGATGATGAGTACGCATGGAGGGAAGCTGGTCGTTCTGAACAGGCGAAAGGTCTGTCCTTCCAAGAGTTGAAAGACTGGTTAAAACAACAAGGGTTTTCACCGACAAATTCAGATCTCCGAACCTTCCTTCGAGAAGAAGGGATGCAAGGTCAACGGGGTCGACCGCCTATTGAAATTCGGCAAGGGGATCTGTCCTTGCTTAAATACCTGGCAAAGGCCAACGAGTACAATGACCAATTGGTCCACTTGGAAGGTCTAGACGATTATAAAATCCAGAGAATTGTCAGCTTGGGACACTTGTATCCCTATCAACCAAAACCCAATCAACTGCCAATCCGCTTCCGTATGGATGTTGTATTTTTGTCTGGAAAATGGCGAGATCTTGATGGAAATGAAACACCAATATCAAGAGAAGAATCCGGCGGGCTGGCCAGAATCTATGGATACAAGCACACAAATGATAAAGAATGGAAGTTAAAACTGTGCCATGAGAGCATCGGTACACCTGAAACCCATCAGTCTGGTATTATTTTGGTGATGCTAAACCCTTGTCTTTACGAAGCCAAACAGTACGTACACAACCCAAAACCACAAGAACGAATCCCAAAGTTCACATCCGCAAAGTGGATCCACCCTGACTTACAAGAATATCAACATACATTGCCCGTACCATACATTGGCAAAGACATACTCTCCTTTTCATTTGGACAATGGAATCCATGCTCGAATGTTCGTTTTAAACACTTTGAAAATCAATTGCAACGGGTATCCTTGACAGATATCGATCACACAAACCACCCGTTCTCTCCGAAGAACTTCAAACACACTGTTGAAACGGAACTTGAAAGCATCATCGCAACGAGAACTCGCCCCTTCGACTTGCGAAGTAAATACGCAGAAATCAATACACTAGAAGAACTGGATCTAGAATGGGGGCTAGAAAGCATTCAAGAATACTATAATAAATTTGTCAATGTACATAGACGGGAAGCTCCGGAGTTTCCCAATGACTGGTTTCAATCTTGGTTTGAAGCCAAAGAATACAAAGTAAAGATGCGCTCACACAAAACAAAAACGGCATATGGATTGTCATTGTTGTTCAATGAGGAGTGTGGCTTCCCCGAAGACAAAGAACGCACTGTTACAGAAAAAGATGAAACCTATCAAAAACGCCTTGATAACTCTGTGGCCTTTCATCAATATCTCAACAATTACAAGTCGAAAGGCATTCACACAAGGGTTCTGCCCTTATCTTTATTCGGACCATTTCAAACAGAGGCAGAGGTCATGCGTCAGTTGGCGACAATGATTGGTACTGTAGACTACCTCCCCGTCTATTTTCAAAAAATGAAAGAAGTCCGAGACATTCATTATCCAGATTTTAACATGCCGATATTTGAGCCTTCCATTGCTTTTTCACCCTGCACAGAGGACGACAATTGTGGTTTCATCCGATGTACTGTACGGATTAACGATGAAACAGATGCGATGTTGTTCTTTGCACTGGGTGCCTACCCATACTGGCTTGAAAATCAAGGACCGTTCATCGATTTGTACGGACAAATTCCAAGTATTACAAATGCTGAAGCAGAAGCCAACAAAGACAAACTCATCGATCGACTACTAAACAAGTTGGGTAAACACAAAGACAAAGTACATGTTTGTTTTGAAAACGACGCACCAATCTTCGAGTACAGCACATTCAATGCGGCGTTCTGGACCGAACAAGAGCAAGCAAAACTATTTGACTATGATTCAGAGTACATAGAGCAAATGACCGTGGAAAGCGATTCTGAGCATCCATAAGAACCACATTCATCACAAAAATTGCACTACCAAATCAATATCGCACATATACAAGCAACACTCTGAGTGATATCCTTCCCCTTCCAAATCGTCCTACAATTTGCAAGATGGTTGATGTACACTTGACCATAAATACGATTCGAAAACCAACATGTGTTTTGATTCAAGGGTTGATTATCAAATTTCAAAATATTTGAAGACTACAATTTTACCAAACATACCATCGGTATTCTAGTGATACTCTCAGTGTGACAACCGAACATTTGCTGAGAGCCACTCGCTAACTGGTTCACGGTATGTCCTGCTTTGGTATTGGAAGACTAATACGTTTTAAATTCACTCCTCGCCGATCACACACAGCTAAATGTTCACACCACATTCAACGCAAACCAATTGTATGTCTGCGACACAAAGGTGATTCGAGCAATGTTCATGCACAACACAACGGTCAGATGACAAACAACAGACATAAAATATCCGCTCGACAATCCACGTAAAACCCACACTCAACATACAAATTGAGTGTGCTATTGGTCACGTTCAGGCTCTTTCACTTCAATCTCAGGTTATTAATTATCCTTATTAATACCCATTTTGGAGAGCACATGGGCACACTGCTC
>CBFICN010000150.1:0-9556 GCA_965661045.1 uncultured Myxococcota bacterium
AAAAGGCAACAGTCTCTGCATTCTCTACCTCACAAATATGGGTCAAAATATATCAAAATAAACAATAACACTTTCTAACGGTCAACGAGACTGAACTTGACTCCAAAGGAGATCTTCTGATTCATGACCCAAACGACTGCACAACCCATCCTTCTATGACCGATTGCTCGTAGACGAACAGTTCATACTGTTGAAACAAGAGTCAGGAGACACTTTACTCTCCATTTATCTCTACATCATCCAAACTTACAAAGGGTCGAAACCCATTTCAAAAATGCTAGACACTAAATTAAGAACGGAGAACAATATGATCGATTTAATCAAACAGTGGAAAGACGAAGGTCGAAACGAAGAACTCGAAAGAGGAAAAGAACAAGGAAGAAAAGAAGGATTCGAGCACGGAAAACGTAGGGCTAAACTGGAGACTGCCCAAAACCTGATCAAAACGGAACTCACAAACGAACAAATCTCACAAGCGACCGGTTTGAGCATCGAAGACGTACAGAAACTTCGATAAACCCAGGGTCAAAGCCATCGAAGTGAACCCGACAGACGGATACAATCTTGTTGACTGTTTCAAGAAGACACTATAAATTTGACTGGACGATGGGATAAAATGGTTCGCTATACAAACTGCCAAATCCAAACAACCATCGATACTCTAGCCAACACCCAAGTCAATAGACATCTCCCTCTCCACCAAACCCAACAGACAAATCAACCCATTTGCCAAGGTGACCAAACACTCAAGTCACCTAATATAAGTTCGTACGCCACTCAAACGCCACCTTCTGTGGCTCATCGTCCTTCGCATCCACCAATTCGGCCGGTGTACTTTGAAAGCCCCCTGCAAAGACTTGTGCTTTGTTGGAGAATGGAACCACTTGTTTGGCTTCTCCATCGACGTCTTGAATGAACGGTTTGTGCTCCCATTCAGCAGCAACCGCGATCATGTCATCCATTGCGCGAGAGATGTCGCCGTACTCTTTGCGGACCATCAAGGCCATGACGTGATACGCAAAGGAGCGCTTGCCCCGAAGACGTTCCACATCTCGACGATCGAGCAACAGTCGTTGGCGCTCAGAGGCATCTTGCGCTTCTGATTCTCGACGGGGCCAAAACCCACTGGTCCGCTGGGTCAGTTCTCCCCCCGCTTCGTCTGACACCACCAACGGGATGTCGGTTCGAAAATAGCGATTCATTGGACGTTCTTTCATCGATGACACACAAATTAAGGTGGGAATTTCCACTCTGAGTAGAGGTTGGTTACACTATATACTGTAGCACCCTAGGAGATCTCATGTCCAGTCTAATGATGCTGTTGTCTAGCATCGGTTGTGTACCGGTTCTGACCTCACCCCAAGACTCTGCCGATCAGTCCTGCTGGATGACCGCAGAAAACGACTGGGTATCGAACACCCCACGCAACGACCTAGAATACACGGGCTTTGGATTGGGAGAAACACCACCAGACATGTGTATGACCGATCAGTTTGGCAACGACGTATCCTTGTGGCAGTTCTATGGACAAGTCATTCTATTGGACATCAGCGCCGAATGGTGTGCCCCCTGTCAAGAGTTGGCGACCGAAGTGGACCATACTTGGAAAGACTATGAAGACCAAGGGTTCATGTACCTGACCATCTTGACTGAAGATCAAAACTCTCAGATTCCCGGGGTTGAAGTGCTTGAAAAGTGGGCAGAAGACTTTGACATCACCGCTCCCGTACTCTCCGACACCGAAGGGTACCGCAATCAACTCGTACCAACGGGCGCCTACCCACGCTTGATGCTCATCAATCGAAATATGAAAATCTCGATCGACAACGTGACCCCTGCCAACGACGAAAACATCCGCGCCAAAATTGAAGAGGCACTGTGATGACGCACAACTGGATGTGGATGACTTTGAACCTACTGGGGTGTGGGGACAAAAACACCGACAGCGCAACCGAAACGACAGAA
Source organism: uncultured Myxococcota bacterium (assembly GCA_965661045.1). Classification (GTDB taxonomy): domain Bacteria; phylum Myxococcota_A; class UBA796; order UBA796; family UBA796; genus CAJWHX01. The sequence continues at coordinate 1,966 of CBFICN010000150.1, forward strand.
CTTAGGGCATCCGTAACCTTGACGAGCCTGAACGACCGCCCCCAGATTGAGATTGGCATTCGTTCCAATGCCAACAACGAAGAGGTCTTTACCGAAGAGGACGGTACGGCTTCGTTGCCACTGATGCCCAATTCGCCATTCGTACTCACGGCAGTCGAAAACGACAGTTTACAACATCGATATGTGGGAAACACCACCGATCGAAACTTCGCGTTGGACGCCCTATTTTTGGATCGAGGCAGTTGGCTGAGTTTACTCGGAAATGTTGGGCTGTCCGAACAAACAGGTACTGGGCATCTCTGGGTCAACGTTGTCAACCCCAATTTTCTGCCGATTGCCAACGCTTCAGTCACAGTAGATGGCAATCCTTCCGACGCGCCATTCATTTTGCTCAACACCAATGTGCCATGGTCGACCAACAGCATCGACCCAGAAGGACGAAGCACCGTATTCTTTCCCAACATCGCACCACAAGATGTCACCATCAACGTCACGTTGCCCAGTGAAGACGATGAACAAGGCAATCCGCAATCCTGTCGACTGTTCGTCGATGACAGTGTAGAGAACACTGCGACAGCGACCATTTATGCCAACACCGCAACAATCCTCTGGTTCATCTGTCGATAGATGGTTGGGACGTAGATTGTTGAACGATACTCCATTGACCCCAGCACCATACAAATGATTCAGTACCAACCAACATTTCATTGTCAAGCCTGCGGCAGAAGAGCCATCCGCGATGGACTGCGAGCATGGTTCTTTCAACCACCAATGCCCACCAACGGGCGTGGAGACTCTCCGGGGCGACGGTACTTTGTCTGCAAACGGTGTCGAAAAGACAGAGCGAGGACACAATCATGATATCTCGACGGCAATTCCTCATTGGCAGTGCAGGTGTGGGTCTCATCACCGCAGCGGCTGGGGTTCGACACGTGGGGTCTTACCCCGACAGTGGATTGACACTGCAAACCTTGTCGAATCGAGAAGTGCACATTTATCGAACGATTGGACGGTGGATGGCACCGCCAAGCGAAGACCTTCCCGGACATGGTGGCGACGATCAGAGTATACGGAACATCGATCGATTGATTGCCGACGTTCCAGAAGGCACCCGCACCTTGTTGAGCGCCCTGCCGATGGCTTTTGAGCATGGACCACTGCTCTTAGAATGGGGTGCCAAACGCATGACCGATTTGGACGAAGAGGCGCTCGATGCGTATTTGCATGACTGGACGACCAGTACCGTCACGGCTCAATGTCAACTGATGGCGGCACTCAAAACGCTCTTTGGCTTTGCCTATTATGAACGAACCGATGTTTTGGAGGCCATTCGCATCCCAGGGGTCTGCGTTGGCATGACAACGGTTGAGTGAGGACAGAATGACCGAAACACAATGGTGGTTTGAGCCAACGAGTGGCTTCAAAAGACAATGCGACGTTTTGATCATCGGGTCTGGTCCCGGTGGTTCCATGGCGGCCATGACGCTTGCCGAAGCCGGTATCAACGTTGTACTAATTGAGAAAGGACGGGCGATGACCCCACAGCGAATGCCCAAGACCATCACTCCCGCGGTACGAGATTGGTACGCAGAAGCGGGATTTCGCACCACCAAAGGCAACACCCCCATCCCAGTTGCCGGTGGCGAAGGCATGGGTGGTGGAACGCTGGTCAATTCTGCGTTGTGTTTTAAAACACCGAGAACTTCGCTGGATCACTGGAACGAACTGAGCGACAATACCTTTGGAGATACAGCCCAGTACTATGTGACCCAACAAGAAGTCTTGTCTTTGATGCAAGTGGACGCCACACCTGAATGGTTGCTCTCCGGAAACGACCGCGCACACAAACGTGGGGCACAAAAACTGGGCTGGGCAGAAGGCAACATTCCTCGAAACACACCGGGATGCGTGGGGTGTGCCAGATGCAACCTTGGATGTCCGAGCGGCGGCAAACACTCAACCGACAAAGGTCTGTTGCCTCGGGCAGCCCAAGCGGGTGCAGAGATATTGTTGGGCTGTATGGCAACCAGCATTTCTGAGAGTCGCGGTGGTGTACACGTCAAAGGCAAGATTTTGGACGGTCGAACCGTCATCGATGAGTTTGAGATTCAAGCCTCTACCCTCATTCTCAGTACGGGTGCCATCGTCACCCCAAGCCTCTTGCTCGACTCTGGATTTGGTTCCGTGAATGAAACCATCGGTACGGGACTCCATTTACAACCGGTGGCCAACATCTTTGGAATGATGCCTGCACCGATCGAGTCTAGAGGTGCCACCCAAGGGCATTACGTAGACGCTTTTGTAGACGACAACATCCTGCTTGAATCCAACCCCATTCTGGCGGGGGCATTCTTCCAAACCTTTCCGATATTTGGTCAAGAAGCCCAAACCTTGATGCAGTCCGCCAATCGATTTATCAGTACAGGCTCTTTGGTTCGAGACACTTCAGAAGGAACGGTGTCCAAAACCAGTGGTGGAGCGGCTCAAATCCACTATGATCTCAATGAACTGGACCGCCAACGCCTCATCCAGGGACTTCGATATGGTGCCGAGATTTGGTTAGACGGAGCCGGAGCGGAAAGAATTGTACCCGCATTGTTTGGTACACAGTGGTGTACGACTCTTGAAGAAGCCCACGCGCTGTTGAGTCCGGATTTGGATGTTGGTCGACTGAGTCTGTATTCTTCCCACCCTCAAGCATCTTGTCGCATCGGTCGAACCTGTGACGAGACCGGAAAAGTTCACGGCACTCAAGGCATCTACATCATGGACAGTGCAGCGTTGCCCTCAAACGTTGGGCGCAATCCACAAATCTCCATCATGACGGTGGCTCGAATCCTCGCAGAAAGATTTGTCTCTTCGCGAAATGCTACGGTACAGCCCCTACTCCAAACGCTTTAAGCCTGTGTCACTCAATAAAGCAAAGGTCCAACGCAGTCCGCATGTTTTGGGAAATCTGACCGTCTTTGTCCACACACCATTTCTCATCTTTGACAGAGACACACGGTGACAGCAACCCATAGTTCAAACCAGACTTGTTCAACAGTGGAATGCGACAACCCGCAACCCCTTGGCCCTCGATGTACATGGAAAAACTAAGCAATCTCATGTCAAAGGCCCCCCCAACGTGATTGCGATAGTCCAACAGGGCATTGGCGACGGGTTGGAGTTGGTTCAACGATTCGACGGGTTTGTCATACACCACAGCAATTTCGCCCTTTCCACGGTTGAGTTCCATCGGAATCCACCGCACGCGCAAAATCACCGGTGCCGTCAATGGGTTGGGGTCTCGTCGCAACCCCGTCGTCAATTTTTTGACCGATGAGGCGTCTCCAAAATATCCTTGCATCAACGGACTGAGGTTGTCGTAATCGAGCATGAGCGACATCGGAACGTCTGCCAATGGGATTTCTGCCGGTGCTTCAGTGCTGATAGCCGACGGATCAACTGCCGTATTGACTGCTTGCTGCTGTGCCTTCCAAGCGGCTTCCAGTCGTTCCTGCTCTAACTGCTCTGCACTTTGATGTTGGCCGCAAGCAAAGAAAAATGCACCGCCCCAACAGAGACCGTGCACTCTTTTCCACAATGATCCAATCGACACGATAGTTCGAGACTTCGGTCAAAGTTTAGGTCAAGCCACGACGACGACGCACGTCGGCAATCGCTTCACGATACCGAATCTGATATTCCAATGAATTCTCATCTAGGTTGCTCAATCGTGCTTTGGCCTCTTCTCTCAACTCTGCTTCATTGACGTTGTTTGCCCGCAACACATCGAAGATTTTACTGCGAATCACCCTGTCTTCAGAGTACACCTCATCAAAGTTTGGCGAGTTCATGATCATGCGATTGAACTGGGTGGCCAAGTAGGACATGACGCGGTCACCGATTGGGTGCCCCATCTCCTTTGCTTTTTCGCGACGAATCTCTCCACGACGATCATAGTCAATCTTATAATCGGCAATGTAATCGCGAACAATGTTGTTGAGACGGCGCTCTTGACGCAGATAATTCTTCATGATGGACTCTAGGTCTTCCACTGCTTCTGATTTCATGTCTGGAACCAACTCGACGTCCCCTTCATCGGCCAGTTTACTCACGACTTGTTCTGCGATAACCGGAATCTTTCCTTTGTATAGTTTCATAATGCCCTCTGTGTTCTGGATATTTGTTGATTTTATATCTGATTTATAGCCCATTCACAACCACAAGGACGATTTAACGACGGCGTCAGACTATGCGTCCCCTTTCAGCAACCGATTGATTGCATGGGCTTTGTACGCATGACGCTGAACAAACTGTACGATCGTTTGAAGCGCGACTGGATGTGTTGTCGCCCACATTTTTTGGGACTTCCGAGAGAGGGTTTGACAATGAGATTCCCAATTCTGAACGGCTTCAACCCCTGCATCACTCAATAAAGAAACACCCAACGCAGATTCCACTGAAAGCAACCACTGTCCGTCTACAGATAGTTCAAGAGACGTTGCCAGTCGTTGATAGAGCAAGATCGAGTCCACATCCTTAGACAGTCCCCACCAATCCGTCTTGGGAGACAACCCCAATACTGGGTTGGACAACGCTTCGAAGAGGTGTTTAGAATAGGCGTGCTCACCATTTTGGCGTATCCACCCATCGACCACCCCCAAGCGAGCCTTCAAAGCAAAGAGCCAATTGTGACGACTTTGCCAATCTTCCAAGTCGCTTCGACGGCCACCATTTCCAGTACAGCGCCACTGTCCATGCATCCGATCCGACACCAATTTGACCAACATCCAAGCCAGTTGCTCCGATTGGGTCGCCGTATAATGATCAAACAGCGCATTGCAAATTGCATCCCACTGCAATTCCGTGTCGGTCCACTTACTGGGGATACGACCATCCGCCATTTCACGACCCATGTGCTCTTCAAACCCTTTCAGCAGTTTGGAAACGTCAAAGGCATCGTCGGAAAATCCATTGGGAAACTGAACCTGCAACCACTCAGACAAACCGTCGTCAAACAATGTTCTGCCACTGACGTTCATCGTTGAACCACCTTGCCGGTTATCTGCTGTTCTACCGCAATGGGGCGTTCAATGCTTCGCGTCCATTCCAATTCATGTGCTTGTACCCATGGAGAGGTCGCGGACAGGGTCCCCTTAGAGACACCATCAAACAACGGCGTCACCCCACGCTTGCCGTAATACGTACCTTGGTAGTGCCAAGTATCAGGCGCTGGTTGAGTCCAATCTGCCGCAACAATTTGCTTAGAGTGAGTTTCTGGATTGAGAAAGTACGGCCAAGGCAACAAACGACTGTTCCATTGCTGCGAAGCCCGTACCGGTGGATTTGGAAACAACGCACCAAACAAAAAATCCAACCACTGTACGTCCTCTAAATAGGACACATTCTCCCACCCCTCAACCAAGAGCAACTCTCCCCACGGAAAGCAACGAACAACCAACTGTTGATTCGTCAAGGGATGAGACTGTTTGGATCCACCCTCCACCGTTTGTACATCCAAAAAATCCAGTTGCAACGACAACGAGTCATCCCGGTGTGTTTCCAACAACGTCAGCCGTATATCGATGTCCCATTCGTGTCGTTCGTCTGGAATCTCTTCTGCCTCAAAATCGAGCGTATACTCCAAGTTGACATCGTACACCATCGGCGCAGTAGGACTCTTTGGCATGATGCGCTTCTCAACACAGCCCAGCAGGAGCACCGCAAACCACATCAACCAAGTCTCCGACGTCTCAGTCCCAGAATCGACACCCACATCCACGCACCAAGTGACCAAGGTTGTGCCTGACACCCACTCTTACCACCTTCTGGTTCCAGACCTGTATCAGACTCATACTCCTCAGTTGGCAGTTCACAGGCCGCCCCCAAACAGAAGTCTATCTTTTGGGAGTTGCTGGTCAACATCGGCAACGCGCCGATCAACCAATACTCTCCTGCTGGCAACTCTTCTGTCCACACCGATGCATCCCCAATGCGCCATTCTTTGACCGCCGGACCAACCTTGTCTCCTGTCACGACTGGGTGTAGCGCAAACTGCACATCCTCATCGTCGCCTTCGTACACAAAGTGACACTCTCCCCCGTCGTGTTCAAATTCGAAGTAGGTTGTCGCCAATGGATAGAATCGATAATCATCCTGAAGAATGGGGCCTTCCATCTCACTTTGCAAACCGTAGAGACGCCCCGCAAAGGAATAACTGTCCATTTCTCCTGACCGAATGTTGGTCGCCAAGTTCCATTTGGAAAACGTCATCCAATCGTCGGCCACGTCATCCATTTGCTCGGTCACTGCAATCACCATATCTGCGGACTCAAGTCCCTCTAGCGACTCTTGTAGTGCCAACATTCTTGGGATCTCTTCTCCATAATACTCGTCCCAAAAAGCAAAAAATATGGCCGTACCGTAAGAAAAAGACGTCGTTACACCAGATGGAGGCTTGTGCAAGGATCGTTCAGTCTCTCCCAAATAGGCAGACGAGAAATGCAGAAAGTCTTGCACGTCGGGGTTGTACAACCATTCGGCCCACACGGCACTGCCCTCAGACAACCAAGAGGGCTGATCTGCATTGTAGGAAGCTTGAACCGCATGAAACAGTTCGTGGCTCACCAGAACGTCAACCGCTTCTTCGAGACTGGGGTACCCGTACCCTCGAAAGTCATTTTCCATGACCATGTGCCCTGCACAAGTTGTACCGCGACACCCGTCAATCCCAAACATTCCATCTGAACCCCCACCAAAATCAACCAAGTAGAAATCGAAGGCTGCTGTGCCACCCAAATCATTCAATCCAACATCGGATTCCGAAAGCGGAAAGCGAAATCCCGTTTCGGCGTAAAATTCCAGCACGTCATTGGCGGTGTGGGCAACCAATTCTACGTAATCTGGGACACCACTTTGATCGAGATCGTCCAAAATGGCGACATTGGTTCCAGCACTCGAATAATGGACACGAATCATACCTTCATCGTAAGTTTGCACAACATCGGTTGCGTCAAAAGCAAACAATCCACCCTCAGTGGGACGCTCCGCAAAAGCGTTGAGAGACAGCAACAGAACAAGCATCATCAATCCATGTACGTCCAACGCAAGGTATAGACAGCCGAACCATCGCCAGACCCTGTGCCGTTGTTGCAGGCTTCTTGACCAGATTCATAGTACGCCTCAACAACCAATTTCACAACGGAACCGTCTGCCAACTGAATTAGGTGAGGCACCTCTGTGGTTTGCACACACCCGTCGTAGGTCCACCATGGAGCCAAAGCAACCTGTGGAGAACCGGGTAATCCAGAAGAGTCGTTGATGATGGTACAGTCCTCCGTATAGAAGTCATCTTGCACGTAGGTCAACCCTTCTGGAACCTCAGTCAAGTCAGCATAGGTAGACTCCAAAAATGATGCCGAACCGACACAAGAAGCCCCGGTAGAACCACCGTTCAGACGCAGAATGAAGCGACGCAACGACAAGTCCCAATCCATAGACTCCAATGCAGACTCGTCATCCAACTCTACTTTTTCCAAGCCATCTTCCGTGAATTTCACATAGACCCAAGGATTGCTCGACGCTGCGTTGTACCCTCCAGCGGATG
>CBFICN010000151.1:0-9319 GCA_965661045.1 uncultured Myxococcota bacterium
AAAAACGTATCCGTATCAGAAGAGCATCAAGGTCAATTTGAGGCAAACGGAGTCGAATTGCGATTTTAAGCAAGTGGTGTTATCACTGGTACGACTGGCTTTCTTCTTTACTGTGATGTTCCGTCACGGCTGAAACGTAGTGCTGCACCCTACACGTTCCACTTACGTAGAGATGCAGCACTGCACAGACTTCCATGACGTCCTCGTCAACCGACGACGTCATGCGCAGTTACCAATCCATATTGTATTCACCGCTTAAAGATACCCCAAGCGAAGACATCGCTCATATCAGAAATCTCACAGTTCTGACCGGGGCCATATTCAATGGCAGAAACCGCGACGAATGTGAAGTCCTGTTCGTCAATCGTTAGGTCAAACTCGCCAAATGGCGCCATGTGGTATTCCCCTATCTTGAAGGTGTAGCCTGTTTGGGTCACGCACTCTTCTTCGATGGTGCCAATGTCATTTTCGCTTTGTTCAACGACAAACGGCAATTCAGCATTTTTGAGTGCACCACCCCAAGTTCCCTCGTCGAGTGCCAGCATGATACCACTGTCGTCTTCCAGAACAAGACCGTAACTCATGCCAAACACAAAGGATATGTGTGTACTCAGAGTCACATTTTCTGCACTGGACCACTCGGGAATGAAGGTGGCATCGTTGCCTTCAGGATCTAGGATGCTGTACCCGATGATGTGTTCAACACCTTCACTTTGAAAGACCAGTTCCGTCGAACAGTCGCTTCCTTCTCGAATGTCTACGAGGTCTCCAGTTAGGAAGGTTGGTTCTTCGGTTTCCATCGAAGGTTCAAGTTCATCTGGGATGCAGAGCTGTATGCTTCCAGCGACAGGGGGTGGGTCTTGAGTACAGGCGGTAAATAAGGTCCAAAACAACATGTGTCCTCCATTTTTGTATGTCTATGTGCATATAATGAAAGTAATGCAAGACTTGTGCCAATTACTTAGTGTGTGTAAAAACGATCGTTCCACATCCAATAGGTGTAGTCTGCTTCACGTTCCATCGGATATTTTTCCATTTGCAAATCGTGCCATGTTAACGAATGCTTGGGTAAAAACATCACCAATTCATCGATCACTGGTTGGATAATGGCTTGGACTTGCGCATGCTGGCGCTTGAGAAATTCCCTTGTGCCCGTCAAACCATCGCTACCTTCCAGATATACGAAGGTACTTTTCTTTTGGGGTAGGGGATAGGCATGTTGAACATAATGAAGCAAGGTTTGGAAATGTCTTACAATTACCTTTGGAGAAACGAGTTCACCGATTAGATCATGCTCGTTTTTGGCTCGCTCAATGGCTGTTCTAGAACGATTGGTGACACAAGACATACTCAGTACTCCTTGAATCGTAAAGGCATGTGCGATGATCTGTGCTTTTCCTTGTTGGAACTGGTCATCCCCTCTGGCGTCGAGCCATCGCTCTAAGAACATACCGTTCCAAAAATCGGTTTCGTCCTTTGCGAAGTTCCTTGTAAATCCACGCAGCAGTGCTCGTTTCTTACATGAACGAATGGCTTCCACTTCATCTCGAAGTCGGAAGTGTCCTTCGTTAAGGTGTTTTTCAGGTTCATCAAACCAACTGAAGTCTGGATCCTCTCCACCGCAGGGAAGGGGTGCAGATGGATCGAGAAGAAGTTTGATAAATTCTTTGGCTGTGATGGCGGTGTTTTTTGGGTTCTTTGTGCTAGGCATTTGTTCTCCATCCATTGTGTGAGTCTTGTAAACGAATTGGACTGTTAAATTCGGAGATGTGTTCATTTAGATGACAAGTCATATTTGTGATACAGTTTTGAGACCCATATTTGGAGGATTTTGTGAAAGATCAGTTTTATGTTGTATATCACAAGTTGCTGCTTCTGCTCGGTTATACTGTACAGGCCTCTTCGAAGAAACTAGAGGTAGAATATTTACTGGGTAGAGATGTCGTTATTCGAGAAGTTTATGCTGGCACACAGGGTAAAGGGACTCGAGGCTATGTATATCCACAAGGGGCCTCGAAAACGAGAGTATTTCGGTTTGACGTTCGAGATCCTTCACTCACCCCATTGAGATCCATTCTGCAAAAAGCAGCGCAGATCAATGGCCATCTCTATGCTGATGGTGCTTACAATCTGAAACACATGTTTGAAACCCCCAAACGTACTGTGGACGGTGTAGAGTACGTTTTTCAACTTGCTCAAATTATCGCTTTTCAGCATGGAAAAGAGGAGATGCAACCTCAACCTTCTCTACTGGCTCTGGAAAACTTTGCAAAGACTAGAGGGAGTCATGCATTGGCCAATCTCGACGCCAAACTTGTCAATGGGCTCCGACCTGCCAAGTTGCTGGAATACACACAGCGAGCCTTGATTCAATGGATGGTCCAAATCAATCGAGAGTTGTGGCTCAGGAACCGTTCTCAGGTATCCAATATTGAATTGTTGTCTTTGTCGAACATACCTAGAAATAGAGTATTTTTTGGGAAACACACCTATTTAGAGTCTCGGTTTGTACCCAATTACAATGAACAAAACTTGAAGACACTTTCGAAAGAAGACTGTCTCCAACAGTTTGTACAAGCCATTCAGCATTTGCTTCGTCAACTCCGCATCAACATTCAACAGAGTCGCGTTCGTGTACAGACCATGCGCGGTGCTGAGTCGGTGCAGGGCTCTTTTACGCCTTCTGTCGGTCGATTTTTCTTTCCAGCACCAGTTGCCATGCTGTATTCAGCCTATCATACGTCGACGTGTTCAGAAGATAAATATGCTTGGGGCGTTCGATGTGTAGAGGGGCTCTTTCAGTTTATCTATTCATGTTTGGTGTGTGAAATGGCTGCTTTGGTGGCGGACGATGTACGCTACCAACACCTAAAAAAAGTTGTCAAGAATGCTACAGGTCATGCATTGAAGCCAAGTTTTGGAGCTCTGTACACGCATCTAACCACCTTGGTAAAGTGTCGAAGAGAGATTGATGAACCTCATTTCTTTCCTCATTTGGAGGGATTGATTGCCTCCGATGTGTATCAGAATTGGGTAGGCGTCGTCAAAGATGAGCGAAATCGCTTTGCCCATGACGATTTAATTTTGTCTTCGGAGCAGGCCTCACGTAGACTCCAAGAGCTGGACTTTGAAAGGGGTCTTCGAACTTTACTGGATCAAGTTTCTTGGCTACAGAATTACCACTTGGGATTCTTTCAACGCCTAGTTCCTCACCAGTTTGTTCCTCAGAAAGCGGAAGCACATTGGATACCAGCACGTGGAATATTGGAGCCTGGAGAAGAAGTCAAATTCACCGTTCGATTAGAAAAGGGAACGCGATTGACACAAATGACAGACGGCAAAATTGTGTACTGTTGGTCGCCACATAGCAAGAAGATTTTAAATCTGTATCCATACATCGTTCAATACACGTATACCCGCTCCATTTTACTGTGGATTCGTAGAAGCAGCCCCGATGAAGAGCGTCGACGTTTTTTGTATAGACATCCGATTGATGAGTTTTATCATACGCAGAATTATCTGCCGACAGATCGCGAGAGTGCCTATACGGAATACAGGAAGCATATTTTTATGGCACATCAGATTGAGACAATTGAAATTGCAGAGGGTAGTTTCAATAGCAATATCACCAATGAAGATTGGGGTGTCTATTCAAAAGTTCGTCGGCTTGGTTCTGGTGGTGCCGGGGAAGTTTACCAGGCTCGGTGTTTTGCCATATCCAAAGATGTGGCACTCAAGATATTGTACCCAGATCTACTGCAAGATCCGAAGATGGTGAAACAATTTTTTCGTGAGGGAAAACTGGTTCGTTTAAGGCACAACAATATTGTACAAATCAACGGCAGCGGTTTCATCAAAGGCTTGATGTACATTGATATGGAGTACATTGACGGGTTGACATTGAGTGAAGAAATAGAACGGGGGATCCCTGAAGAGACTGTATCAGACTATATGGGTCAACTCCTAGAAGGTATGGACTATGTGCATTCACAAGGGGTCTATCATCGAGATTTGAAGCCCAGCAATGTAATGATCAATCGTGATGGTGTGTTAAAAATCATCGATTTTGGCATCGCAAAAATTGTGGAAGAAGACGATAAGACAGGAACTTTAACTGCTCAAAGCATGGGTACACTTCGGTACCGCGATCCTGAAGCCGGCCCCAAAGATGTTCATCTTGCAGACATATATGGTTTGGGTCTACTTTTCGCTTGTATGCACGGACATGGTCCGACCGTACATGGTTTGCAAGTGAAATTACCTGAAAGACTTGCCGCCTGGCAGGGGTGGTACCACAAAGCGACGACACGCAGGGAGCATCGCTTTCAAACCGTCAGAGAGATGAAAGCGTCCTTTGAGGAAATATTGCGGTCACTTGGAAACTAAAGTCCAGGTTTTGTCAGTCACCGTATACCATTGTACAACTCCAACAGAATGTTCGTGCTGGTATACAAAGTCTGGAGTATCGATTGCGACAAAGGATGGCTTCATACTTGTCACCGCACTGAGTAAGGGCCCCTCTTTTTGATACGGGCTTGGGGCACTGTTTTTTGTGAGTTTATTGAGAACGACGCCCATGGGAGACACGTCTGTAAACAGTGGTGCGACAGCCGTGTGCGCTGCGTGCAAAATAATGAGAGGGTGTTCTATTGTGACGTTGTTGTATTTGATTTTCATCTTTATAAAAGTGGCGTGCCATTGGTGGTCTAAACAGTCTGTCCTGTCGATGTCGGAAATGGAGAGAGGAATGACTTCTTCGATGTCAATAGAGCCACTTTCAGTTGGTGGTGTTGAGGCATCCAGATCGTATCCACTGTGATAAGCAGTCCAGTTCATCCTTTTGGTGTCTGAGGAATAGTCATATTCAATATCATATACATCAAGTAGATGATAGAGCTCTTGAACTTGATTGAGTAAATCCTTCGACGGGCTGGAGATGACAAAGAGCGGATTGTTCAGTGTTTCTTTAACGGAAGTGGGTGTCGAACGAGGGGTTGTGACGGTCAAGTCTAAAATGTTCGTTAAGTTGAGATTTTCTTGCAGCAACCATACAAGTGAGTTTGTATTCCCCAGTGTAGATTGCTGCTCTGTCCAATCAATTGAATCGTCAATGTCATCACTGGATTTTGAAACGATGAGTTTTTCTAACCATTTCTGCATAAAGCCTCCGAAGTCTATCCGAGTAAAATCTCTGTCAACTCTATCATCGAATCAGCGACTTGTGTAGTTTGCGTACTCAACTCTGTGCGACTGTGAACGCCCCAAGACACACCAATACCCCTCACCTGAACGGCCTGTGCAAGTGCCATATCATAGGTGGTGTCTCCGACCATGACACATTCTCTATGGCTGACATTCAGTGCGGTCATCGCACGGCGCAGCACAGCGGGATCTGGTTTGCCAGGTGTACCTGGTAGAATACCATGAATGCTGTCGAAGAATGGATTGAGTCCCAGTCTTTCACAGGCGTGTTCAGCCCCCGCTTGATTTTTGCCCGTTGCGATGGCGAGTTTAACATTGTGGTTGCGGAGTTGAGTCAGCAGTTCAAGTACCCCTTCAAACAGTTGCTCCTCCGTTTGGGTCAAGTGCACATATTCAATGCGGTACCGATCGATGGCCTCTTGGGTTTGAGTGGGTGTTGTTTGGTACAGCGTGGGAAACATTACGTTCAACGGTTGTCCAATGAGGTGTCGTATGGACTGGGTGGAAGCATCTACAAGTTGCATTTGCGTAGCCACACGCTTCATGGCGGTCACAATACAGTGTATCGAGTCTGCAAGTGTCCCATCTAAATCAAAGACAACGGCTTTGGTCATTCATGACTCCTTTGGTTCAACCTTGGTACGGACCATACTGACTCGACTGATGGTTTGCTTGAATACGATTATATGCTTTTATTGGACAACTGCTTCAAAATTGCAACGTCTCGCTGACACTCTGAAATGTCTTTGGCTTCAGGGTTGTACAGCATATAGAGTTCGAGTGCATCTTTGGATTCAGTGTATCGATGCATTCGTCCCAGTACCACGGAACGGGTTCGGTGAAGTTCTGTTAGGTTGGGTTGCAGTGTCATGATCCGTTCAATCGAACGAAGCATCCCTTCAGAGTTTTGCAGTCGATTGTGGGCGTAGAACAGATTGTGGCATATGCGCAGCACAATACATTGGGGTGAACTGGGTGCAAGACACTCTTCAAATGGTTGATCAATGCCCCAATGTTCGTGCCACCCGAGCAAATCTTCTTCCGTTAAGATGTTGCCTTTGTCAAATGGATCAATGTAGAAGGGACGAGTCGCAGCGGTGGGTTGGATTAGGAAGTGCCGAGGAAAGCCAATGCCTTGCACCTCGACTCCGAGTCGTCGAGCCACCTCAATGTACAGTACCCCAAGCGAAATGGGTAGGCCGCGCTTGCGTTCCAACACTTTGTGGAGTTGTGAGTTGTGGGGGTGGTAATAGTCTTCGGTGTCCCCACAAAAACCAAGTGTGAAAAATAGGTGGTGGTTGATCCGACAGATGGAATCAAGAATTTCTGTGGGATTGGGGAGGTGTATTTGTTTCGCCACTTGGTCTAACTGTGCGAGTAAAGCATTTGGGTCATCGGGATCCCCTACAAGACTGGGGTTTTCGTCTTGATCAATCCAATGGAGTGCTTTGTCGAGTGAAAAAGTACCGCTGGCAAACAGCGCAGACAACGCAGTTTGGGCTGTTGATGGCTCAAAAGAATCTTGCATATACAGACACGTAGCGCAATTACATGCGATTGAAAGATGCCAACGCAGAAATGGTTGATTTGTTGATGGCGATTGGGGCTGTTGGGCCATAGCAGTTGAGCACCATTCCATCCAGCGGCAACTGATTCAAATGGTGATAGAGTTTGTCTCCATCTACAATGTCCATCTGCAGATTGCTTAGTTTGTCCGAAGCCGCTTGGATGAAACGCTGAGCAGCATCTTCGGCGGTGAATATGGCTACCAAAGCCCGCTGCTGATGGTCGGGAGCGAGGGCTACGTGGTTTTGACCTGATGCATCCTGCACCAATGGTAGATAATAGGACTGGTGTGCTTTCAGCGCCGTCATGAACCCATCATTCCTGGACTGATCGGCCAGCAACTGCTCAAGCTGATGCGCTGTGCTCATCTGGGTCAAAGAGTCGAAGAGGGTACTGGGAACTTGTAAGGCGTGTTGGGTGTGTCCGTCAATTATGATCGAGTGAACGGAAGGTAGGTTGGCGAAGAGCCATTTGCTGGTAAATTCAATGCTGCCAATCTCATCGTGGTTGTGTCCTTGTAAATGAGACTCTTCCGAATAGATGTGAAGGTGATTTTCGTCTTCTCGTTGTTGCAACAACGGTTGACCGTCTCGTGCGGGAACAAACCAAATGGGGTGCTGTACCAAGGTTCGAAAAAGTTCTGCATGGTGGGTTGGTGCTGCTTGAAAAGCCAGCAATGCATCAGATAAAGAGTGCATGTCGAATCCAGTGTCGTCAAAGTTGATGTGGACGTAGTGTATCAGATTTCTCAGGGTTGTCCCATTGTTCAAGGTTCAAGGGCATTGATACAAGAGCCAATTCAAAATTCACAGTTCAAAATTCTATGCTGGCTACACAGACAATCTCACCATCCAGTTCTGCCCACTCGTGAAGGACTCCGCCAGTTCTGAGCCACTGATGCATCGGTTCCCACTTGTCCTTTGGTTGTGAATTCGGTCCCACGGTGTACGTCGCAATTTGCTGGAGGCGTTCTGTGAGTTGTGTGCTGTGGACATCTACACCAGCGATGAATAAGGTTGGTGGTTGCCCTGCAATGAGGATGTGTCCCAGGTCTGTACACACAGATCGAAGTGCGTTCTCTACATTAACACGAGTGTGTTGCTTGCTTTGTAGATCGACCCCACTCGACCATCGTGTACCTTCAATTGCTTCGTCTGACCAGCGTGCCCCTTGTGCGATCCAGTCTGCGACGTCTTCTTCACGCCATCCACTGGCCTCCACAGTTTGAGGGTTGATTTGCACACCGACCAGACTGCTGCCATCCATCTTTGCTTGAGCCAAATTTGCGCCTCGAAAATCAGACCATCGCAGATCGCCCTGTTGAAAATTGGCGTGGTGAAGGTTGGCGAATCGAAAATGAGCGTGTTGCAGTGTGGCGCGTTGAAAAGAGGCAGACCGCAAGTGGGCGTGTGAAAAATTGGTTGATCTTCCGTCAATTGCGTTGAGTCTCGCTTGTTCAAGGTGTGCAGAGACAAAAATGCTTTTGTTGAGTTTGGAGCGTTGAAAGTCTGCATGCGTCAGGTTGGAATGGGCAAACACAGAGTGTTTGAGGTCACAGTCTGGCGCAGCAAAGTATGAAAGGTTTCGATACACGGCACGAAAGTCAACGCATCGCTGTCCACGAATGTCACAGTGTCCCCAGTCTTCCATTGGAAGACCGAGCGCTTGGGGTGCCGACTTCCAAGCCGCCAGTAACGCTTGTCCTTTGAATTTTGGACTGTCGATGGATTGCACAGTACTGACTGCCTTAGCCTGAGACTTGATCTCGACGGCGCAGCCAAAGCAATCCAATTAGTCCAAAGAAGGGAGACAAGTTCCAGTCTAAACCACCTGTACTGCAAGCGAATAGGCCCTTTTCTTCTTCGACTGTATCTTCTTCTAACTTCTCAAAATAATTGGCTTCCAAAATGCCCGGCTCATCACACCACACACGTGTGCCTGATTCGCATCCATCGACCATTTTGGCTTCGATCCAATCACGGTAGAAGTGTACGCGGGTGTCAACACCACCCGTTTCATTGCAGTCGCTCATGTCGTAGGCGTGGCTGGTGACCCCAACGAGTCTGAGCCCATCTGCGGCTTCCCAAAAACTGGGTCCACCAGAGTCTCCGTGACACTTGCGCACATCGTCGACTTCTTCACCCACTTTGAATTCAAAGGCCGCCATGGCGGAGATGAAAGACTCTCCTTGCTGTTTGATGGCGTAGGTTCCCGGAGGGGGGCTTTCTTGTTGTCCGGTGGCAACTTGCTGACCCCAGCCGACCACTGCCAACCAGTCTCCTTCCATCATCGCGTCATTTTCTTCTGCGGTTGGAAGATAGGCCGGTTTGACATCCAGCACTGGTTCAGCCAAAAATAGCAAGGCGATGTCGTAATTGTGTGCCAGTCCCATCTGTAGAGAGTTGATGTCGAAGTCTTCGTGGGCAATCCATTCCGTAACCACGATTGCATCCGCGGGGAGTTCAGGGTCTTGCGTCGTGCCATCCCACTCTGTCAAATCGGCTTGTCGTGTCCACCACATTTTTAAGTCGTCGATTGGAAGGCCAAAGGA
>CBFICN010000152.1:0-9180 GCA_965661045.1 uncultured Myxococcota bacterium
GTTCCAATTGCCAGCGGGTGCGCTGATTCGAAAAGCTTCTTGACCACCCACAGCAACCCGCGTGCTTTGTTCATCGGTTTGAACGTGTTCGACGGCAAACCCACTGGGAATGTTGTCAAAGGCAACCTCCAACGGTTGGGCCCCGTGATTTTGCACCCAAAGAACTTGAGACGAGGCTTCGCCACTGCGAAATCGAACCTGACTGGGCACGTGTATTTCGGGACCCCAACGCCCAGCCACTCGCTCTAAGACCGTAGACTGATACCAATCTGCCACGATGGCACGACCGTTGACTGCTGCCACACCCATCGCCGCCGACAAGGGCGTTTCCTGTGCCAGTGGAAGCAGTGCCTCCCCCTGAATGTCATAGAGCGTGGTCGCATCCCAAGATGCCACCCATACCTGTGAACCGTCCAAGGAAACAGAAAAAACGGTTCCTTGTGGTGCATCCACGTCCAAATCCACCAGTGCATCGTTCTCCACTGACAACAGTTGCACACCGTGTCCACCAAGTCCCAAGACAATGTGTACCCCATCGGTCTCAATGTCCCGCACTTCACTGTCCAACGTCACACGATCCAATTCTATGGGGGTGTTGGGATCCGACACATCCATCCAATACAGTTGCTGACCGTCGGCATAGACCAGTCTATCCCCAACAATATCGACAGCGTAGGCATTGTCTGCCGTGATGGTTGAAATCAACTGAACGTCGGTGTTGCTCTGGTACAATCGAACCCCTTGCTCTCTCCACGCCACGGCGATCAGATCACCATCCACCGCTACTTTTTCATGAACTCCTTGCCCCTCGATGAACCCAGCAGGACTTAAGGTCTCACCCTCTTTAAAGCGCCACAAACTGATTCGATGGGTTCTAGACCCCACCACGATCAAGTCCCCATCTGAATCCACTGAATATCCTCGACCGGTATTTTGACGATCCAGTACTTCACCGGTCTGTGTGGACACCAACCCAATCCCACTGACGCCAACCTGCACTGCATAGTTGTCATCATACATCGCCACATCGACCCATTCATCGATAATTTGGCCGTTGTTCAACGGTGGATCAGGATAAGTGGCGATTGTCAAAATGGCATCACCCACCTCATAGCCACTGGGGTTCTCTACCGCTGTATCGTCTGGCTCTGTCACAACTTCATTGGAAGGTTCTGCATTGCTTTGGCCATAGGGTACGTTCCACTCTTTGGACTCACCCGTACATGAAATCCCCAAAATCGCATATGCGGTCAGCAGCGATACAGTCAACACCCTATTACATTTGTGCATGGTATCCTGACACCATGTAACGCACGCCGTAGTTGTTGGTATTGGGGCAATATCCGTCCCCATCCGTTTCGGTGACAACAAAGGTCAATGTATCCCCTGCTGGAACCCTCAATCCACCACCAAAAGCGTGTTGTATGGATAGACCGGTTGACATGGTGTTGTCGTTGTTGTTGTAACTGCCGTTGGATGTTTCAAACTGTCCCAACACCGCGCCAGAACCCAAAATGAGTTCACTTTTGTGCGCCCGCTTGCAATTGAGATTGCTGAAGGATGTGAGGATGATGTCTTTGACGATGATGTCTTGATCTGCCGGTGCCGTAAACAACACTTTGGTTTCAGTATTGTAGGCAGAACCACCAATTGACACCAAAGGATTTTGACCGTATCCAATCGATGCCCCTGGAAGTGCTTGGACCTGCTGCACACCCAAACCAATCACAAGCCCCGCTGTCATTCCAACCAGTATTTTACCCTTCTGTGACATATACACTCCCGTTATGCTCCTGACTGTACTGTATCACAAGATTGCATTTCTATGTTTTGATTCCTGACGAACAGTTGGGCTGGTATGAAGTGTTTTTGAGTGAACACAACAAAAGGTCGATGCACCCTGTAGTACAGTAGCAACATCGACCTTCGATGAACCCAGAACTGTGTGTCTCTTAGAATTTCATCCCTGCACCCAGACGGAAATAGGCACCACCGTAGCCCAAGTCTCCAATGCTGATGTCTTTTTCACCAACACCAGCGCCTTTCAAAGAGAAATTGAGTGCGGTCGCTTCGGTATTGCCGGCTTCACCATAGAAAAACAGTTGTGCTTTCTTCGCCAGTGGTCGGGTGCGAAACTCAAGACCCAGTGCACCTGTCGCACCAAAACCCATCGCTGACGCATCCACCAACGTTGTGGAGTCTTCGTCAAACGAGCCATTGTCGCTCATCTGCAACTGATTGTGGATCAACAGACCTTGAACGGTTGCATAGGGAGCAAACCAAGGTTTGAGGTTCCAACTGAACTTGGGACCGACATGAATCAGCGTTTCAGAAACTTGTGTTTCATAGCCAGTCAATCCAGTGGTGTAGCCTTCTTCGTAATCGTACTCGTAGTAGTAATCATTGTACCCATTGCTTTGTTGACCCCAATGTACCGAACCCAAAATGTCCACTGTGTTCGTCAACTGATAGCCCAATCGAAGTCCACCGGTGCTGCTCTGCCAATCTGTGGCGTAATCCCAGTCTACGTCGGCTTGCTCAACCATACCTGTTTCAACCGCCAGTGAGTACGTATAGTCAAATTGGGTTCCGGATCCGGATAGGAGTGTTGCGAGTAATGTGTTCATTCTGCCTCCTCAGCATCGCTGCCTTCTGTGCGTGGCAATTCTTTTTGTTCAAACAAGTTGGTGACGGCAAAGTTGCTCATCGTTTGGAGTTCGAGGGTTGAAGGATCCAAGATGGACACCATACCCAGAGACTGGTTGTGGGTGATCACAAAATTCCCATCGGGCATGGCCGCAATCGATACCGGTGACGCTGGCAAATCCACTTCTGCCGGTGAGTTTGGACTGGCCAAATTCACTTGAAGCAAGGTGTCAGACCCGGCCAACAGCGCCAGTGCGTAAGAGTTGGACTCATCTTCTACCAAGGCGACACCAATCGGTTCACTTTGGGCAACCAACGAGATGCTCTCATCGGAGGACAAATCCAAGATGGAGAGTCCATAGCGAGAGTCTTGGTAATCACTGCCACCATAGGTTTCGGGACGAACGATCGCCACTGCGAAGTTTCCTGATTCGGTGACCATCAGTTCGGACACTGGATTGGAGACAACATACTCCGTGAGTTCACGGGTTTCCAAGTCCAGTTTGTACACATCGTGTACCGCACCAGAAGCGTCATTGTAAAGCATCGCAAATCCGTCGCCCATCAACGCTTTGTTGCTCGGCTCCTCCAAGTCCACATCCTCAAGAGAGGAGGCGTTCAACGTTGCCAACTGACTGTGGTCAAGCACAACGGCTTTTGAAGAACTCGAAAAGACAAAGACCGATTGAGAGGTCACTTCATCCACACCAATGTCGGTGGGAATCGCACCCAAATCTCCAATGTTCCAATACTTGCTCTGCAGGTCCAACATGTAAATGTCGCTGCTGCCTTGAACGGTGAGCAACAGGTTGGTCACACCAGACACTGGGTCATAGGCCAACTCAGCACCAGAAGGGTCAATCGCTTGATCAGCGTCGAGTGTCAACGGGGCTTCCAAGGTCTTTTCAAAAGTCTCCAGGTCCACTGCCACAACCTGAGATCGACTCATAACCACCGCTTGATTGTCTGGGCTGAACAGGACTTGTTTCGGTGAGAAACCAACCGATGCGGATCCCATCGTTCCGTCTGCGACTCGAATGAATGCAACCTCACCCAAATCGGCAAATCCGTCTACTTGAATGTCTCCACCAGCATCGTAATCCAAATAGGCAACCGCAATGGCACCATCATTGGAAAAGGAAATGGTGTTGAGGTGACTGGGAATCTCCACTTCAGACGTCACGGATGCGTCTGACACAATCGAGAGGACTGAATTGTCGACCAACTCTCCACAGTCTTCTGGGAACACAATATCCTCGCTCTCTTCCTTGCACTCTTGCCAGGTTGCAAAGACCAAAACTTGTGAGCCGTCTGGAGACTCCACCAGTCGATTGGGCACTGCACCGTCCAAGTCGACCACTGAAATGCCCCCTGCATTGACGCGAATCAAATCGCCAGCAAATGGAAGGTTGATGTAGATGCCGTCATTGGCACTGGCGACATTGGTGTCCCACAGTTGACCCGATCGGTCATCCGTTTGATAGGTTTCACAGGCTGAAAGTAAGGTCAGCGCCGTTAGAATTGAAACAGTATTTTTCATGTTCATTCTCCGTATGCAATTATTGTTCGATGGCGGCGTTCAGTTCAAAGCCGGTGATGGTTTGCAACACACCTTCGTCCGTATCAAAGAAGGAAATGCGCCCCAATCCGTGCTCTTGAGAAACAAAGGCCGTGTTGGTTTCTGGAAGTGTGCCCAAGTGTACTGGATTGCTTGGCAATCGGATCTCACTCGGTACAAAGGTACGATAATCAAGAAGTTCCAAGTATGGTTGATTTTTCATGGTGTAAAAACCAATGTTGCCATCAGGTGTCGATGCAAAGGACTCTGGCTCAGCGGCCAATTGGTAGGCCGAGGTAAAGTAATCGGACAGATCTACCAAGGACAACGCAAAGTGGTTGTAGAACTGTGAACTGGAATCCACATCTCCATTTTCCCGTGGGTGGAACACAACAGCGGTTTCACCTGTTGGCGAAACACCAATGTTGGAGACGGGCTTGACCAGTCCACGCACCACAATCTCGTCTGCGTCACGCGTCCATACACCCATTGTCGACTCTTGTGAAGCCGTAGAGTAGAGCAAACCTTGACTGGAGTCTGGGCTTAAAATCAACGAGCCAAAGACCTCTTCTTCGGGCAATGCCAACACCGTTGGTGCCAAAGATGGATCCTCCAAGTCGTAGACCCAGAGTTCCTTTGAGCCACGAGCGACCACAATGGCCTCGGTGCCATCTGGAGACACGTCCATATCGGTGGGGTTTTCACCGACTGCAATCATACTCACTGCGTCGCCTTCCGTTTCAAAATCCACCAAGACCAGTTCGTTTACACCATATTGACGCACGATGGCATAGCGACCTTGTGGGTCCAGCAACACCTCTTCGGCTCTGGGAGGATTGACCAAGTCATCGGCAATGGCAATGCGACGCAAGACCGGTTCACCACTCGAAAAGTCAATCGCAGACAAGTAATCATCGCTGATCACCACCGCCATCAAACCGTCTTCGGTGAACTGTACATCGTGCGGGTAAGATCCCGCCATCGCTTCAAAGTGTGCCTCGTTTTCTAGGTCTACAATCGAAATTGCGTTGAAAGAAATGGCACCACCACTGGAAGCACCGCCACCTTCTGCACCCACATCGTGGTAACAAACGGCCCATTCACCTTGTGAAGACATCTTCATTTGGTTTAGGTTGCGTCGCACTTCGACTTCTGCCACTTCCAAAGACGCTGCATCAATGATGCTCACGCTGTTTGACCCTTTGTTGAAGGTGATCGCCCGAGAATAGTCGGCACTGGTTTCAACCAAACTGGGTTCCACACCCACTTCAGCCGTCAACACTGCCAAACTGGGAACCGAAATTCGAGTCACGGTGTTTCGATCTGGATTTGCCACAAAGACATAGGAATCGGTTGTAGCGGGACGTAGACTCATGAAGTCACTTTCAGCCTCTGAACCGAGACCATCGTCGTAATCGCTGTCAGATTCCTCCCAACTGTCTTCAGGAGCACTGTTGGAACCTGTATCTCCATATCCATATGCGCCGTCTGAAGATTCATCGGCAGACATCTTGCTCTCATAGCCGTAATCTGAACAGGCCATCAAAAGGACACTGAGTCCGATGGGAATGAGTGTGGGGGTCAGTTTCATAAAATACTCCTTGGCAATGCCAACGTCTTTGGGGTTGAGTATATCCCTTTTGTACACTTTTCGAATTTTTATCCGAATCAAAAGGAATATAGAAATGGATACAAGTGTCAATGCAAACTTTGTGCCAAAGAAATCTCACCCCGTTTTCGACAATTGCTGATGGGGCTCTTTCTGATTTTTCTGCTACAGATGTTCCTGAACAATCGGTTATAGGCAACTCAGAACCTTTGAGACATCCACCATGAACTCCATCATCTATTTATTGGTGGCACTGGGGTCGCTGATCCTGGCCATTCGAAATGGACGCGCGTTTCGCCTCTACACTGCCACCGGCTCTTTCGTCTTGCTGTGTGGACTGGCGGCGGTGGGGTTTGGATCTTTTGGACTGCATCTACTGAGCGTGGGCGTTGTTGGTTCAATCTATCCCATCACTGCCGCGTTGTTGCCGGCTGCGTTGTTGGGATTCTTGGTGCGGTGGCTGGAAATCAAAGAGCACAAAGCCGATCACGTACTGTGGGGACTCGGGCTGACAGTTGGGGTGGTCTACCTCATTTTAAAAAGTCAAACGGCATATCGAGCCCCGATTATTGGTGCGCCAGAGTATCTCATTTCCGTTTGGTTCTTTGGAAGTTGTACCTTTGGACTGTACTGGCTGTGGAAATTGGTCGCCCAAGATTGGGAGTTTCACCGAAAGGCACGACTCCGTCAATTGTTGGGATTGCTCTTCACCCCCATTGTGGCACTGCTGATCGAAGGGTGGATGCGATTGCTGTTGCCCGACTTAGACCTCTCTGACATTACCCAGCGAGAGCAGATTGCCTTTCTACAAGGTCCGATTCCCCCCATTGGTGCACCCCTGTCTATGCTGTCACTTTACGTACTGCATCTCAATGTCAAATTGACGCGGCTAATATCCCTACAAGAACTGTTTGCACGCTTGTTTACCCAAGGACTGATGGCCTTAATTCTCTCTGTGCTGATCGGTTTTGCACTGGTGCTCGATGGGGACAAGTCTGCCCACACTGGGTTTCAAATTTGGTTGGTGGCATTGCTCTTTGTCACTTTTTATACCGACATTCAGCAACACATCAACAGACTCAGCGGACAGTTGTTGAACCGACAAGGCTCTGAGTTCAAAGAAAGCCTTCGTGTATTGGAAGCGTCTCTGCACCACAACCTAGAGATCGAGTCTTTGGAACAGACGCTGTTGCACCAAATTCACGATGCGGGGCGAACACAAATGGTGTCGACGTATCGATGGAGTCCAGACAAAAATCTCTTTGAGCAAACGGGATGTTTGGGACAAGGCAATCCCATCTTGTCGGTTCAAAGCGACAGTTTGATGGCCCAATTTTCCTATGGAAACCAGGTGCATCGCTCCAGAACGTCCTCTCCCAAACGCTTCACCCCTCTGGCTGAAGAAGTCGTCACGATTCTGACCGAAATGAACAGCGACGTTTGTTTTCCCTTTTGGTCATCGGGTCGAGTGGTCGGATGGCTCAATTTGAAATTGGACCAACACAGCGGTGGATTTTCTTACGCCGAACTCGATGCTCTACAGCAACTCACCCAACGTGTATCTTTATTGATGGGAACCATTGATGCCATTCACACGATCAAAGAGACCCACCGTCTTCAGTCTCTCGGTACGATGGCCGGTGGACTTGCACAAGAACTGACTCGACCGTTGGAAACATTGCAAACATCTATTGAAGCCATCCAGCAAGGTGTTCTCAATGATGAGTTGCCGTTGTACACCGAGGCCATGAGCATCGAAGTCACCAAACTTCAGCGGTGGTTACGGGAGTTTACCCTCTATGCAAATCCAATGACGCCCGTTTTAGAGGGGGTTAACATCAATGCACTGCTTCGACAGGCCAAAGAAGGTCTGCAAGCACCAAGCCAACACATTCAATGGACCTGGAAACTGTTGGATACCCTACCGGACATTGAAGGCGATCCAGCACTGCTTCAGTATGTGTGGCAAACCCTACTTCAAAATTCCATCGATGCCATTGAGGATAATGGACAGATCACCATTCTCACCAAATTGGGCAAATGTCGTACAGGTCACTTACAAGGACAACCCGCCGTGGAAGTACACATTTCTGACACCGGTCACGGCATGTCCAGCAGTGTGAAACAGAATATTTTTATTCCTTTTTACAGCACCAAGAAAGAAGGCGACGGTATTGGACTGGCCATGGTAGAACGCATCGTCACCGGACACAATGCCGAAATACAAGTTCTATCGACAGCCAATGAAGGATCGACCTTTGTGATTCGATTGCCAATCTGGTGAGTCATAACCCACCGATTTTACATGACTTTCTAAATGACGTGCTAAATCATTGGTTTAAATTGACGAAAAATGACGAAATTGGTCAGTACAATTGACCAATTGGCTGACGCATACCTCTACTCCATCGAATCATTCGACTATGTTTCTTTGGCACAAATCTTGCTCCATGATGGTCGACCTTCGGTCAACAATCAACTTTTATGGAGTCTCTCATGCTTATTTTACCCACCGATCCTCAATTTTTAGACAGCACCATTCACTTTGTACAAAGCTTTGTTCCCAGTTTGACATTGCACAGGGTACACATCCAAACCCGTACAGAATCCACACTGGATATGCAATTGGAAATGACCGATGGGTCCTTGATGTGCTTGACGGCAAATTATTGGAGCGACCGCATTCATTTGGTGCTCGAATATGGGTGGCAAACGGTGGAACTGTGGATGTTCGCCAACTTTCCAACAGAACTCGATGGATCTCAACCAAGCACGCTGCCACTCAAGCAAGCCACTTCCTTAAGCCTTATCGACACACACCAAGACGCAACAAACGAACACACACTCGACCATCGTCAGACGCAGCAACCATCAGAGGGCAGCAACCAAGTTTCTGTGAATGGGGTCTTTCCGGAGAACATCGACAAAGAGCGCTTTGAACTCGGGCGACAATCCAGCCTCAGTAACCGCTCGTTTGGTGACCTGCTCGGTAATCTTCACCTGTCTGGGGTGGAGCTTGAGCAAACTTTGTCGGGCGACAGTGCAAATGTGACTGAAGAACGCCTGTTTGTCCTCAATCGAAACGTTGTCAAACACACGCCCTTCAAAGAGGACCTGCTTCCAGAAAGCCACACGGCTTTCCAACAATCGATTACTGGGCCACGCACTTCGAATGGCGAATTTGAACAGTCTTTTTGATTCCCAACCACTTTTGTTCAACACTTCCGAAGACAGCTTTGACAGTTTCAAGGCTGTCGCTTGGTGTCTGGACTCATCCAACCGATGTAGGTGGGACAGGTGCTGCAACAGTTCGGGGGCTTCGTCAAACTGCGCGATGGAATTTTCCATACCCTTAAAGGAGACCGTT
>CBFICN010000153.1:0-9166 GCA_965661045.1 uncultured Myxococcota bacterium
CGTATCGGTTGCCAACAACATCGACCATGGCTCTCCAGTTAACAACAGCGATGGTTCAACATCATCCAGTTCCATACGTCTCAATCGATACTCCATAAGAAAATTGACATTGTTGGTGGGTTCAAATCCCAAGCCCACCCCCATTCCAGATTGTACGATCCGATAATTTGGCTGCTGCACAATCTCCTGAAAAATGGTTTCAATACGCACGTTGCTCATGTCCAATGGTGTTCTTGGAGCAATGTAGGTCGATGCCAATCGCCAAATCGGTTCTGTGCTGTCAAATCGCCATGCGTCGTCGGTCCACGCGTACCCAAACTGCCCAAGTACAGATGCTTGGCGTCCATTGCCACCAATATTTCGATTGTGTACGGAACCAATGGCCAACAGCCCCAAGTCAGTAGCCAAGGAGCCCCCTGTCCGAACGGCCCATTGAGGACGTTCTTCGACAGCAATCAGCAAGTCTTGTTGCTGAGGTGTATCCCCTATCAATCGGACAGTCGTGTTTTCAAACAGTTCCAACGCATTGAGGTCATACCGAATTTCCTCGATGGTACTTGGAGAAAGAGGCATTCCTGGAGTCAGTCTGACAACATCATCAATCACTTCCCTCTTCGTCAGTCGATTGCCCCGAATACCAATATTTCTAAGAAGAACCAAATCATCTGTTTGAACCGTGTACTCAACATCGACAATCTCTGATTGGGTGATGGTTGTGTCTACTGAGACAGTTGCGTATAAAAATCCGGTTTCCTGATAGGCTTGTTGCAACTTTCGTTTGCCGTCTTCAATTGCATGGGGCTGATATACCCCTGACAATTCCGCAATGATTTCTTGATTGATGCTGTCTCGTCCCCCTTCCACAGTGATCAAACCAAGTTGATATTGCTTTCCGGCTTCAATCTCAACCCTCAATGAGTGTAAAGAAACGGTCGTACCAGAGCGAATTTCTTCATTCAGCGCCACATCAACATCCAGGTACCCAGCAGCCATGTAAGCCTGTTCTATTGACTCAAGACCTTTCTGAACGCGTTTGGGTAAATAGAGTCCATTGATCAACAACCCAGGCTTTACACCATCATTTTCAAGCGTAAATGTCGACATCAATTCCGCTGATGTAAACAAGGTTGTTTCAGGGAAAACAATGTCGGTAATTTCGTGTCGACTTCCCAATGCTACATCGGCAACAATGATATGGCGCTGTTTTGATTCCTTCAGTGTCAAATTGACTTTGGCATCTAGATACCCTTTTGTTTCAAGCCATTGAAGTAAACTTTCCGTCAGTCTAGGGACATCGGCGTTTGAGAGAAACACACCACTATAGAGATTCAAATTTTCTCGAAGAAAGTCTGAGGACTCGAGCGCCCTTCGAATTGGCAACCCGCCGTCAAACTGTCCCAACACCAATTGGACCCGCTTTTGAGGCTCAATGAGGAGTTTCAAGTCTTGCTCTTGCTCGGGAGTTGCCTGAAGCAACAGACGAACCTTTGCATCCAACCAACCAGAACGATGCAACAAATCCTGTACAGCCAGTTTGAAATCGTTGATGCGTCGAATTTGCACCAATTCCCCTTCTTGGATGTTGTATTTTCGCAGCAATCTTTTGTATGGTCGCTTCACTTCCGTAGGTAGATTGACAGCCTGTATCGAAGCAAAGCGATTGTCTCGCACACTGAGAACCTGAATGGACAGAGCGATTTCTTTATTGCGTTCCTCGAAATCCAATTTCAATTCCACGTCGACATACCCAATGGCCTCAAGCTGCAATTTCAAATATTGCTCCAATTTCCAAAGTTCCAACGCAGGGTGAAAGACTTGACCCAAAGAGTAAGGCAGTTTCTCTTTCAACAGTTTTTTGACCCTTCGATTGTCAGCATCAATCAATACCGTTCCCAATCTTGGAGAGACGGCGATATTGTATCGAACATGCAAGAACGGCTCACTGCCCACAGAGTCATTGAGGACATCAACAGAAATGGATTGAAATTCTCCCATGGTGTACAGTGTACTTAGGTCCTGTCGTACATGTAGAGGGTCAAATGGCTGCCCTACCTGTACAGAAAGTAAACTTTGTAGATCTCCCTGAGGAACAAAGCCCTCGGAATTTACAATTGAAACTGCACCAACTTCATAACGATGGTACCATTCTGTTGCTTGTGCAGATCGAAGTATCAACGCTGTAATCAGTCCAATTCCCATTGTACCTCAAACTCTGCACCAACAGCCCCATTGCCATTGATGGTTCGACCTTGCTGTAGACTAGACCAGTATAGGCGTGTGTATAGACGTTGAGTGAGTCGTTGTTCCCAACTCACAAACACATCTGTTGTATCCGTTATATTTTGTTCAAGACGAAGTGTCCCGTTGCCAATGTCCTTTTCTGCCAACAGTCTCAAAGCGGAAGACACATAGGCCGAATTTCGATCGGTGGGTCCAGAAACAATATCCACTCGATCAAGTCGGAGCAACTCACTTTGAAATATACCGGAACCGACCTCAACAAATCGTTGAGAAGCACCGAACTTGGAAAAGACAAGATCAGAACCCTCAATTGCCAACGCGGCCCCCAAACCACCTTCTGTTTCCAATTCTCGACGGGTCATTCCAAAGAGCAGCAATGCATTGATATCGGCTTGCGGCAATGCAGGGGTGGAAGCCGTGTGGGTTTGCCAATCACTGTACAGTCCGGTGATGAAATAGCGAATCTCGACCTCTCGTTCAGGTGTAATGACAGATGTCTCCAAGGCTATATCCAACAATGGATCAAAAGTACTGGCATCTTCATAGCGCAATGTGCCCCGCAAGACGTCGAAATCACGCTCTTTAAAGAGTACCCGCCCGCCCTCTGTTAAGGTGATGCTGCCCAACATTCCAGGAGAAGCCATATTGCCAACAAACTTTAAATCTGCGGAGGCACTCATGTCAGCCAAATTGTTTCTAATCCGAATGGTGTCTTGCGCGGTAAAGTCGATGGCGTATTCAAAATATGGCTCCAACTCTTCTTCCGTCGCCCCTGTCAACGCCTCAGGTGCAAAGGTCAACAACGCCCCTTCCCATCCGATTCGATCTACAAAGGTCATTTCTGTAGCCACAACAGAACCGGTAATCAAGGGCAAGTCGGCAGAACCAGTCACTCGAAAATCCCCAGAGCCGACTACGGGTGGCAGCCAATCCAGAAGTTGAATCCGACTTTGATTCATAGAGAGTTCTAGGTTGTATTGACTGGGTAGAAAATCTGTTGTTGCAACAGAGCCTACGAGAGAAACTGCACCACCACCGACAACGCTATTCCATGTGTTAATCTGTACATCTTCGTACAGCATAGAAATTTCACTGTAAACAGACTCGATTGGGTGGGGAAACCAACTGCCCTGAAGAAAGCCGTTCTCAATCTCAAGTTGGGCATCCATTCCTTCTTCGGTCCATTGCCCATTGACATGGACAATCCCAGATGCCCGTTCCGTACCATCTAAAACCATTTCCACCACCGACATATCCAAGGTTCCAGTCCCTTGAACAAGGTGACGGTGTCCAGTCTTCTCAGCCAACAGTTCCAAATCTGTTTTGCCGGATCCAACAATGTGTATGGGGGACGTTCTTCCATGCACCCCTTCCCATTCCACAGTTGCAGGTGAAGCCAATTTCAACCAACGATCTCTCCAAGCAAGGTTGGCATTGCCAAATTCAGCCACGCCACCAAACTGTTCTTGACGTTGCCAAATTTGTCCCTCTGCATTGACAAGACCGGATACAGTGTCTTCTCCTACAATGGTTGTATGGAGCGCCTCTATCGGAAATCACGAACCTGAAAGTCAAAAATATAGTCTTCATCCAAAGCAAAGCCTGTGAAACCTTCAATATCCACCCCTTTTGCCAAGGATCCTTGTACAATCATTCCCTCATTTTGAGTATGAACAAGTAGATTTGCTTCTCCTAGAGACTGCATCCCGTGCCACATATCTCGAATGCGCAACGTACCATTTGGAATGAATCCCTCACCCCGAATCGTGCCCAAGAAGTCAATCTTTCCTCGGACTGGGTATTTGCCTTCTAGAACCCATGTCAAATACTCAACCGGCAATCCACCCACAATCACTTCAAAGTTGTTGATTCCATCCTTTCGAGTTCCACGCATCCAAGCAGAACCGAGTCCATCATTTCTTTCCACTGAAAACTCTTCAATCGTCAGTTGCTCGGCATCCTGGGACAAACGAAATCGTCCAGCGTCAAAGGGTTCCCCCCACAAGGACACATCCGACAACCCAAAATCTGCTTCGATGTGAAGGTTCGAGGAAACACCAGACAGAAGTACAGAGCCAGACACGGCAGCATCCACGTCCAATGGCTCGAAGAAAATCTCCATGAGATTGTTGGCGCGAGCATCCACACTGTCAAATCGACCATCCATCCACAACTCTTTGCCAAACCGCATGAAAAGCGTGCCCATAAGAGTAGAACCACCCTTTTGTGCCTTGTCGATATCAAAAGTCAGTTCTTTGAGGTTCTCTCCTGTGATGTCTACTTCAACAGTGTCAGCATAGGATAAACCAAGCATCTCAAAATTGGAAACCGCATACCGACTGGTCAAACTCAATTTCTTCATGGGTCCTTCCAGTCGACCGCCCCCCCTAGCAACTCCACCAAGTCGGCTGCCCCCCAAGGGTTTCAACACTGTCAAATCCAATTGAGAAAAATCAAAATCCACAGTCATATTGTTGGGTGCCGGAAACTCAAACACCCCATCAATTTGCCCAATGCTCTCGATCGCTCCTTCACTGTGTAGTCGAACAGAGTCGAGTTGATATTGCAACGTTGTTTTTGTAATCTGAACCGTCCCCTCCAAATCCAGTTCATCCAGTACCAACAATGGATCCTTTTCACGAGTATTACCAGAAGAAGTACGAAAATGCTCACCATCAATGGCAATATCACCCGTCAATTTCAAAGGACTGACTGTTCCAGCCAATGCAATTTCCGAATTCGCTTGCATTTCCAGCCAGGGTGCGGGAGACAAATCCAAGTCTTTCCCCAATTCCCACAAATTTTGTTGTTGTCCGAGAATTTGGACTTGAATTTCGTTGTTGCCAATATCAACAAACCCGGTGCAGACACTTTGTCCCCCAGCCCACCTTGGCGTCAAATGTTCAATCCACCAAACACCTTCTTTAAACAAAAATTGCGATGCCACGGAATCAAACTGGTACGTAAAGGTCCGCGTTGTGGCTTGACGCGTTAATGAAAACTGTTCCCCTGAGAGTTGAATTCCAAACTTTGGATTGGAAGCGTCTCCTCTTGGAGAAACAGCGACGTACAAAAATCCATCTCCTTCCCACTTTGGATGCAATTCCAAGGTCGATAAGTCTAGGGCAGAATCAATCGTCCCTTGTAGCAAACCATCCTGAATACCAAAGGTGCCAAACATTGACCCAATTGAAGATTCTACATTGATGTCTTGTATCCACGCATCGCCATTCTCTAGGGTGATGTCGTTCCACTGAAATGGTGAAATCAACACCGTACGATTTCCTGCCTCAATCAGAACATTGTCTTCAATCCAAAGCTGAGCTTCTCCTCGCGTATGGGTCAGATTGATATTCGGTATCTTTATGGAACCACTTTTAGAGGTGACCTCAACACTTCCAGACCGAATTTGAATACGGGGAAGTTTTGGTATTTCAAATCGTTGTTCAACTTTTTCTTTTTCTGATAGCAAATCTAAATCTACAAAAATTGCTGGAGAATCGACAATTACGGTGCGCAAAAGCAGTCCATCCCAAGGAATTTTAAATCCAACAAAGACGGACTCTGTCTTTGCAAGCGTTTGAGTCGCATCATCCACAACAATGTTATCCAACTGGATTCCCAAAACCGCAGGACGAATCAAACAATTCTCAATCTCAATGTGATACGGTGTTGCTTCGTTGATGGTTAGAAGCACAACATCTTTAATAAAATTAGAAACCACCGGAATGCGCAATACCATTGGACTCAACAACAGCAATAGTCCAAGTACCTGCAAACGACGCTTCCAATATTTAGAAGGCACAATTTCTTCAAT
This sequence comes from uncultured Myxococcota bacterium, assembly GCA_965661045.1. Taxonomy (GTDB): domain Bacteria; phylum Myxococcota_A; class UBA796; order UBA796; family UBA796; genus CAJWHX01. The sequence continues at coordinate 6,059 of CBFICN010000153.1, forward strand.
TTTCTCGTTGGTCACAGTCATACTAGAACAACCAACATGATAGATTTAGTCCAATAGACTCAGAGCCTCTCTCCACAGCTCCATCTCACGCGCCCGAAAAGTAGAGTCTACTTCGGCAATCTCATCCAAGGTACGCACGGTATTTCGAGTGCGCTGTTGCAGAGAATAAATACGGGCCAACTCCCACAAGGCCTCTTTGTAGAAACTCTGTTGTGAACCGTGGATATCCATTGCATCTTGAAGGTCATTGAGCGCCTTGCGATATTGTTCTTTTTCAATGCGCAAACGAGCCAGGACAATAGCAGCTTCAAGAGTGTTCATTGTGATCAATGCAGATTCGGCCTCCTTCACAAAGCCAATCTTCAGGTACTTGTACACCATCTCAAATCCTGGAAGCAACAAGATATCTTCAGCAACACCCTCTTCACCTGTTGAAGACGATCCGATACTGACGGATGAAACATCGGAATCGGTTCCCAAAGCGGCAAAGGGATCTGCGTTCAACGCGGCAAAAGGATCAGAAACGCCTTGTGTGACACCAGAAAAAGGATCAGAAGTGGAGGCGAAGGCATTCTCAGAAGGCATTGTTGGAGTAGCCTCCAAAGCCCAAACACCCATTTTCTCTAGTGCGCCCATATGGGTTGGATCCAATTCAAGTATCTGATTGAGAACATCCAATGCAGCCTGCACCTGTCCTTGAGCGTGCAATGACATCGCTTGAGTCATCAGATTGGTTGCTTGATCACCGGAGACAGAAACATTGGGAGGTGGGTTCAACTGTTTTTCCTGTTCATCTGAAGGTTCTTCAACACTGTCCAACTCTTCAAATGAATCCAAGTCTTCGAGATCATCATCCAACAAATCATCATCTATCAACTCTTCGGAGTCTTCTTCTGACATTCCCAATCCAAGCAGACGAAGTTGCACCGCTTCTACAATCTGAGGATCCTTGTGCTTAAAGTTTTGCAACAACTCTACTGCTTCGTCAATCGAGCCTGTACAAACAAGTGCTTCCACGAGCAAAGCAAAGATGGATGCCCTTTGCTCGAGTCCTTCAGCACTTTGTATGCAGTCCAAGGCACTTTGAAAGCGTTTAAATTCCAACAGCAACCGTGTTTTAATGACGAAACGTTCTTCTACCTTTGCACCGGCATTGGCCCATGGCTGTTGGTGCAAACGCATCACGTTGGCTTTCGCCATTCGCTCTATGTCGGCAATATCTTCTGGTAATTCCTGCTCGGTCGCACCACAGGATACAGCTTCTTCGAAAGCCATAGATTTTTTGACGGCATCCTCATACCGCTTACCAGACTCCAGCCACAACTGCTTGGCTTTGGCATCGTGCCCAACCATCTGCAATCCAGTTGCCAACAAAGCCAAGACTTTGGGGTCCGTAGGAAAATCTTTGTACACTTGCTGCAAATGTTCAAGCGCTTTTCTTGGCTCTTTGGACTCAAATCGACATTGCGCGGCTTCCAAACGGGTTTCCCAGTGATCTCGATTTTTCAATGCGCGTTCAATGGATCGTGCCGCTTCTTTGGTCTGGCCAATTTTTCGATTGAACTCTGCAAATTCCTTCCAAGCATCGCTGGCTTTGTCAGACCAATTTGCCGACTCCAACAGTTCCGCATAGGTTCTTCGCTCGGACAGTTCTCCTGGACACATCCCCACGATGCGAAACTGAATCTCTTGCGCGACAGCCGGCTCTCGACGCTGAGTCATTTCAACGGCTTTTTTGAGGTGAATCAAGGCGTCTGATTCAAAATTGCTCTCGATCATACAGTGGGCAATTTCCAAGTGCATCTCGTGATCTTTAGGACGCATTTTGATGAGTTCTCGATAAATCGGAATCGCCATTCTATATTGTTTTTCTTTGACATCGGTTTCAGCGATGGTCAACATCAACTGTTCCGCTTCTCGTTTGTTGCCCAAACGCATAGACAAGTCAGCAACCGTTTTACGCAACCTTCGACTCTTTGAATCTTTCCTGAGTAAGGCTTTGTAACTCTTCAAAGCGTCTTCAATCCGACCCTGAGTCAAGAATTGGGCGGCGCGTTGTTCTTCTTGTTGTGCATCAAAACTCATACGAACCTCATCGACTGTTTTCGCTAGAAATGTAACGTGTCAAAGCCTCCAGCCCCAACAAATAGCTATCCAAACCAAACCCAACAACCTTTCCGATTACAATATCCGAAATCATCGAATGGTGGCGGAACTCTTCCCGAGCATAGACATTGCTCATGTGCACTTCAACACAGGGAATATCCACAGCCAACAGAGCATCTCTAAGGGCGACAGACGTGTGTGTATAGGCACCGGGGTTGAACACAATACCCGACACAGATGTTCCACTCTTGGACAAGGCTTCATGGGATTGTTGAATGGCATCCACCAATACACCCTCATGATTGCTTTGTACAAATCGTACTAGAGCACCAAGAGTACGAGCCTTCTTCTCCAATGCAGAATTGACAGCTTGGAGCGTACACTGACCGTATAAATCAGGCTCTCGGAGTCCAAGCATATTCAGATTGGGTCCATGCAAGACCAAGATTTGTGGCTGAGTTTCTGTCATGACCAACAAGTGTCAAAAATTTCTGTTTGGATGTAACCTGTCTTTGAACTTTAGTTCTTTCAAATATGGGTTCGAGCGTGGATTAATTTCCACCGGCTGTAATCGTGAATGTTTTGGAGTCCCATCCAATGCTGGCCAATATACTGACGTCTTCGATGGCACCTTCACCTTGAGTACTCACTGGCATCACGTCGATCAGCATGTACGCACGAACGAGACCACGATTGTCTGTTTCCGCAACCATATGAGTTGGGGCAAACCAGTAGAAGCCATCTCCAGTATCAAACTCATAAGCATCCGCATAGGTTCCAGCAAACTGATAAAAGGTCTGAGAGTCTGTGTCCCAATACCAAGCACACCAATCTTCATTCATTGAGTAATTGCCGTTGGAGTCGGTGCAAGCCGCCTTGACATCTTCTTGAGAGGTAATGCCCCCAGGCAAATCTGGGTAAGACACCACTTCGACGGCCTGTTGAGGAATCAAATACACCCCACCATAACTAGAAGTGATTTCAACCCGAGTGTTGGGCAAA
>CBFICN010000154.1:0-9070 GCA_965661045.1 uncultured Myxococcota bacterium
CGGTGTCATTGTCGAGTTTGAGTTCTGGTGATTTGGTCATCAGTGAAGTGATGGTCGATCCGGCCTCTGTCGCCGATTTTAGAGGTGAATGGTTTGAAATCTACAACAACACTGCTGATACAGTCGACCTCAACGGACTCAATGTTGCCTGTGGCGGAAACAATGGATTCTCAGTTTCCTCGTCCAAACGTGTATCCCCCAGTGACAGCGTGCTGTTTGCGGTACGAAATAGATTTGGAATCAACGGTGGGATGGGCAACGTAGACGTTCTGTACAGTTATGGTGACTGTTCTTTCCAGTATTCTGATTCGCTAAGCATCTCTGCCAACGGAACCACCTTTGACAGTGTCACGTGGGACAGCAACTTCCCATTCTCATCCGGTTCGAGCATGAGTTTGGGGGTCCTTGACGCAACAAGCAACGACACGAGCACCAGTTGGTGTACACCCACATCCACCTATGGAGATGGAGACGCTGGTACACCCGGAGAAGACAATGAAACCTGTCCCGATCCAGGATTGGACAGTTCCTCTCTCGGTGCAGGAGATTTGGTCATCAGTGAAATCATGACCAATCCAGTGACAGTTTCGGATTATCGAGGTGAATGGTTTGAAATCTACAACAATTCAGGGTTTACCATCAACCTCAATGGATTGAGTGTAACCAGTTCCAACAATACTGGGTTCACCATCACCCACAATGTCACAGTTGATCCGGATTCGTACACCCTGTTTGCAGTCAATATAAACAACGTACTCAACGGTGGCCTACCGGATGTCGATGTGGTCTATTCCTATGGAGCCATCTCCTTTAGACAAACAGACGATCTGACATTGTCGGTCTCGGGAACAACAATTGACACAGTATCGATTGATGGTACATACCCTGATGGACTGGGAGCTTCCTTGTCTCTGGGCACATTGAGCGCCTCGGCAAATGACTCAATGAGCAGTTGGTGTGAATCCACAAGCAACTACGGCGCTGGTGAAGCAGGTACACCAGGCACCACCAACGACAGTTGTCCATAAATTTGGCGCTGACTTCGAGCGTTCTTGTGTTCATTGGGTGGACAAAATCCTCTCAATGGGATAAAAACAGGCAATATTTTACTTGAGGTTGTCAATGATGCTGCGAATGTTCAAATCCAAAATACACCGAGCCACTGTCACACAAGCAGACCTCGATTATGAGGGTTCGGTCAGCATTGATGAAGATTTGTTGGAACTGGCGAATATTTTACCCCACGAGTCTGTCGATATTTGGAATGTGACGCGCGGTACCCGTTTGACGACCTATGCGTTGAAAGCCAAGCGAGGCGGGCGTGAAATATGCATCAATGGTGCGGCTGCGCACTTGATGAAACCGGGTGACTTGGTGATCATTGCCACGTTCTGTCAACTGGATGCAGCCTCTGCAAAAACATTTGAACCAACCGTTCTGTTGGTCGATGAGCACAACAACCCCAAAGAGATTCGACCTGAGGTTCCCGGTCCCAACCTGCCCCCGTCCTAATCGGTGGAGCATGGTATGAGTGGGAAGGCCTTTGATTGGATTCATGCATTCCTAAACGGCATCTATTGTTGAGATTGACCTCGAACCATCCAATACGTCATGACATCTGTGGACGAGGTGTTTTCAATCGTCAAGGTTGCTGCTCTCGGAACCACGACTACACCACCGGCTCGCATTTCTCGAATGTCACCATCGACTTCAATTGCCCCAGCACCCTCCGTACAAAGTAGCAGCAAACTTTCATTTGGGTGTTGGTGCCGTCCAATGTGTGCCCCAGCATCGATCGTACACAACAACACTGCCTTGAATGGGTGTGACAATGCCTCGTCGATCATCTTCATCCATACAATGCCGGAACCACCATAAAGATTTTGCTGTTCAATTTCCATCATCAGTTACGCTCAATCATTATCAAAAATAAAAAGGGTGGGACAAGCCCACCCTTCACATAACTGAATTGACTGATTATTGCGCGACAATATCGTTGTTGTCACGTGTTAGCAATTCATAATTCCCATAGTAATGATTTACAAAACCAGTAATATTGTAGGTAGAACCAACAGAGACCCCAGTGGCCAAATCGACGTTCCAATAATCGCTCAGCCCCATGCTGAATGATGTGTCAAAAGTACCATACTGATCTGGACCAGCAGTGACTTCAACACCCTGAAGTTCCACCAACATCGACTCATAAGCTTCCCAGTCTGATGGTGCACTTGTAAATACTGTTGGAGAAACACTTCCAGTTCCAGTGACGGAAAAGTCAGAAATGTTGGTCAGTTGCAATACATCAAAGTGTTGGTAAACTTCACCCGTGACAGAAACCTGATCCCCCTCATTCGCAGAGAATGCATCCGATCCAAAGTACAAGATGATGGCAGCATTGTCCATGGCACTTGGGTCTTGAATGTAGACGCTTGAGGTTCCAACACTGGTGACAACTGCGCCGTCAATGGTAGCCACACTACCAACCGCAACAGTACCGTTTCGTACTTCAGGAATCGTTGCCACAGTTGGTGTCCCAGTGTTGCTTCCACCGCCGTTGTCGCCACCACCACCATTTCCGGCTTCTTGTCCAGTCATGTCGTTTTCATCGCGTGGCAACAAAGTGAATTCTCCATAAGAAAAATAGACCAAGCCAGTCAATGCTTCAATGCTATCACCTTGAGCAACTGTATAATCAAACAGTTCATCGTCCAACTTAATGCCTTCAAAGTTGTCAATGGCATACTGACCGTACTGGCCACCGGCACCAATCGTCGCATTTTCCAACGTCACCAACACACCTTCATAGTTTTCCCAATCAGCAGGCGCTTCGCTCAACGCAACCGCAGTGATGTCTCCACCTTGGCTTTCCAGTGTAAAGTCAGCGGGGTCATTCAATACCAACTGAGTCTGGTCATAGCGCTCTTCTACCATACCGGTCAAGGTGACAACATCGCCACGGGCAACCGAGATTTCGGCAGCTGTATTTTCACGAACAAATACATACAAACCAGACCATTCACCGGCCCCTTGATCTTGAATCCAGAAAACGGAATAGCCATCAAAATCAGACTCGGCTTCGGCAACGACAACATTTTCAAGCGTGACGGTCCGATTTTCGAAATCACCAGATTGAACTTCTGCAACCGTTGCAAAAGAACCGGCACATTCACCTTCAGCACCCCCCACTAGATCTTCTTGAGAACGTGGGTTGATTTTGAATTCTTCAAAAGAATAGGTCACGATACCGGTGATAGAACTGTAGGAAGCATCATAGCAGGTATCAAAGTTGAAGAACGTGTTGTCCATTGGGATACCAAATGACAAATCGGCTTCCCCGTATGAGTTGACATCAGATGTGACTGTCTGATCTTCGAGACTGATCAGACACCCTTCGTAGGCTTCCCAATCGTCTACAGAAGAAACGGTTGTGGCAACGGGTTCAGCATCACCGGTCACAACCAAACTTTCTGAAGAAGAAACAACCAACTGAGTCGAGTCATAAAACTCAGACACAGAACCTGTAATGGTCAGTTTGTCTCCAACCAATGGAGCGATTCCACCACCTGCTTGTCCAACAAAGACATAGATACCTGTCCACTCACCGCCACCTTCATCTTGAATGAAGAACCCTTCTTCATCACCGGTCAACATGGATGTAACAACCGTATTTTGAATGGTGACCGTCTCACCTTCTGCAACGGCGCCCGTTTGAATGTCGTAAATGGTTACCGTGGTACCATCGATTGTGGTGTCACCCTCTTCGGTGTCGGTGGTTGTTTTGGCAGTTAAACAGGCCGTCATCGCAAATGACAAGCCGAACAAAGACAATTTGTGCATATCTCCTCCGAAAGATACTAAATGTGGGAACCATATACCGCACTGAAGGATACAATGGCAAGTGACGATTATTTGACAGTTTCAATCGATGTCTCTTACGGAAAGAAAAGAGTCTTACAATGTCAAGGTTTAACCTTTCCTATGGGGTCTGTGGTTGGAATACTTGGACGCAATGGTGCTGGAAAGACAACCCTACTCAAATGCATTGCTGGCCTCTTTCCAGCCAAGGGTGTTCAATGGCGAGAAGAAACGACACTGAGCGCACTGATTGAGACACCTCGATTTAGACCTGACTGGACCGGAATACAACATCTGTTTCACCAAACCCGCGTATATAGATGCTCGATAGACTATTTAGACGAAGTCATTCAAGTGTTGGAACTCAAGGACTTCATCGACAAGACCACTTCCACCTACTCACTCGGACAAAAGCAACGATTGGGAATTGCGAGGGCACTCATCCCCCAGCCACAGTGCTTGATTCTAGATGAGCCCACCAATGGACTCGACCCAAAAGGGATTGTCGATATTCGAAAACTCATTCGACAGTTGAATTCGAAAGGCATGAATGTCATTCTTTCTTCTCATTTGTTGACCGAGATTGAAGCCTGTTGCACACACTTGGTTGTCATACAAAACCAAAGTATTCAATATGCTGGTCCCCTAGAGTCATACTTCAAACGTGGGGTATTGATTCAGTCTACAGAACCACAGAAGCTTACAGACTGGCTAACCAAACACGATTTCAAGTTCTCAGAGCATGAACGTGGACTGCTGATCGAACACAACGATCCAGCAGCGCTCAATGCCCTTTGTTTTGAAGCAAATATACACTTGAGTCATTTGGAAAAATATCGTGGTTCCATTGAGGATACGTTTGTAGAGGATGCCGATGTCTCGTAAACTTTTTGATACCCTCTCCTTGGAATGGTCTCACTTGCGTACTCAACGTACTTGGATTGCTTATGTAACCCTCGGTTTTCTGATGAGCCTTGCCACCACACTCTTAATGGAGTTTGTGATAGTTGGGGCGGAAAAAGGATGGACTGCAGACATGCAACGAAGTTTTTGGTTGAGAAATTGGATGCTTTTACCGCTTGGGTACTGTTGGCTGTCGATTCAGTCCTTTGTAAACGATGTCCAACAGGGTTTTGTGGCAGAAAGTATTGTTGCTGGACATTCACGACGCAATATTCTGCTTTCCAAAGTTTGTTCACTACTTGGAATTACTGGTTTATCTCTATTTGGTGTTGTATTGCCAACACTGTTCTTCTTTGATGGAGACATAGCCCCGACCACGTTGATGAGTCTTCCAATGATTGTGTTGAGTGACATCGTCATCATCGGATGGATTGCCCTCTTCGCAAACAGTTCCAGCAACAAAGTGTTGCTCAAAGTGGTTCTGTTGTTTGCTGTGGATTTTCTGTCTCGGCTATTGCTTTGGATACTTCCGAACCTGATTGACAACACACTTCTCTCATGGGCAGGCGAAACCCTACCACTGTACTTCCCATCCACAATACTGACAAGTTGGATGCTCTGGGAAGACGCCTGGACTTGGCACAGCCTGGGTGTCACCCTAGGCTATGCTGTGGTTCTTTGGACGGTGGTGTACGGAAAGTGGCGTCGCACCGTCTTCTAAGAAGCAAAGCCTAATCTACAATGCTTAGGATCGACGTCTACGGAAGCCCAACAATCCTAGGAGCAATGCCCAGCCCATTCCAGCATTCGAAGATTGGGTAGCACAGCCACCGGCTTTTGGGGCGTCTCCATCGGTATCGGTGCCGTCAACTTCTGAGCCTGGTTCTGAACCCGGTTCGCCAGACGGTTCACTCGAAGGCTCATCAGAGGGTTCTACTTGGTCTGCAGTCGCGTCCTCTCCGTCGCAATCTTGATCAATGCCGTCATCTTCAACATCTGTTGCTTGAGTGTTGATCGACGCGTCCAAATCATCGCAATCCGTTCCACCATACTCAACTGAGTCTTCTCCGTCGCCATCTTGATCATAGTCTGACCCACCAGAACAATCATTGTCTACGCCATCGTACCAAACCTCTTCGGCTGTACTGTAAGCATCCGGATTGCTGTCGTCACAATCCATCCCACCGTATTCTGTGGTGTCTTCTCCATCGCCATCGGCATCAAAGTCAGAACTTCCATCACAATTGTTGTCCAAGCCATCGTCGTAGATTTCTTCTGCACCAGGGTACACATTGCTACGCAAATCGTCACAGTCTTCACCACCATACTCGGCTGAATCGACATCGTCACCGTCGCGATCATAATCTGAACCACCGCTACAATCTTGATCGACACCGTCATACCACACTTCGGTTGCTTGACTATTGACGGCTGCTTCCGTATCGTCGCAATCGGTTCCCGCGACAAAATCGTCTACACCATCATTGTCAAAATCGCAAATGGTATCCATGATGCCATCACCGTCACAATCTAGACTGGAAACCGTCTCTCCATCTCCATCTTGGTCGAAATCATCTCCCCCGGCACAGTCGTTGTCAATGTTGTTGTACCAAATCTCTGGCAATGTTCCACCAATAGTTGCATCGGTGTCATCGCAGTCGGTCCCACCATACTGATCGCTGACATCCCCATCACCGTCGGCATCAAAGTCATCATCGCCAGCGCAATCCTGATCAATACCATCGTAATAAACTTCGGTCGCCCCCACAAAGATGGTCTCGTCCATGTCCTCACAATCGGTTCCACCATGGTCAACAGAATCAAACCCGTCACCATCTTGATCATAATCTGAGAGTTCATCGCAGTTTTGATCAATCCCGTCATACCACACTTCGGTTGCCAAAGAGTTGATTGTCGCATCGGCCTCATTGCAGTCTCCACCGCCATAGCCCAACAAATCATCCCCATCACCATCTTGGTCATAGTCCGAACCACCAGAACAGTCAGAATCGACACCATCATACCACGTTTCAACAGCAAATGAATTGATCGCAGGATCGGTGTCGTCACAATCGCCTGTCGGACCCGCCTGTACACTAAAGACCATATCGCCATCAATGTAGGTGACCCCATTGACGATGAGTTCATCTATACCATCGCCCTCACCTTCCATGACGATTTGCCCATTTTCATCAACGGCTGTGAACTCAACCTCCGTGTTGTAGTTTCCATCTTGGAAATAAAACTCAACGAGTTGGGTGGAAGAAGAAGGGCAATAGGTCACGGAGTTGTATTCGCCAGACCCACTGTTGTAATTGATGCCGTCTAAACTCTGGTTGGCAATGGTCTCCGTCAACACACCATCTTCATACACCTCTAAGGCGTTGCCGTTCCAACCATCCCCATAAGAGTCAAACAAGGTAAAGTCATAACATCCAAGCGTTATGCTTTGACCATACTCATCTCCATCACCGTCCTGATCATAGTCGTTGGCACCGTCACAGTCCTGATCAATACCATCGTACCAAACCTCGGTTGCCCCTGGATAGACAGCAGCATCTGTGTCATCACAATCAGTCCCACCGTTGTCTACAGAGTCAAAACCATCACCGTCTTGATCAAAGTCATTGGCGCCATCACAATCGGAATCAATGCCATCATACCACGTTTCCATAGCGCCTGGATAGACGGTTTCATCTGCGTCGTTGCAATCTCCACCACCATACGCAGCAGAGTCTACCCCATCACCATCTTGATCGAAGTCACTCATCCCGTCACAGTCTTGATCAATACCGTCGTACCAAACCTCGGTGGTCAAAGACGAGACTGTTGGATCTAGATCATCACAATCTCCACCACCGTAATCCACAGAGTCATCCCCGTCACCATCTTGATCGAAGTCGGAACCACCCGAACAGTCAGAGTCAATCCCGTCATACCATACTTCTGCAGCATTGCTCACATTGATGGCAGCATCGGTATCATCACAATCTCCACCACCGTACTCTGCAGCATCAAACCCATCGCCATCTTGATCATAGTCAGATGCACCGTCACAATTTTGATCAACACCATCATACCAAACTTCTTGTGCGCCAGCATACGCCGTTGAATCTGCATCGTTGCAATCCGTTCCACCAAAGGTGATTGAATCATAACCGTCACCATCTTGATCGAAATCAGACCCACCAGAGCAATCTTGGTCAATGCCGTCGTACCAAACCTCGGTATTTGTGGAGGCACGTGCAGGGTTCGTGTCATCACAGTCGAAGCCACCAAATCCAATCATCAGATCGCCATCACCATCTTGATCAAAATCGGACCCGCCAGAGCAGTCTGCATCCAACCCATCGTACCAAGTTTCGGTTGCTCCGGGATTGATCACGGCCGTATTGTCATTACAATCGGTTCCACCAGCGAACGTCGAGTCATAACCATCGCCATCTTTGTCATAATCCGACCCACCAGAGCAGTCCTGGTCCAAGCCGTCATACCAGATTTCGTTCCCACCAGGGTATACGGAACTCTCTGAATCGTTGCAATCGTTTCCACCATATTGATCAGAATCAAACCCATCGCCGTCGGCGTCGTATTCAGTAGTGGGATCACAATCTTGGTCAATCCCATCGTACCAAACCTCACTCGCGCCCGGCTGAATCGAGGCATCTCCATCATTGCAGTCGGTGCCACCGTACACATCTGAATCAAAGCCGTCCATGTCTTGGTCATAGTCCGATGCGCCATCACAGTTGGTGTCCACACCGTCATACCAAGTATCGGTGGCAGCGGGATTAATTGCAACAGACACGTCATTGCAATCGGTTCCACCAAAGGTCAGTGAATCATAGCCGTCGCCATCTTGATCAAAGTCACTCAATCCGTCACAATTGGAGTCTACACCATCATACCAAGTATCGGTCGCCCCTACGTAAGCGGTCGCATCGGTGTCCAAACAGTCCGTACCACCGTAGTCTACAGACTCGAACCCGTCCCCATCTTGATCGAAATCATTGTCGCCAGCACAATCTTGGTCGACACCATCGTACCACACTTCCGATGCGCCAAGATAAATCGTAGAATCTGTATCGTCACAGTCGGTGCCACCATACACATCTGAATCAAAACCGTCCTGATCAGCATCGTCGTCAGAAAGACCGTCACAGTTTTGGTCAATTCCGTCGTAATACACTTCCGTTGCTGTTGGCTTAATCGACGCATCCCCATCGTTGCAATCATCCGCGTTGCCAACATAGCCTGCCAACCCACTGCCTGTACAGTCTTCCGTTGACATATCGGGATCACCAAAACCATC
>CBFICN010000155.1:0-8994 GCA_965661045.1 uncultured Myxococcota bacterium
ATTGACTCAATATACAAATCTTGAATATTCGGTGGGGAAGGCTTCATTAAGACTTGAAACTGATAGTAGTGGCTCAATCGATTGGGGTTGTTGCCATATCGTCCATCTGTTGGTCGACGGCAGGGTTGAGCAAATGCGCAGTTCCACGGCTTTGGACCGATGCTGCGTAAGAATGTGGCCCAGTGAAACGTTCCGGCTCCCATTTCCATATCCATGGGTTGTAAAATGACACATCCGTGCTTGCCCCAGAACTGTTGTAGGGTGAAAATCATGTCTTGAAAATACATAGGCATCCTCAGGTTGAATTGGATGTGGATACCTAACCAAACGCGTCGATTTTTGCCATAGAACATCCACAATCAACCGCGTATTCTTCCCGTTTATTGTGCAGGTGGCATCCCGTGATGTCAAAATGTACGGTTCGTCTTATTTTAGGGGGCGATTGTCCAATGAAAATGCGCTTGTAAACGCTGAAAAATGTGTTGACTGATTCGTTTCGATCCTTGATAACTCAAATGGACACCATCTTTGAGACGCATCTTGATCATTCGATCGCCTTCTTTTTGGTACTGCTGATAGTCTCCCTCTGAACTGGTGGTCTGGTCTCGGATGTCAATCACCGGAACGTCATGGGTGTCTGCCCAGTCAAAAACGGTGCGACTCACCGATTGGATGTTCTTGTCAAACCGTTTGCTTTTCATGATCGGCAACCCAACAATCACAAGTTGAGCATTATGCGCTTGGGCGATTGTCAGCAACCTGTCCCATCGACTAAGGTATGTTGGTGTCCAATTTGTAGAGCCAAATCGCGCTTCAATGTTGTGGTCTGCATCGACCAAGGTTTGGCAATCGTTTCCAATAAACTGAACAACCAGCAGATCAATGTCTTCATGTACTGAGAGAATGTTGTCGGCTTTGGCAATCCAATCGACGACATCGGCCCTTGCCAACCCAGTTCCAATTTGAGCTTCACGAATCGTTTCGACGCCGCTTTCCCGAAACTTTGATTGCAGCAGTGCCCCCATCGCTGTTTTCATTGATGAACCACCCAGCAACAGTACTTTTCGAGGCAGGGTGGTTTGGGGAGAGGCATCTACTGACTCAATGGCTGTAGAAGAACTGTCTTTGGTGTTTGCAACCGCAACGTTTGTTGTATCTCCGACGGTGTTTTTGTAGTTAGAGACGATGGGTTGTTCTGGAGTTGCATTTTGCTGGGAGGGGGTGTTCGACAGGCGTTTGGTGCCAAACCGCATTTCACGTTCATAAAAGTTTTCTATCGGTGCGGTCCACTGGTTCTTCAGTTCTGAAATCGTCAGCAACTGAGGATTGTGTTCGACGACACTGGATACCTGTTGACCAAGCGTTTGCTCCTGTTGGGAGGTGCTTTGCTCTAAGTCAATACTGAATAAGTAAATGTCATCCATAAAATAGAAAGACAGACCCAATGTAAATCCCCATAAGATGGCCAACGTTGGTTTAATGGGGGTGTATCCTTGAGGTTGTCGGACAACGGATCGGTATTTGTTCGGGTGTCTGTTGGAGAACATGGGGCAATTAAAACTGAAAGTAGAGGTAGGGAGCCACACCACCGGGACGCAGTATCAGAAGTGCAAACAGGCAGGCAATGAGTAGGAAGGATTGAACGCTGGGAGAGCGTTTGGATGTTGTCTGACAGAGTGCTTGAAAGAACTCAGCGCCATAAAAGTTCATAACCCATCCGAGACCAATGGCATAAATCAACGTGACTTTGCTTCCCAATCCCGTGGCGGATGGGTCGAGCATTCTCTCTAAAAATACCGCAACCACGTCCAAGTTGGGACAGACAAAGAAGATTCGGCTGATGGCAATGAATGAAAAGGTCCACGCCCAAGCAGTCCAGAAATGCCACCCTTCAGGCGGACGCTTTGGGTCCACACCCAGTTTCCGTTTTCGGTCTCGATTTCTTTTGTGTACGGCCAGTCCAATTCCGTGAAGACCACCCCAAATGATGAATCCCCAACTGGCACCGTGCCACAAACCGCAAATGAGAAAGGTGATGAACAGGTTCAAGGACACTCGATTGGGAGATTTCCGAGAGCCACCCAGTGGAATGTAAATGTAATCTCGGAGCCATTGCGAAAATGTGATGTGCCAACGTTGCCAAAAATCTCCCAAGTTGGTCGCCGCGTAGGGTTGGCGAAAGTTGTCTGGTATATCAAATCCGAGCAACAGTGCGGATCCGCGCGCCAAATCGGTGTAGCCACTGAAGTCACAATACAATTGGATGGAGTAGCCAAACATCCCACCCCACAACCCAAAAGCAGAGTAATTTTCTGGCGAAGAAAAAACGTCCAGTGAACCATTTTCAAAGAGCAATGTGGCGACAACAATCTTCTTGAACAAACCCGAAACGATCAACCAACCAGCACGATTGAGGTGGGGGAACATCTGCAAGGGGGGGGCGTGAATTTGTGGCAGCAAGTCTACACTGCGACAGATGGGTCCAATCAGCAATTGTGGAAAAAATGCTTGAAACAGTGCAAAATCAATGAGGCTTTTGGCCCGAATCCCGTGTCCTCGATAGAGATCGACCAAGTAACTGATGGCCTGAAAGGAATAAAAAGAAATTCCAACTGGCAACAGCAAGTCAATAATCGGCCAGTGAATACCCAGCCCCAGTGTCGTTGTTAGAGATTCAATACTGGTTCGGAAGAAATCTAGATATTTGAAGACGCCAAGCAAACCAATGTTGAACCCAACACCACCCCAAAGCCACGCACTTCTTTTGTCGCTGTGGGCACTCAACAACCCTTCGGAACAAATGTGGTTGATGGTTGTTGAGAATATCAACAAAATGAGGGCATCTGTCGAGACAAATCCATAAAAAATATAGGAAGCGAATAGCAAAAGGCAATTTCTATACCACCGTTTTTGTACACGTACACCCAGCCACAGCAACGTGATTGTGATGAGTAGAAAGTACCAATAGTAGAGCGAAGCAAATTGCATGACAGCAGTGTATCACTCCTATGTCAGGCTACCCACAGAGACTGACGCTAGTGGTGGTGTAGGCCGAAAAAGGTTCGTGCATTCGTTGTACTGTGCTCTATGATGGCTTCCACGGAGTGTTCGGTGGCTGAGGCGATTGCTTCGGCAACATAGGGAAGGTATTGAGGCTCGTTGGCTTTTATTTTTCGAAATTTGGGGATGTTTCTGGGGGTGAGCCACGGTGCATCGGTCTCAATCAACAGTCGATTGAGCGGAATCAGTGGCAGGGCGGACAGCAAAGCGTGATTTCGACGTGTATCCGCAGCCCAGCCAGTCACCCCAATGTAGTATCCGCGATCTAGGAGCGCTTGAACTTCAGTGGGACCGTCGGTGAAGCAGTGAACAAGGGTTGGTACATCTGGCCCGTGGGTATCCAAAATGTCAACAAATTCCTCGAAGGCGTCGCGTTGGTGTAAAAATAGGGGTTTGTCGATTTCTCGCGCAAGCCGTAAATGGGCGATAAAGCATTGTCGTTGTTCGGCTGGCGTCGAAAGGTTTCGAAAGTGGTCCAACCCACATTCCCCCACAGCCTTGACGATTGGCAACTGCAAGCGTTCTCTAAATGAATCCAGTAGTTCTTCTGAGAACTGACGTGCCGAGTGTGGATGCAAGCCGACGGTGGCACAAAGATTGTCTGGATCTCGTAGGGCCAGTTCGATTGACAATTGACTGGATTCTAGACACGAGCCGGTCAATGCCATTCCTGTGAGGCCCTTCTCAAACCCACGTTCAACAACCCCCCAAGGATCACTTGCAAACTGTTCGCTGTGTAGGTTGACACAAGCATCAAACATGTACTGCCTCCAACTCAAAGACTCAAAGAAAGGAGAGTACTCTACCCCTTTGTCACTGCAGTCACACTGTAAACTGTTTACAGTGGGGTGACCGTTTGTGTGCCCCAACTGATTTCACAAAACGGGGTGACCGTACCGTCGTCCGAAATGGGCCGTGTATCGGTCCACTCAAGGGCCCCATTGAGATAGACATTGACAGTTACGTTGTTTGGACCGTAGGTATCGCCGTTCATTGCGGAGCCAGTGTAGTCGTGAACGTATACAGTGTATGCACCGTTTGCTTGTGGTGTATAAATGTTGATGTTTTCAGGACCAGTACCGTCGATGTCATCTAAGTCCAAACGTGGGTCGTCAGAAGAATCGCCCAAGATTCCCCAGTCGGGACCACCGTTGACACAATTGCTGTAGTAGCAGTCTGTATCCCAGTCATCGTAAGAGCCACCCGGTGCGACCAAATGTAAGTCCATATCGTCTGTTTGCTCCCAAAACATTTCAACCCACAAATCCTGTGAAGGCAGTGACTGCAAGGTGACCAAGCAACTGTCGAGCAGTCCCATCTGATTGGTGACTGTCAACTGCGCAATGTAGCTACCGGCCAAATCTGCATAGAAACCGGGTATCTGATTTGCGGAAGTGAAGGGCAACGTGGCAGACGAACCATTTGGTTTGGAAATGATTTCCCATTCATACGAGGCCAAGGGCGCTCCACTGGGGTCATAAGATGCCGACCCATCAAAGGTCGCGGCTTGAAAGGGGGGGGTGACAGTGGTGGGAGAAACCGAGCACACGGCAAAAGGTGCGTTTTCATCTCTTGGTTCATCTGGGTTGGCGGTGTCTGAGCCGGTTGTTCCATCTGTTCCATCTTCAATCAGGCCACTGTCTGAACCAAGGTTGTTGTCAATTTTCTCTTCCAAAGAATATTCAGAACAAGCCATTAAGCCGAACAGTAGAGGAATGAAACGCATGAGATCTCCTTGGTGATTGGTTGACGGGTGGTTTTCTACACAGTCCTGTCAATACAATAAAATAGCCAATATTCAGATGTCGTGCGTGTCCAATGAGTAAAATTTACGATTTACTTTCAATCGACTGACAGTTACTTGACAGGGCTTTGATCACCTGCGATTTTTCTTTCGGGCTTTCCTTTGTGCTTTCTTTCGCTTTCGCGCGGCAGCCAAGTCTTTGCTGCTACTCTTCTTTTTGGGTTTTTGAGGCAGACCCATACCGAATGGATTCATGCCTCCCATTGGGGGCATACCACCACCAAATGGACTTCCACCACCGAAGGGGTTGCCACCGCCACCAAACGGGTTCATACCATTCATCATGTTTTGCATCATCCCACTTTGGCCGAGTTGACCCATCATGGCTCTGGTCTGTAAGAACCGCTCCAGCAGTCCCTGTACTTCTTCAAAAGACCGCCCGGAGCCTTTGGCAATGCGATGCATTCTTGATGTGTCAATGATGTCTGGAACGCGTTGTTCTTCTTTGGTCATAGATTGAATCATGACTTGAACTTTGATCAACTCTTTATCATCGAGGGCTTCTGGTGGAATCTGTCGCAACAGTTCACCCATTCCCGGCATGCGCTCCAAGAGTGACCGAATAGAACCCATTTTTTGAATCATTTGGATTTGTTTCATAAAATCACCAAATGTGAAGTCCCCACTGAGCATCTTTTTGGCATCTTTCTCAGCCTCTTTTTCGTCGACAACCTTTTCGAAGTCTTTCATCAGTCCAACGACGTCTCCAAAGCCCAAAATGCGATCGGCCAATCCTTCAGGGCGAAACTCTTCAAGTTCTTTGAGATCTTCACCCATTCCCAAAAACTTAATGGGCTTGCCAGTGACAGCTTTGATCGAAAGGGCGGCTCCCCCACGGGCATCTCCGTCGAGTTTGGTCAAAATGAACCCTGTGAAGTCCAATCGTGCATCAAATTCTTTGGCTGTCTGTACAGCACTTTGACCAATCATGGCATCGCAGACGAAGAAAATGTTGTTGGGGGTGTTTTGCTCTTTGATATCTACCAACTCTTGCATGAGGGCATTGTCAATGGCCAATCGACCAGCCGTGTCAAAGATGACAACGTCAAATTTTTGGTTGCGGGCTTTGTGCATCGCCAGTTCACAGAGTTTGACAGGGTTCATACCGGGCAAAGTAAAGACTTCAACATTCAGTCGCTTTCCCAGTACTTTGAGCTGGTCGATGGCTGCCGGTCTGTAAATGTCGGCGGCAACCATGAGAACCTTTTTGCCTTCTTCCGTCAGTTTTTTGGCGAGTTTTCCTGATGTGGTTGTCTTTCCGGACCCTTGTAGCCCCACCATCATAATGATGGAAGGATCTCGGTCTGTGTTGACTGTTGCATCGACCGGGCCCATCAACTCAACCAATTCTTCGTGGCAAATGTTGATGAAGTGATCTGCCGGCGTCACTTGCATGTTGCCTTTTTTACCTTTGGTTTTCAGCGTGACGACCTCTCCCAACGAGCGTTCTTTGACGGTTGCCAAAAACTTTTTCATGACGTCAATTTCGACATCGGCTTCAATCAAAGACATGCGCACATCTTTGAGGGCAAATTTGATGTTGTCTTCGGTGAGCGTGGTTTTGCCTTGCAACTTGAGTTTGGCGTTGCGAAATCCATCAGATAATTTGTTGAACATAAAATGTGTCCTCATGAAGTAAGGTAAACAAGAGATAAACGGTACAGTCAAAAAGATTGTGATTCCCAATCTTTGAACATCCAGCTCAATGTTGGATTGAGAATTAGGGCTTGTATCCGCAATTCACAGGCTCGGTCTTGCTTTCCGAGTCCAAGAAGTGCGTTTGCCTGTCCACCCCAATGCAAACCTTCAACAGGGTTGAGGATGCAAGCGTGTTCATAGGCATCGCATGCATTCTTATAATCACTCAGCCACTGATGGGCATCCCCTTTTCCATGCCATCCCCACGCATTTTTCGGATTTTCTAGAATACATCGGTCAAAATGTTGAAGGGCCAACTGAAAATTGCGTTGTTCAAGAGCCTTTCTCCCTTCCAAGAGTGGGGGTTTTGGAAGGGTGATCTGTAGTCCCGGTCGGTCCGCTTTGCTCAACAGGTGCAAATAGGAGGGACTTGGTGGCAAAAGGCGATGAAGCTGTGACCACAATTTGTATCGTCTAGATGGCATTCGGTAGGGGGTGGGGTTCTTGAATGAGTTGGGAAAATACACTATACTGAATAATTGGAAAAGGCAAGTGCTTGTTTATATTGGGTTTGTAGCCCGTTTTTCGACTACATGGTGAACAGAAATGATGAGAAATGCAATATTTTGGGCCTGTCTCCCACTGGGGATGGCAGCGTGTACCCCAGACTACGAATTGTCTAAACGAGAACTGGGAGATGTATTCTATCAGCTCGATGCTGGCGCGGTAGATATTCTTTTGGTGGTGGACAATTCTTGTTCGATGCAGCCCTATCAACAAGAACTGGCGAACAATTTTGACTCATTTTTAACCTATTTCATTGAAGGGGACGTGGATTATCAGATTGGTGTGGCCACCACTACGGTGATTGAACCGGAACCTTACGGTGGATGTACCGCGGCAGACGTGGCTGCAGTACCTCTGGCCGGGACGCTTGTTGACAATACAATTGTCACCCCTGAGACCCCAAACGCTTCGCAAGTGTTTTCTGACTTGGTGAATGTTGGTACCTGTGGTGCTGGAATGGAGATGGGGTTGGAGGCTGCACTGCAAGTTCTTGAAAACCCCAATGCCGGTCTGTTGAGAGAAGATGCCTATTTGTCCGTCATCTTTGTCAGTGACGAAGAAGATGTTTCACCGGCGCCCGTCAACGATTACATCAATCAAATGAGGGCAATCAAAGACGCCACAGCCCGCCAGGTGTACAATGCCTCATCTCTGGTTGTGACAGACGCCTCTCAATGTAATGCAACTCAACTGGCTTCTGGGGCCACGTTGGGCTCAAGATACTTGGACGTGGCAGAGCAGTCTGAAGGAATTCAAGTCAACATTTGTGCGGAGGATTTCGCCTCGATTGTAACCGATCTGTCATTGAATTCTTCGCGATTGAATGACGTGTTCTTTTTGAACGATACACCGGACTTGAACACGTTAATCGTCAGTATTGATACGGAAGAGTTCTCTTCAGAAGTGCCGTGTGACTCTCCTGATTACCCGTGGGTGTATGAAGAGATTGATATCGGGGGAGAGCCTCAACCAACAATACGCTTTGATCGAAGCAGCATGCCACCCACTGGGGCGAAGATATCGGTGGAGTACAATATCAGTTATGCCGAACAAGAATTTACCTGTGGAGGTGAGTGATGCAATTTTTGTGGATGATGGGAACGACAGCGATGGTCGCTTGTACTCCAGATGTCGAAGAAGCAAAGGTGTCTTCGGGGTTGGTCTGTGCCAATTCTTCGGATTGTTTGGAAGGGGAATTGTGTGTAGAACAGTCCTGTCAAGCAGTCGACTGTGCAACCTCAATGGATTGTGACTTAGAGCAGTACTGCACTGACAATTACGAATGTGTCTCAGGTTGTACTGAAGACAACGATTGCTTTGCGGGAGACAGTTGCAACACCGATGCCAAAGAGTGTGAGAGTTATGGTTGCCGCGACACATTGTTGGATTGTCAAATTGGTGAGTTTTGCAATCCAATGACCGCGGAATGTTTTGAAGACACCAGAGGTCATTGTAAAAGCTATTGCTCGTGGAATGATTTGGTGTATGGAACGACGGGCTATGAATGTGTGAACTTTGATTCTGGTACGGGTTCTTGTTCAACCGACATCAACGGCAATCAATCAGGGTGTTCTGGAGGGGCAGTGTGTTACCCCAACGACACAAATGACTTCAACTTCTTAGCGGGTGGTCAAACGCCGGGTACCTGTATCAATTTCTACCGTGCCTATTACTGTGACTTGAATTCTTCTCAGGAACAGTGTCCAAATGGCTTCATGTGTACACCACTTCAGTACTCTGACGGTACTCAAACAGACCCAGTGTGTCTGGGTGACTGCCAGTATTACACCGAGAATGGGTTCATCCAATAAGGTTGTTCAGAACGCTCGCTCAGTGGTGGTAGGTACGACTTGTTGAGTGGAGCAGTTTGGAGTCTGTTCGAACAAACAACATTGATTGAATTGTGACAAAAGCGAAGGAATGTG
>CBFICN010000156.1:0-8960 GCA_965661045.1 uncultured Myxococcota bacterium
CCTAAGTCCGAGGAATTATTCTAAATACCAATGTCAACTAACGAAATATCGATGCAGTGTCAAGATTTTTGGATCATTTGCCCATTGGTGATCCTGTGGTCTTCCACTTTGTAAGAAGACTTTCTATTTTAATTGAGGCTTGAAATACAAAGCCCCCATTTTCACAGTGCATATCGTGATACAGATTTACACAACAAACAACATTCAAAATGCCACCATGACCCTTATCCTTTTGTACACACTCGGCTGCATACCTTCTCATGCTGAAGAGTCCACTGTTGACACCGACTCTCGACAGTTGCTCGACCTCGGATTGCTCGGCCTTGGAGCGCTTGGCTATCTTGGTGCTCACCAAATCCCAATGAACATTGACACCCCTCGTTCAACCCCTACAGGGATCGACGCGTGGCATGAACCACAATGGAACCCCCAATGGGAAACCGCCAGTGATTTTTTGGGAACCCCCTATGCCAACTATGGATTCAATCTACCAGTGCTCACCGTCCTATCTGTTGGCGTTTGGAGTCTCCAACGCAATGACTCCATAGCGCCCGTTGTACCAGTACTGCAATCTGTGGCGCTCACGGCTGCCGTAACGGAAACCACCAAACGCTTAGTGGCTCGCCCAAGACCCTATACGTCTGAGGCTTTTGAGCAGAAATATCCCGATGTGTACGCCTCAGAGGAAATGACAGCCTTGCGTGCAGACAACGACACCTACAAAAGTTTCCCCAGCGGACACACGTCAAATGCCGCGGCAACCTATTTTTCGACTGCTGCACTGGTAGCCGCTCACTACGACGATCCGACGATTGATGTTCTCAGTTACGCCACTGCATCAATACTAACCGGTGTGACAGGCTATTCTCGGGTACGCTATGGCAAACACCACATATCAGACACCCTGGTTGGAGCCACCATTGGAACCAGTATTGGTCTAGGGCTGACACAGTGGTACATTCGCTCAACAAGGAAATGAACGTGAGGCTTTGCAAATGATTTCGTTTTTACTTGGTTTACTCAGCATCAATACACTGATGGCCGCTCCTCTGTCACTTGAAGATAGTCTAAATTTGGTCGACTCACAGAACCCTGAAGTTCAAATCGCCAGACTGCAAGCCGATCAGGCCAACCTGGAGAGACTCAAGGTACTGACCAACGTCTTGAGCGTACAAGGATCCGGATCGTGGTTGGATTTTGGTGAGCCACTGGACTCCTACATCATTGGAGACGGTAGTGAAGAAGTAGACTGCAGCAGTTTTGAGAGTTTTGGGTTTGGTGATTTGTGTGCGTCTTTCTCCGAACCTCTACGGGTACGAGACGAGCGCATCTTTGACGGTTCTGTCCAAGTCGCCCTGCCCCTGTCTGCATTGTACAGCATTGTAGAAGGACACTCTGCGAGTCAGCACATGCTGGACATCAAACACATCGAAGTCGAACAAACTAGACAACGCATTGAACTGTCGGTCATTGAAATCTACTTGCAAACGCTCGAGTTGCAGTCACAACGCAACATCCTTGAGGATACCGTAGAGCGACTGACAAAGCATCAACAGTCGGTCGAAGCTTTTGTCGCGCAAGGTTTTGCCCACCCCGTACAGGCCCGTGAACTCAAGCACGCCATCCAACAGACCACGTTGGGTCTAAACCAACTTGATCAAGGATACGCGTTACTATGTCAACAGTTGGCACTGCTTCTGGGGTTGAATGAACCTTTTGAGCCAATCACCCTAAATATCGATGCCATTTCGACACCCAAAGAAGGAACATTGCAAGACAACCTCAATCACAAAATTGCAACCCATCAATATCAAGCGGCTCAGGATGGCGCCCAAGCCGCTCTGGGCAACCTTGTCCCAACTGTCGCACTGATGGCAGCAACCACCGCTACACAAGGGCAAGGTCCGTTCACCCCCACTTCTCAGCAATACATCGGGCTCAGCGTTCAAGGTGAATTTGGATGGGGCAACAAATGGATGACGTTCAAACAAAGACAGTTGGATGCCACAATGGCGCAAAAGGGACTGGAGATTCAAGCCAAAGCCATTCCGATGCAGCAACAACAACTGCAACAACAGTGGCAACACAGCCTTGCACAAAATCAACTCGCACAAGACAAGGTCGATATTGAAGGCGTCAAGCGAGATCAAGCACAAGCACAGTTTGACGGTCATCAAATCACGGTCACCGATCTACTGGACGCCGAAGCAGACTTTGCCGATGCACAGATTGCCCTACTGCGGTCCACACACCAAAGCATTTTGGCACAAGCCAAGTATCAACAGTCCATCAACGCCGACACCCTATACTTCAAATAACCTTTGTCGCCACCCACCCCATTCGCCAAGGTATCACCATGTTTACAATCCTATTGAGTACCATCATCGCCTGTCAATCTGGAGATTCTCAAGCCGTTGCTGAAAGTACCCCAACTGCAGAAGTCGACCTGCGACCAAAAGTGAGGGTGCAGAAAATTCAAGAAGAAACCTTTGTCCGCACCCTGTCCTTGCCAGCAACCGTCTTCGCTGGCAAATCGGCAATCTTGGCACCAAAAGCACAAGGGCGCATCGAAACAGTACAGGTCCAGATCGGTGACGTTGTTAGCAAAGGCGATGTGCTAATGACAATCGAAAGCAGTGACTACTATGCTGGGTATACAGAAGCCAACGCAGCCTATGAACTGGCGAAGATTCAAGCGGACCAAGCAGCCGTTTCTGCCAGTCGATTTGCGGAGTTGCTCAAAGAAGACGCCGTGACCAAAAGCCAGTGGGAAGAAGTCGATATGGGTGCACAGTTGGCTGCAGGACAAGCAACTCGAGCCAAAGCAGGATTGGACATCGCCAAAAGTCGCCTACAAGACACCAAGCTCAAAGCCCCCTTTGACGGCGTCATCGTTGCCAAGAACATCGAACAAGGTGAGATGATGGGAGGCCCGGCAACTCGTCCTCCTCTACAAATCGTGGATTTGAGGACAGTACGCATCCAAGCAAGCGTTGGAGAAACCGATGCGTTGTCCCTGACCGAAGCACAGCAAGGCAAACTTGAAATCCCCGGACAGCATGAACAAATCGACATTCAACTGTCCAGAATCAACCAAGCGGTCGACCCCGTTGTCAAAACGGTTTTGATTGAAGCAACCCTCGACAACAGTGCACACGCCCTCAAACACAATCAGTCCGCCACGTTGCACCTTGAACTCGAACAAAGCGCGATGGCCATTCCCAGACAAGCCCTCCTCAACCGACAAAGTCAGACGGCAGACGTCTTTGTACTGGTGGGAGACCACGTCGAAAAGCGAACTGTACAATATGGCCGTTCGGAAACCGACTTGATTCCTGTGTTTACAGGTGTTTCGGTGGATGAACAAGTGTTGATTGCCGGACACAATCGCCTTCAAGACGATGCGGCCGTGCTGGTCTTGGGAGAGTAAGATGAAATGGATTGACACCCTCGTACGTCGCCCCGCTTTGGTGACGGTCATTTATATGATCCTGTTTTTGTTTGGCTCATACAGTTACAGCAAACTGCCGATTGACCTGCTACCAGACATGGAAGTTCCCGTCGTCACAGTGGTCACTGCTTATCCGGGAGCCAGTGCGCTCGATGTGGAAGACAAACTGTCCAAACCACTCGAAGACTCACTGGGTGCCATTGCAAACCTCAAAGAGATTGCCTCGAACAGCCGTGAAAACCTCTCTATGGTGACGCTGGTGTTTACATCCAACGCGGACGTAAACGTCGCCGCCAACGACGTTCGACAAAACCTTGAAGGGCTCAAAAGGAGTCTACCCACAGACGCTGAAGCGCCACAAGTGCTCAAGTTTGACATTGGACAGATGCCCATTGTCACCTTCGCCATCACCACACCTGGATCAGACGTTCGCCTGCTCAAAAATGATGTTGAAGATGCTCTTATCAATCCACTGCGACGGGTTCCCGGTGTTGGTTCAGTCATGCTATCCAACGCCCCCGATCAAGTAGTGCGAATTGATGTACACCAAGATCGACTCCTTGCCCACGGCCTTACCATGAGTGAACTGGCGGGTCTGATTCAAGCCAACAACATGAACATACCGGCTGGTGATTTGACGGTCGAAGACTTGCGGTTTTCTGTTCGTATGATGGGAGAGCAACAGAACATTGATGCACTACGCAAGTTGCCCTTGATGAAATCCCCCATCGGTGAAGGGATGATCCTGCTTCGGGATTTGGCAGATATCCACTTGGACTTGGAAGACGAAACGGAAATGGCCTACGTCAATGGCAACACCACCATGCTTGGGTACATTCGAAAGACCAGTGACGCCAATGTTCTGGACGTCGCAGCCAAATCCAACGCCATCTTTGAACAAGCCAAAGACCGGTTGCCGCCTGGCACTGAGATTGAAGTGATGGAGTCAGGCGCCGTATTCATTGAAGGAACGATCAACAACCTAACGAACACCGCACTGACAGGAGGGGCGTTGGTATCCTTGATCGTCTTTTTGTTCCTGCGACGCATCGGACCGACATTAATTATTGCCAGTGCCATTCCACTGTCCATCATTGTCACGTTCTTGGCTGTTTATGGATTGGGTTTCACCCTGAACTCAGTAACCCTTATTGCCCTTTCACTTTCGGTTGGTATGGTCGTAGACAATGGCGTGGTCGCGCTTGAGAACATCTCCAGAAAAATCGATGAGGGGATGGACCGATTTCAAGCCGCTTATGAAGGCGCTTCGGAAGTGGGTGGAGCCCTTCTGGCATCGACGACGACGACCTTGGTCATCTTTGCACCAATGATGTTCATTTCAGGAATTGTCGGACAAATGTTTGCCCAGTTGGCAGTCGTGATGATCGTCACCATCTGTGCGTCACTCTTTGTCGCCCTCACAGCCACACCGACGTTGTCTGCTCGATTCATCAAACCCTCTGGAGATGCAACATCCAATACTGATGACAGCACCAGCGCTGAGGACGTAGAACTCAAGTGGTGGGAACAAGGCTATGTCACTGCCCTCACGGCCTCAATTGCCAGACCCTGGTTCACACTGATTTCGGCAGTTGGTATTGCTGTCGTTACCGTGGTGTTGCTTGGGCTACTGGGAACGGACTTTTTGCCCAAAGACGACCAAGGGCAGTTGGCCTACACATTGGAATTGCCCGTTGGTACAAGCAAAGAACGCACATTGGACGTCGCGGACGTTTACGTAGACGAACTGCGAAAGCAACCAGAAGTCAAACTGGTCTCGGTACGGGTTGGAACGTCTGCCAACGGCGGTATGGGCGAAAAGGAAGGAGCCAATATTGCCCGCATTCGTGCCAGTCTTGTTCGAGCCAATGATCGTGTACGCAGTGACCAAGACATTGGGGATTACATTTTGGCTACTGTCGATCGTCCACCCGAAGTACTCAACTTGGAAATGAGTCGAGATGGTTCTGGAGCCGGTGCACTGGGTGCAACCAAACCCATCGTCGTTGAATTGTTTGGCAATGACCTTGACGCTCTAGAAACGGCCTCCAAACAGGTACAAACCGGAATGTCGGAAATCAACGGTTTAATCAACATCGCGGCAGACTTATTGGAAACCCAACCCGAACTGCAAATCAACATGCTGCAAAATCAAAGTACACAAATGGGCATCCCCATGGCAGCGGCGGGGCAAGAGTTGCGTTTGGCACTCAATGGCGCCCCCATCTCTCGCCTCAGCAAAGACAACCGCACCTATGAAGTGTCCCTGCAGTTCCGCAAAGAAGACCGTTCGGCACCCCACTCTTGGAAACAAGTACCCATTCGAGCCCAAAACGGCATGGTCACCACCTTGGGGTCCGTGGCTGAACAGTCTGAGGGTGAAGCCCCCCTTCAAATCCAACGCAAGAACAAATCTCGCCTCCTCACCATTTCAACAGAACTCTCTGGCGTCGCACTTGGAGATGCCGCAGCAGCCGTTGAACAAATGCTAGCTGAAACGGAACTGCCAGATGGCGTAACGTGGGCCATTGGTGGCGCGATCAAGGACCAACGTGAAAGTTTCGGCGACATGGGCTTGTTGATGGGAATGGGTCTCATTTTGGTTTATCTCGTCATGGTTGCCCAGTTTGAGTCGTGGACCGATCCATTTGTGATCATGTTCTCGGTCCCTTTTGCGGCAACCGGTGCATTTCTCGCCCTACTCGTCTCAGGCACCAATCTATCGGTGACTTCTTTCTTGGGGTTGATCATCTTGATTGGGGTGGTGGTCAACAATGCAATTGTGTTG
Organism: uncultured Myxococcota bacterium; assembly: GCA_965661045.1. Classification (GTDB taxonomy): domain Bacteria; phylum Myxococcota_A; class UBA796; order UBA796; family UBA796; genus CAJWHX01. The sequence goes on from CBFICN010000156.1 coordinate 6,240, forward strand.
ATCGATTACATCAAACTGTTGAGAGAACGCGGCATGGAACTCATCCAAGCAATTAAAGTCGCCGGGGGACGACGTCTGCGTCCAGTACTCATCACGTCTTTGACCACGGCAGGTGGTATGCTGCCTCTGGCATTAACGACCGGTGAAGGAGAGCAACTGTGGGGACCAATGGGCAAAACTGCGCTGGGCGGATTGCTCGTGTCCTCAGTGGTGACCTTGTTGTTGGTGCCAACCATGTACGTCATCATTGCCAAGTGGCAACAGCGTGGCGGAACTGGAAAAGGTACACAACCACAACCCACACCGGCCAAATAAGGATCAATCCTCACTGTTGTTGCAGATCACCAACGCCGCAATGGTCCCAGGAACCCAACCGGCTCCAGTCAGAATCAACACGATGAGAAAAGAACCACAGCCCTTATCGAGCACCGCCAAAGGTGGGCAAAACAAACAAACGAGTACACGCAACAATCCCATTCGACACTCCTTTTCGGATTTTCATATTCTATTGTTCACAGTAACATAGATCTATGAACAATATGTACAGAGACGTTCTTCCAAATCTCAATCAGACTTTGTCTGACCATCAGTACAGTTTCGTTGTAGACTGTAAAGAGGGGGAGCCACAGTGCAAGACATACGAGAATATTACGATCGGCTGGCGCAAGAGTACGACGCCGATCGATTTGGCAACAGTTATGGACGGTTCATCGATGATCTAGAGCGAGACATCTTGAAGCGACTGCTCGAACAGCAACCAAATCGATCATCGACATTGGAAGTGGCTTGTGGAACCGGTCGATTTTTAGAATTTGCCGATGTTGGGTGCGACATCAGTCCCCAAATGCTGAGCGTTGCCCAACAGAAATACCCCAACAAGACATTACTGGAAGCCTCTTGCGACGCAATCCCCCTGCCCGATGGAGCACAGGACTGCATCTATGCCTTTCATTTGTTGATGCACCTCAATGCCACCATCTTGAAACGGTGGTCAACAGAAATGCACCGTCTGCTTCACCCCAATGGACGCTGGATCGTGGATCTGCCAACCGCTTTTCGCAGACAGTTCCGAGCCAAAACAACCGGATGGCATGGGAACTATGCGCCTCCCCTCAGCGTATTTGAAGAGTTGGGTTGGAATATTGTTTCGGTTCAACCATTGCTGTACATTCCCATCCATCGAATACCGGCACAATACCGACAGCACCTCAAAGGAGTCGATCGATTGTTGAGTCGAGTGGCACCAAAAAGTTTGTCCTCCTATCAAATCGTTGAACTGACACCCAGAACAGAGAAATGACCCACAACATCGTCACCAAAGTTCGACACCGGTATCGAAAGCACATTCCCTACAACATTCGACGACGAATCTGCCAAGGAAAACAGTGGGTCATCGATCGAAATCAAGGCATCCAATTTGCAAAATCGACAACACCACCACACAACTCTGTCAAGGTGTTCTCTTTGAGTCAGAGAATCATGCCCTCTGCGACCTACGACAACAAAGTCCACAACCTTACACTCGCCAGCGCTTCGGTTGAAAGGGTCGTTGTTGAACCCAAAGAAACATTGTCCTTTGCTCAGTGTGTGGGCAATCCAACAACTGCGCGTGGATACAAAAGTTCACGCGCACTGGTCAATGGGGTTCTGGAACAAACAGAGGGTGGTGGACTCTGTCAATTGTCCGGTTTGATCTACCAAGTGGCTTTGCACACGGGACTGAAGATTCAAGAACGACACAACCATTCCATCGATATCTACACGGAAGAGACTCGATTCACACCACTCGGTTCAGACGCCACCGTTGTCTATGGGTTCAAAGATCTCAGAATCCAAAACAACACCCCCTACCCCATTTGGTTCCATTTTCACTTTGACGAAGACTCCATCACAGCATCTTTGTACAGCACTCAATATCTACCGACACATTCTATCGAGTACAAAAAAAATTCCGACAATCCAAGAACAGTACACACGATGCGCATGGGGCAACAAATCGCCACGTCTGCCTACAAGGTTCTCTAAAGTGGTCCACAGAACTGAATTTTTTGTAGATCAAACATAGAACAATGACATATACTTGAGTCTTCAAAACAAGGAGACCCCTATGTTCAGTATGCTTCTCACCCAACTTATTCTACAAACCCTACCGAGTGCCCATGCTTTCTGTGGCACCTACGTTGGGGGCGTGGGATCTGAGTTTTACAACAGTTATTCTCAGTTGGCCGTCGTGCGTGATGACACCCAAACGACATTGACGATCGTCAATGATGTGGAAGGCGACTTTGACAGTTTTGCTCTGGTCATTCCAGTACCGGAAGTCATCCCAGAGAACAAAGTCAAGGTCTTGGAGCCGGAACTCTTTGATCGACTGGACGCCTACTCTCAACCACGATTGGTCACCTCTACCTGTGAAGACTTTGAAACCAGAGCGGATACGGGCTGGGACCTCGACTCTTCAGCGCCTGAAGACAATGCCGGTGGCGGTGGTGGTGATGTCAATGTCGAAGCACTGTACATCGTTGGAGAATTTGAAATCGTCATTCTCTCGGCCACACAATCCAACAGTCTATTCACCTGGCTTAACGACAATGGGTATCAAGTCCCGGGGCAATCTCAAGACTTACTCCAAGAGTACATCGATGGTGGCTCCTACTTTTTGGCCGCCAAAGTCGCCGCGGAAGCAGGCATACAATCTGGAGACAAACTCTCTCCCCTTCA
>CBFICN010000157.1:0-8944 GCA_965661045.1 uncultured Myxococcota bacterium
CATCATGTCATTTGCCATTACTCAGCGACCTGATTTTGCTCTGGTTACCGTCAATTTGAAAGCGGGCGAAACCTACCACTCTGAACCGGGTGCCATGGCCACCATGACGCCAAACATTGAACTCAAAGCCTCGTTGAAGGGTGGCTTGATGGGTTCCCTTTCTCGTGGGTTGGGCGGAGAGTCTCTCATCATCAGTTCCTACACCGCACAAGGTGGAGACGGCGAGATCACCTTTGCCGCTGGCCAACCTGGGGATGCTGTCCATTATGCTCTCGATGGCTCAACCGATATCTACTTGCAACGCGGTGCCTATTTGGCCAACTCAGAGGGTGTGGAAGTCACCAGCAAGTGGCAAGGGATGCGGGGGTTCTTCTCTGGAGAGGGACTCATCTTGCTTCGAGCACATGGAAATGGAGACCTGTTCTTCAACTCCTACGGTGCCATCATTGAACTCGATGTTGAGGATGAGGTGTACGTCGACACTGGATTTATTGTGGCGTTTGAGTCGACCTTGAACTATCAAGTCACCACCTTGCCGGGTGCGAGACCTGGGACCAATTGGAAATCATTGTTCTTAGGCGGTGAAGGATTGGTCTGTCGGTTTTCGGGTCGCGGTAAAGTGTGGATTCAGACCCGTCAGATTGCGACGTACCTCAACTGGGTGCACCCATACCGTCCGCTGAAAAAAGAAGGTTCTGGCTCGATTAATTAACATCATGCCACAGGATGGTACAAAGGACCTGCAAAAGTGAACACACATATCGAAGATCAAATCTTTGAAAAGAATCAGTCTAGTTTAGGTTGGTAGTCGAAGGGATACGTGGACGTTCACGAACTTCTTTTGTTGCGTCATTTTCACTGCTCAAACCAACAGCGAATTCCACGTGGATAGCAGTCACAGACCAAGTCGGTAGTACACTCAACGCCGTAGCCAGCCCACCACTCCATAATCAGAAGAGACATGGCTACTATGAGGACACTGATGACAAAAAGGAGCCGACGACGAACGGGGTCTTCTTCGGGATCAATCTGAGGGTCTAGCCGATTGTCCATACGCATACCAGTGCCAGTACATAGGCCAGCAGGTTGTAGCCCACAAAGATCAACACGGGACTTTTGATGCTGCCCAATTCTTGTTTCAACACGGCCAGTGTCGATACACACTGCATGGCAAAGACGTAGAACACCAGTAGTCCAATCGAGGTGCCCATCGACATATTGCTGCTTTGCAGTCGTTCAATCAGACCATCTTCCATGGTCTCATCCCCACCGTCTTCCAGCCCCATCATGGTACCCAATGCCCCCACGAAGACCTCACGGGCCAAAAAGGACATGATGATCGCGACGGTAAATTTCCAGTCCAAGCCCAGTGGTGCAAACATCGGCTCAAGCGTTTGGCCAATTGTGGCAAGATAGGAACTCTGCAACTCTCCGGCACCGTTGGGGAAATACCCCAATATCCAGATGATGGCATTGACAGTGAATATGACCCCACCAGCTCCGGTGACGAAACGCATTGCCGCCCGCCATGCGCGCTTGAGCAAAATCGACACCTGTGGAACCCTGTAGGCTGGCAGTTCAAGCATGAATGGGGTGTCGTCTTTGTCTTTGAGGGCAAATTTAGAAATCAGGACGCTCACGAACAGAGAGCCCAAGATTCCCATCAGGTACAGCGCAAAAAATGCCAGTCCTTGCAGACCAAACAGTCCACCCCACAACACGGTGTTGGGAATGCTTACGGCAACTAAGAGTCCGTACACAGGCAGACGCGCAGAACAGGAGGTCAATGGCACAACCATCATCGTTAAGAATCGTTTCTTCGGCGACTCAATGGTTCGAGCCGCATAAATGGCAGGGATTGCACAGGCATGCCCCGACAATAGAGGTACGACGCTCTTTCCAGACAAGCCAAACCACTGCAACGGTCGATGACAGAGTACAGCCATGCGAGCCATATACCCAGAGTCTTCAAGCAACGAGATCAGAAAGGTGAGAACGAAAATTTGTGGGACGAAGACCAAAAATGAGCCAACGCCTCCAAACAACGCTTCGCCAACAAAGGATTGGAGAGCCCCTTCTGACATCAGACCGGTGACCCATTCTCCACTGGATACAACAGCCCAGTCTACCGCATCCATCAATGGACCCGACCATGTAAAGACCGACTGGAACAGCATCAACAGGGTGATCACCAGCAACACAGAACCCCAGAGACCTGACAAGAAAATGTCGTCTAGTCGATTTTGTTGAACGAGGAGTGGTTCAACACTGCCAGAGTGGTTTTCTGCCAGTTTGGAGGCGTATTCTTGTAGGTTCTCTGGCAATGGAACCGCAGTGTGGGATACTGGTTGAGCTATCCAATCTGTCAGTTGATTCAACCCTTCGGTTGTTTTGGCTGAAAATAGACAGACTGACGTGCCCAATTGCGTGGCCAGTCCTTCCACATCGATTTGAAGACTGTTTTCTTTGAGGACGTCTAAGAAATTGATGGCAAAGAGAATCGGTACCCGTTGGTTGACCTGTTTCAAAATCTGCAGTCCCAGCAGCAAGGATGCTTGAAGCCGCGTGCCGTCCAATACGATAATGATGCCGTCTAGGTTTTGACTGTCTACTTCTGCCGTGAACTTCGACACGGCAACCTCTTCATCCTCACTGATGGCGTCGAGGGAATAGATGCCCGGAAAGTCGATCAATTGATGTGAACCAAAGGTTCCACGCAGTACTTCGACGGTTACACCAGGATAATTGGCAACCTTCTGTCCCATGTCGGTCAGTTGGTTGAACAGCAACGACTTACCACAATTGGGTTTCCCGATGAGGGCGATGGTTGACATGGTTCTAATGGGTGGTTTAGGCAGCGGAGACGACGATGTGTTTTGCGATCTTTTTGTCCAACGCCAGTACCATGCCACCGACCGAGATGGAGATTGGACCACCAAATGGGGTGCGACGAAGAATTTGAATTGATTGATCCGGATACAGTCCCAAATCTTGCAATCGTTGCTTGGTTTTTGTGGGGATGGCGTGTGCAAATTCAATGATGGTGACACAAGTTCCGACAGTCAAGCTGGTTAACGATTGTGGGTTCATAAATGTATCCTTGGTTCAAAACGCTGTATTGGTACACAGGGTCTTTTTGATAATGGTTTTCAATTTCAATATAACGCAAAAAGCAACCCTGTCACTCTAGAGTGCGTATATGATCTGTATATTCTCACCTTAGTCCTTTACATTGCACGAATTGGTTTGGCAGAAGATCATGTTCACTGGTGATAGGCAGGGATGTTCAGTCCTTCTCGCAAGGGTTTTAGCCACTTTCTGTATCGTTTGTGTGAGCCAATGGATGATGTGTACAACGGTTGCTGTACTTGGATGGTGGAAGCTGTATTGACCACGCGCTTTGATGTGTGAAATTCCAAGACTGTTGGATCCCATCTCAGTCCACAGAATTCTAATATCTGCGGTGCGAACGCATTTAAGTCTTGTACAACTTTTTCATATGGAACTTCAAATATTGGCGTGTGCAGCACTTTTTGCCAGTGTGTCATCAAGTCGGTGAGCAATCCTTGATAATGCCCAATGGCAAAAAGATCGGTGGCAAAGTTTAGACTTTGGTGAAAATTTTGTCGATAGCAGGACCAGCCAGTATCCAATGGATCTCGCGTACAGTACAAAACTTTCGCCTTGGGAAATATTTGCGATATTGCACCCACGTATTGATAGTTGTGTGGCAATTTGTCGGTGACGACCCGACATTGGTTATCGAGACTGTCAAGATGTTCCAAATATTCCTTGGCAATTTGGTTCAAAGATTTGGTTGTGTCCGTGCCGTATCGCTCAATCAACGCTGGTAGAAGATCAAGTTCACCAGCACCATACACCTCTGGGTGCATCGAGAGGATTTGTTCCAACAGACTGGAGCCAGAACGTGGCATTCCGACAATGAACAGTGGACGCTCAGACAGACAGTCGGAACTTGGGTGGTCGGTATGTTCCGTATAGGTGTGTTTGATTTTTTGGATGTGATTGAAGTGCTCGTACATGTCGTAGGTACACCCCAGTAAGTTGTTGAACTGAAAATAGGCAGTGAAGGCTTCTTCGGGATAGCCCAATTTGTCTAGTATCTCACCCATGAGGCGAAAGTGTACTGGCTTAGCAGAGGGCGGCACTTTGGGCAGGGGCATCATTCCCAACGCCTGCCATGCACTGCCGTACTCCTTTTCAGCCAACAATAGACGGACGCAGGCGTGAATGAGTTCGATGCTTTCAGAGAGTCGTTGCATGTTGGCGGAGACTAAGTCTGCCGCTTCAGGTTTTCGTCCCTGCTGTAGTCTTAAGTTGACTAGACCGGCCACACCGGACAGATGCCCCTGTGTACTCGATAGGGACAAGAGTTGTTCTGCTTCGACCAATTGACCGATCTCCAACATAAAATTGCCACATGACGCCATTTGTTCAGCGGTGGGGTTGGCTTCGAGGGCCAGTCCATAAAATTCGAGTGCATCTTTGGTTCTGCCCAATTTTTGTGCTGTGCTGGCAATTTGTTGCAGTATGACAAGTGGTTGTGGACGCTGTCGATGGGCTTGCTTGAGAAGTTCAAGTCCTTCCTCTTCTTTGTTGGTCGCCAATAGAACCTGTCCATGATGGATCAGGACTTTCTCCTTGTCTGGGTACTTCTCAAACAGAGCTTTGACAGTGTCAGTGCCTCTGTTTGACGATTGGTTTGCATCAATGTCCAGCACTGTTCAATGGTCTCGCCAATGTTCATCACTCAGTTTCTCCTTTTATTTTTGTTTTCATGGGTAACATGTTTTGGATGTCTATATTGTGTGACATTCCATGTACGATCAAGGTCTGTGGTCTGTACTGTCATTCTGAATCGGTTAGAACACAGTTGAACAATTTTGCTTTGCAAGGAGCTGCTATGCGACCCACTTGGATGTACTTGGTGCCGTTGGTTACCGCGTTGGCCTGTAGTGATGGAAAAACAGAACCAGAAGATACTGGTCTCACTGAGGATACTGGTGCAACAGATACCGAAGATACTTCAGACACTGAAGAAACCGATACCGAAGATACCTCAGTAGACAACCCAGATACCGGTGTGGAAACCCCAGATTCATTTTGGACCGAAGGACCCGCCTTACCAGAGTGTACACCTCAAGAAGGAAGCGATGGACTGGTGGCCCTGTCTGGCGTGGTGCTGTCTTTGGACGGTCCAGTAGCCGGTGTGGTGCAATGGGATCCCAGTACTGGCATCATTGAGTGTGTTGGTGCTGAATGTGATGTCTCCAACAGTACAGTGGTCTGTTCAGAAGGGGTGATTTCTCCGGGACTGATCGATGCCCATGACCACATGCAATACAACGCTTTGAAACCGTGGCAACACGCACAACTCTTTGAAAACCGCTATCATTGGCAGAGCAACGGTGCGTATTATGACTATCGCGAAGCCTACGACGGTATCGCAAATTCACACAAATGCGAAATCGGTCGTTGGGCAGAGCTTCGAGCCCTTGTGGGTGGTGGAACTGCAGCAGTCGGTTCCTCTGGTGGCTCTTGTTTGGCTGGAATGGTACGCAATCTTGATGAGGATGAGGTGGCTCACTACATCCAAGGGTACGACCTCAAGTATTCCTCAGGTCGTGTGACCAATTATGATGCCGATGACGCTGCTTACTTCAACAGTAAACTTGAAGCAGAAGAAGACTATTACGGTGCCGTGATGAACCACGTTGCAGAGGGCATCGGTGGATCAGTCAGTTCAGAGATTGAGCACATGTTCAACATCGGCATGGCGGGCCCTGGAATGGTCTTTGTTCACGCGACTGATTCCAGCACCGAACAGTTGGCAAAAATGCGGGCGGCTGGAACCACCATTTTGTGGTCGCCTCGTTCCAACCTTGATCTCTATGCCGCCACCACCCAAGCAGATGTCGCACGCAGAATGGGGATTCCCGTCGCACTCGGTCCAGATTGGACCTGGTCAGGGTCGATGAACCCCGTTCGTGAAAACCTGTGTGCCAAAGAGTACTTTGTATCTCGCAACAACGAGTTCATTGACCAAGACGTCTGGGAGATGTCCACCACCGATGCTGCACGTGCAGTTGGACTCGATGGTGTATTGGGAGCTTTGGCACCGGGTATGATGGCAGACTTGGCAGTCTTTACATACTCTGAGCGTCCTTACCAGCCAGTGATCGATGCTGAGCCAGAGTCGGTATTGTTGACCGTTGTCAACGGCGAAGCACTGTATGGCCATCCAGACTTGATGACTGCTCTGGTCGCTGATCAATCGTTGTGTGAAGCAGCGTCTGCTTGTGGAGAAGAACGCACATTTTGTGTCCGACGCGTGGGTGCTGAAGACGGCTATGAGGCCTTGGAAACTTCTTTGACAGCGGCGTTGGATGCCGAGAGTATGCCTGCTGAATTGCAGTATGCCAAAGAGTTGTTGGGGTTGTGGATGTGCGAAGAAACCCGTGCAGACTGTGACATCTCACAAGTGACAGATGGAGACAGTGACGGCGACGGTACACCAGACGATGTCGATACCTGTCCAGACTCTTACAACCCTCTACAAAAAGACTACGACATGGACGGGTTGGGAGACTCTTGTGACACCTGTCCGTTGGTTCCAAACTCATCGGAGTGTGAACATGCTCCTGAAGACGTCGATGACGACGGTGTACTCAATGATGTAGACGTTTGTCCTTGGTTGCACGATCCAAGTCAAGCAGACAGCGATGGTGACGGTGTGGGCGATGCGTGTGACTGTCAGCCAGAAAATGCCGATCCAAATGCGGCGTGTCCATTCACCATCTTTGACATTCAGAACCCCAATGCGCCCAACCATCCAAATACGGGTGCAATTGTAGAAGTTCAAGACGTGGTTGTGGTCGCTGGTCAAAAGGGCTATGGATTCACCGTTCAAGATCCTGACGGTGGCGACCATTCAGCACTGTTGGTTTACGGTTCCAGTGAATACGTCAACGTTGCCGGCACTGCTGAGGTTTGCAACAATGAAGTGGACGATGACCAAGATGGCTTGGATGACTTCGATGATCCAGACTGCCAGTACCCACCAAACGGTACTGTCGTAACGGTCTCCGGTGAGTACGTTGAGTATTACTCTTTGGCTGAACTCAAAGACACAACCGTTACCATCACTGGTGAGCAAGACCCAATAGAGCCACTGTTGTTAACCGATATTTGCGCCGCCGTAGCCGATGGTGAACCCCTTGAAAACATGTATGTCCAAGTGGAAAACGTGGCTGTGACCAATCAAAATGCTGATGGTCCCGACGATGACTACAACGAGTTTGAAGTGGGTGGATGTTTGCGCATTGACGATCAAATGTGTCCAGATTGCTGGGCAGACCAGCCAGCCGTGGGGACCTCATACTCTGAGATCACGGGTGTGTTTACCTACACCTTTGGCAATTACAAACTTCTTCCTGCATCGACTGCCGATTTGGTGGAGTAATTCAAACGGTGCTTGCATCGTGGTTGTACAACCTCAGTGTGCTCTATGGGTACACTGGGGTTTTGTGTTACAACAGACTGTAAAAGAATAGAATCGCAGGGGTTTTCATGTCTGAGACCACATCCTCAACAATAGACGAGCAAAAGTCAGCTCCCAGCAACAAGCCGTCTAAGAAAGTCTTGATCGTTGCTTTTTTGACCATTTTCTTGGATTTACTGGGGTTTGGCATCATCATTCCGATTCAGCCTTTTTACGCCAAGTCTTTGGGGGCAACGGCAACAGTGGTGACGTTGTTGGGGGCTTCGTATTCTGTGATGCAGTTCTTCTTCTCTCCTTTTTGGGGCGGGTTGTCTGACAAAGTGGGGCGGCGTCCCATCATCTTGTTTAGCATTGTCATTTCGGCGATTGGACATTTCATGTTTGCCATGGCATCTGGACTGACCACCTTGTTTGCGGCACGTATGCTGGCTGGATTTGGAAATGCGAACATTGGAACGGCTCAGGCGATCATCGCCGATGTGACCACCGCCGAAAATCGAAGCACGGGCATGGCCCTCATCGGAGTGGCTTTTGGTTTGGGCTTTCTATTTGGTCCTGCTGTGGGAGGCTATTTGGGTGGGATTTCTCCGTCGATGCCGTTTTGGGTGGCCGGTGGGTTGTCGGTGGCCAACTGGATTTTTGCCTTCTTCTTTCTCAAAGAGACCAAAAGTGCCGATTCCACGCACAAAGCTCGACCCATTTTTGACGTAGAACTGTTCAAGCGCTCCAAGCAGTACGTCAATGTGTCAGCGGTACTGTGGATTACCTTGATTTACACAACGGCATTTGCGTTGATGGAACAAGCCATCGCACTCTATATTGAGCACGTTTGGATTACGGATGCGACACTGTCGATGGAAGACCGTATTGAAGCGGCAGGATGGAAAACGGCCAATTACCTCGTCATCGTTGGGGTGACCGCCATCATTGTACAAGGTGGGTTGGTTCGTCCGTTGACCAAAAAGTTTGGTGAAGTCTGGATGACCCGCGTTGGGATTGGCTTTGTGGTTGCAGCCATTGGGTTGATTCCGATTTTGGGTGACACCGCCAATTTTATGCTCTTTTGCGTGACGGCGATTATTATGGCGATGGGTACAGGGCTGTTGAATCCAGCCAAATCTGCATTGATTTCGCGTGGCGCACCGGACGATGAGCAAGGTGCCGTACTGGGGCTCAATCAGTCATTTGCAGCGATGGGTCGAATGCTGGGGCCAATTTTCTCAGGCATGCTCTTTGAGTGGTTTGTGGGTGCACCCTTTTTCAGTGCCGCTGGACTGTTGTTGATTGCTAGTATTGTTGCGATGCAGTTGACACCGCCGAAGGCTTCTATAGAAGAATCTGTTTCAGCGTAAGTCAGTACAGTCTATTCTTTGGGGTGTCCGAGTGCACTTCGAAAAAGTCTGAAACCCACAATGAAATTGG
>CBFICN010000158.1:0-8922 GCA_965661045.1 uncultured Myxococcota bacterium
ACAGGGTCAACGGAGAGCCCCATTTGCTATTGCAAAAAGAAGTCGGTGGCACAACGAAGATTCATCCATTGGACTGGGATGCGGAACTCAACTCGGCAACCAAAAACAGCACTTGGTCAAATGGGTGGAGTCAGTTTCATACATGGGAACATGCCGGTGACACTCACCTCTTCCACTACAAATCTGGCGCTTCAACAACCGGACTGATGCGGGTATCCGAACTCACTAGCGGAGGCGATACCGACTGCTGTACAGAAGACGAATATTGGTCGACTGGATGGCTCACCCACCGATACACCTTGCCCAACGGTGACGATTATTTGTTGAGATTCAACAGTTCAACCAATGCGGTGAGAATCGCACCGCTCGGAGCGGGTACCATTGGATCTGAAATATTCAACAGTTCGTGGACCACGGACTATGGTCATTTTGACAGTTTGCAGGTGGGTTCAAAAACCTATGTTGTGGCACTGGACGACACGGGTGCCTTAACCTCCTTTGAAGCCGGCTCTACAGGCCTGTTGCAAAATATCGACACATCCGCAACGGTGCTGTCCGACTGGAGCAGCCTACAAACCTACACTCTTGAAGGAACGCCTGTCGTACACTTGTACCGTGCCTCCGATGGCTTCTTCACACTCATTCAGCTGGACAGCAATGGAATGATTGATGCCACCATCGACTCTGGTTTTGAGGATGCAGGGTGGACAGGGTGGACCCACTTCACCACCTCGACGCAGTAATCAGGCTCACGGTCTATAATGCCTATATAATTGCAACCAAGACCACAGCGTTGTATGTTATCATTAAAGAAATGGAGTTTCACATGACAAACATTTTTGTATCGAAGATTGCCCTGTTGACTGCATCAGTGCTGGTGGGTCTCTCCACCCTGAGTTGCAGTGACAAAGCCCAATGTGGTGGAGATGCAGACAGTGACGGAGATGGCTTGGATGACTGTGCGGAACAGGAACTGGGCACCGATCCCGAAATGGTCGACTCCGATGGGGATGGCTATTCGGACGCCGATGAACTTGATTGCGTGAGCGACCCGACAAATGCCGATGAACAATGTTACGCCTGTGGTTGGGAGCACAATGATCCGGGCGATTTAGTATCCACTGGCAGTGACTATGGGGATGTGGTCGCCAACCTAGAACTTCCCGATCAATGCAACGAAGTCGCCGACTTGTGGGATTTCCACGGAGAGTATCACATACTCTACATGACCGCAGCTTGGTGAAGTGGCTGTACTGTGGAGGCAGGTGGTCTCCAAGAACAGCAAGAAGCCTTTGTCGCAGATACAGGCTTGGACTTTAGTTTCATCTTTGTACTGTACGAAGGTGCCAGTGGCAACCCGGCAGTCGTTGAGGACGTGATCAACTATGCTGACACAATCGGGAATCCAACCTTCCCAGTTTTGGCAGACGGAGAAAGTCAGTTGGCAACCCACACTCCGATGACTCAACTGACCCACCCTGAGGTCTGTGCCTTGTCGCACGAATTGGAGATACTGAGTTGCTACTCGGGACATGGTGGATACGAAGACGCACTGACTGATATTCGTGAACACGCTGGACTGGAATAACTGGAATCACTGGAGGAAACAGAGCATGAACATCACTGTACACTGTGCTCTGGCCACCCTTTTGTCTGGACTCTTTGTTGTTGGATGCAGTGGCTCTAAAGCATCGGACACCAGTACCCGTTCAAACAGTTCAAATGATTCTGGAACAGATCTCACAGACTGCCAAAATACCTTTGCAGTAACCCCAATGCCCGACCAACAGTTGACTGAGTATGGCACAGAAGTTCCCACCATTGAGTCAGCCTTACCAGATCGATTATCGGAAACTGGTTTGTACAGCGATATTGAGCGCAAAGAGATACACCCTGCCGTCCAGTGGTTCAAACCGGCCTATGAGTTGTGGTCCGACGGCGAAGACAAAAGTCGATGGGTCTACATCCCAGAGTGTGCCAAAATTGACACTACCAACATGAACGACTGGTCTTTCCCGGTGGGTACGCGATTCTACAAAGAGTTTTCAGTTGACGGTGTTCGTGTCGAAACCCGCTATGTCGAGCGCATGGGTCCAGGAAAGCGAGACTTCACCTTCGTCAGTTATCTTTGGAACGAAGAACAAACTGAAGCCCATAAAGTGGGTCCTGAAGGCCTTCCAAGTGTACTCAGCACCAACCACGACATACCATCGAGAGAACAATGCGTGGAATGTCACGGCACGGCCTCGAAAGGAGGTGGTCGTCCCTCGCGGGGACTGGGTTTTTCAGCCATCATGCTCAGTGAAGTCACATCGGGCCTGTCTTTGGATGCCCTCGTTGAACAAGACATGCTTTCTCACCCACCAACAGACAGCATTTCCATACCGGGAGACCAACGAACTCGAGATGCTCTTGGCTACCTACACATCAATTGTGGAACCTGCCACAACCAATCAGAAGATGGTCTTCCACAGTTTGATATGAACCTGTGGCTGGACGTTGAGACCACCACCCCCGAACAGAGCAACACTTGGCAAACCACCGTCGACGTGGACACACAAATATTCAAAGACCAACATGTTCTGGGTCGCATTGTTCCCGGAAACCCCACAGCCTCTGCCTTGCTGTACCGCATGGAGCACAGAGAGGACGTTGCCCAAATGCCACCCATTGCCACAAAAGAGATTGACCCAACTGGCATTCGAATCCTCACCGAGTGGATTGAGTCGTTGCCATGAACAGTCCCTTAACCGCTAGAGTCTGGTGGGGGTGGAGTATTGCCGCCCTACTTTCTTGTGGAGACTCTACTGACACCGCAGTTTCAACCGAGGAAGCAGACACCACAGAAGAATCGAATACGGACACACCACAATCTTTTGAAGTAACCGGTGTTGTGCTCGATGATGATGGTTCACCAATCGAAGGGGCAAACGTATTGATTGGTGGGCAACCGGACACCTTGGTTCTCACCGATGCAGACGGCAAGTTCTCTCTTTGGTACAGCAACATCAACAAAGGTACACCGGCTGTTGTGGCGTCCAAACTTGGTTTTCGAACAAAGGGGTATGAATTTTTTAAACCCGATACCCCCGTCACGTTTACCCTGCGTGAAGTCAAGGCGCCCGACAACCCTGACTACACCTTCCAAAATCCCGGCACTGGGGATGACCAAAGAGAAGAGAACTGTTCCCATTGCCATACCGACTTTGTGAAAGACTTCTGGACATCCAAACATTCCGAATCCGCTTCCAACCCCCTACTCCACGATTTGTACGCTGGGGTGACCAGACTCGCAAACAATCAAAGTGACTGTGAAGAATTTGGCGGTACGTGGAAAGTGGGTGTTGAACCAGGGACTGAGAACAACAGTGTCGAAAAATGCTATGTAGACCACGGTGTACTGTCAGATCTGAACCCCACCTGTTCAAGTGATACACAGGCCTGTGATAACCCAAACAAAGATGACAGTCATCTACCCACCGAGTTTGGTGGATGTGCCGACTGCCATGCCCCCGGCATCAATGGTGAATTGATGGGGCGCAACCTTCACGACGCAGTTGGTCTAGCCTATGACGCTGGGATTCACTGTGACACCTGTCACAAAGTCAAAGATGTTGACATGAGTCAGCCAGCTGGATTTGGAAGTCGTTTGGTGGTTCATCGCCCAGGTGAACCGGGCCGCAACACCTTTGAATGGGACCCTGTGTATTATGGACCCATCAAAGATGTGCCCAATGTCGCGATGGCTGCCTCTCCGCAAGAAAAGTTCAACGAAGCCGTGTTTTGCGCTGGGTGCCACGAACACAATCAAGACGCACTATTGCCCGATACCACGTTGGACTTAGACAAATGGCCCAATGGACTCCCAATTCAAAGTACCTATTCTGAATGGCAAGATGGTCCCTACAACAATCCAGACACCCCCTGTCAGTGGTGTCACATGCCCTCTTACGTCGACAAGACCAACGCCGTCGACATTGCAACCGTTGAAAACCAATCGATCACTTTTGGATTTCCCCGCCCCCCGGAAGATGTTCGACAGCATATTTTTCGCTCTCCACTCGCTGGGTCTCCAAGATTGATTGACACTGCGGTACACCTCAGTCTCCAAACTGAATACAACGCCGGTGTCTTAAACGTTCACACGTCGATTGCCAATGTGGGCTGTGGACACGCCATTCCAACCGGTGAGCCTTTACGCGCCATGTACGTAGTGTTGACCCTCGACGAATCCTGTCAGTCCGCAACCGTTCTGGATGGGCCAATCATAGATGAGGTCGGTGGACACTTGAGTATGGGTACAGTGGGAGACGATATAGGTCTCAGCCAAACCAGCGACAGTACAGTCCTACAATGGGACAACCTAGACACAAGTGGGTTGAATCTTGAACAAGACCTCTCCATTCGAGTATTGAAACAAACAGAGAACTTTGATGACTATGTGGGGATTGGACGCTTTTCAGAAACCACCCTCGCCGTTGCAGACAAGGGCTTGCCTCGATGGCAACTGGTCGATGTAGCCGAGATACTGAATATTCAAGATGACACAATCACCTTGAACAAAATCATCAATGGTGATCCTGGCGACCACATAGTCATTGTACAAACAGCCAATTTACAAGATGATACAGCGTCGAGTACGTTGACGGGGCTTGCGGGTCAAAGTTTCGCAAAGATACTGGTTGATGCAGACGGTCAAATGCAAATTCCTCATTATCGAGCGACTGATATCATCCGCGACAATCGGATTCCTCCAGGAAGCAATGTGCTACTGGAGCACAGTTTTGACCTACCTGAAGGTTGCACAAGCGGTTCAGTAACCGCAACCATGGTGTATAGACCGTTGCCAATGTCGATTGCCAAAACTTACGATTGGGACAGCAGAGACTACACCATCGCCACCAGTGAGGTCGAATGGCAATGACCCCTCTACTTGTCCCACTAGATGGTGTAAGTAATTATCAGTCGGGTCAATTTGAACAACAGGTCAGAATTGGAAATAGATAAAGTCCTGACTGACATCGCGTTTCATCAATACAATGCCCAACAACAACAGTGCCCATGAACTGGTTTGAAGTGGCAGAAAAATCGCCTTGTCTTTGAGCTTTGGGTAAATGTATTTCTCGGCAATCAGCGCCAAAATCAATGGAGCAGCTGCCAACAGAACCACCCCCAGCATAATCGAGGCTGCAAGCCACTGTTCAGGCGTCCCTTCAAAGGGAGACAGAAGCAGATACTGCCCAATTCTCTCAATACTGGTTTCACGAAAGATCATCCACCCCACCACTGTGAATACAAACATCAGTGAAATCGAAAAAGGCTGTACAGCCTTAGACTTTCGAAAGTCTCGGGGGATGCGTTTTCCAATGTGCTTATAGGCAGCCAACAAGGTTGCGTGGTAGGCCCCCCAAAGAACGAAGGACCAACTTGCGCCGTGCCATAGACCACTGATCAACATGGCACCATAGGAGGCTTTGAGACGGGTTGCCTCCCCTCCTCTAGATCCACCGAGAGGAATGTACAAATAATCTCGAATCCAAGTGGAAAAGGAAATGTGCCATCGACGCCAGAACTCAGATGGATTCCGAGACAAGTAAGGGTGGTCAAAGTTCAATATGAGTTCAAACCCAAGCATTCTGGCTGTTCCCCTGGCGATGTCTGTGTAGCCTGAAAAGTCAGCCAATATCTGTACGGTAAACCCCAGTGTCGCAGCCCAAATCATCGCAGAGGAAGGCGATTCCAACTGATAGATTCGGTCAACGTACAAAGACACCACATCTGCCACCCACACCTTTTTGAAGGCACCCCAGATGACCAATTGAAACCCCGATTGCATTGATGCCCAATTGAACTGTCGCTCTTGCTCCATCTGAGGCAAGAGAGTTGCCGCTCTTTCAACCGGCCCCGCGACCAGTTGGGGAAAGAAACTAATGAAGGTCAGGTAATCAATGAAATGATTCCGAGGTTTCAGGTCTCCCTTAAAAATATCAATGGTATAGGACATCGTTTGAAATGTATAAAAGGAAATCCCAACAGGGAGGAAGATGTCTAGATTTGAAATGGATGCACCGACACCCACCGCTGAAAATATGGCGTTGAAATTGTCGATAAAGAAGTTGCAATACTTAAAGTACCCCAGCATTCCAACATTACCCAGCATGCTGACCCAAAGATACAGTTTCTTTTTGTCTGGCTTGGACTCCATGAGTTTCCCCATATTAAAGTCCAACACAGCAGAGGCATACAACAAGATCAAAAACCAAGGATGAACCCAGCCGTAAAAAATGGCCGAACAAATCACAAGAAAAATATTCTGCCACTCTCGTTTTCGAAGTCCCCAATAGAGAATGAAAACAAGAAAGAAGAAAATGGGAAATTCTGGTTGAATGAAGTTCATAAATTATTCCTTACACTCGATGAACAACGAACTGGAAAATCGACTTGTCAAACATTGTTGTCATACGCTTTGCAATACATACACGGGATGGAAACGATAAAACTGTTGAGTTTTGTGGATAGAACCCTAATTGTCAAGTTCAACACCTCGAACGAATAGGTAATTGTCCTCTCCTTCTACGGCGCTAATTTCGACTACAACGTTGGGGTTCATTTTCCGACGCACTGGAATATCCAAAGAGAGTTCCTCTTTAAAGTCCAATCCATCAATGGTGGTATCCAAGAAAACTCTGTGCTCATTTTTCACCTGCACACGCCATTTGCCCGTCCCAATGCTGGTACCCATCAACCGCAACAGCGCATAGTGTCCTCTCAAAAACCCAAAAGACCATCGGATAGAATCGCCCGGATAGACCCACCAGTAATGCTTGTGTTTTTTCTTAGGATCGGTACAACGACGTTCTTCTTGAAGTTGCACCTGTAATTGAGACCAATCAAGTTCAGCCCTGTTGAAAGAAAGCCACCATTGACTGACAAAGCAATTGTCACCCGTTTGGGGGTCGTTCAAAATGTGTTTACACAGACTCACCGTGTCTCGAAGGCTTTCTCCTTGATACACTGCTTCCAAAGGAGAACATTGCCAAGGAATCTGTTTTTTGAGAATAAACCCATCGGTCAGTTCAGAATACTGAGCCAACTTTCCAACCAGTAGGCTTGGATGTTTCTCTTTGTTCTTTTGGAGCCAAGGTGGAGGCTCTTGCTTCTCGGTGATCGAAGCTGGAGGGTGCTCTCCCGATGTCAGTACTTGAATGTCCTTTTCTGCCTTGAGAACGAGGGGTTTCTCCAACAACTCCACTTGGTTTAGACGAACTCGATGTACGTGCATTTCGATTGATCGTTCGTTGTTTAGGTGGATGACATCTCCTTGTTTGACCTGTTCCACAATTGCCTGCTCACACCAGACCTCAGTGCCCCAGTTCTTCTGTACGGTGAGTTGTGTATCTCCAATGCTCAACATTGGGCGAGCGGGTTTTCTTCGACCGGATACACAGACCTCGATAATCAAGTCTTGCCAAGGATACTTGAATTCAATGTCTAATGACTCTCCCTTCTGTAATGTTCCAACCTCACTGGACCAACGCAATTCTGGTTTGGTGAGTTCCTTGGGCAGTTCCGCATAGACCATATTCTCACCCAATGCATTCATTTTTTGAAGGTCATCTGCCAGCATCTTGGTGAACAGAGTTCGACCACGCTGATTCATATGGTGCATGTCGGAAAAGATGTCTTTCTCTTCCCAATCAAAATAATAGAGGTGTCCCGCTTCAAGAGCCGAATATTTCTGAATTACTTCTAGGGAAACCGCTTCAGGAATCTGATGCAACTCTTTGATTGACTTCGCAACCGGCATCTCAACCAGAACAATATTGATCCCCTTTGCGCGAACCTGCTCCACCAAACTGTACACCAGTCTTTTATCTTCTGGCGGTACAACGGCCCATTCGACCTCTCCGCTCTCGCTAGTTTCTGAGTCATTGTCATGAAGATTGTGCTGGATAATCTGTTGCTGCTTGGCTGAATCGGTTCGCTGATTTTCAAAATCAAACAGAGAATCAAATTGCTGCTGCACCTCTGCTTCTGACAATCCAAAAAGTCGTTCACCAAACCAATGGCGAACAAACTGCTGAGTGCGATCTTGGGTCTCAGACTGCTTCTTTGAATAACTCCGTGTCCAATCGGTTTTCAGATTGAGAACCTCTTGAAGGGTGGGATCCATCGCCCCCGTCCAATGCATATCAAATTCCTTTTGATCAATGACTGTATTGGTCAACATCCATGCGGGGGTTGCAAACACCAAAATGAGTTTTGGCTTCAACTCTTGTTGAAGGACCCGTTGCTGAATCATCAGCATGATCGTTCCAATCGTTGCTCGACCCGACCACAGTTTTTGAACGTCATCTTCGGGTAGCCCAAGCTCATTCGCCAAGCCAACCTCATCGACCGCTTTGTTGGCTATCGAAGATCCCGCAATGATGACCTGAGGTTGAGTGTCCTCAAAGCGCTGTTGAATCTCTTCGACTCTGGGTGGCAACTCTTCTGGAACACTGAATAAGGGAAGGCTTTGCGGAAATATCCAAGCCATCCCAACTAGAAATATAAGAACTGGCGACAAGATACTAAGGACAATCATCCGTCTACTGTGGTTGGTTGATTCTGACATAGGCTAAACTAAATTCCACTTTATTGACTTCAATGTACTGTCTTTGCGCGCAAGTCTCAGAAGTTGAGACTGTGGCCATTAGAGAGTTAGAGAGTTGTGGTTGCTTCGTTGATGAGTTCAACAGGAAGACACCGTTCCTCTAGACCCTAACTGAAGGCTCCTTGTCCTACAACAGAATAGACCTTTTATGGATTGCATCTCTACAATTACTGCACAATGTTGATCAAAGAGATTGGCTACAAACACAATCTATCCAGTTCCCAAAGAAAACAAGGCATAGCCCCCCTTTGGTTCTCATTTGATTT
>CBFICN010000159.1:0-8913 GCA_965661045.1 uncultured Myxococcota bacterium
GCGTCTCTTTTGGTTGCCGACACCACCGTCATTCAAGACTTTGGGTGGCACGCCTGTGTTGCGGTCACGGTCACCTACCTCGGCATCATGCTGCTCATTCCTTTGTGGCTGCGCTTTATCCCCGAACAAGTTTTTGCAAAGAACCTACGAGCGCAACCCCAATGGACCCCTTTCTTTGATTGGCTCCATGCCTTTACCACCCAAAAACGACATGCCATCATTGCAGTCTCGGCAGGACTGTGTTTGTTGGTCGGTTGGGTTGCCAGCAACTTGTCTGCCAACTCCTACATTCTAGAAATGTACGCACCCGACCACCCCACCGTTCAAGCATTGGAGACAATGGAAGACAACCTCAGCGGAATCGTGCCCGTGTTTGTGCATCTACAGTCTGAAGAATCCTTGTATACACCGGAAGGACTCAAGCAGATTGATATCCTAGAGAACCATCTACACACCAAACCCTTCATTCGCTGGACATCCTCCATCGCCTCTCAACAGCGTGTCATCCACCAAGCCTTAACAGATGAAGACGCTCTACCCACATCGGAATCATTATTGGCACAAGAGCGACTGTTGGTTGATCTCGGTGGTGGATTGGACTCTTCAAGCATCGTATCCGATGACGAAAAACAAGCCCGGATTCTAATGCTCTGCAAAGATGTTGGTGGTGTAGAGTTTCTTCAGTTCAAAAAAGAGTTTGATCAATTTGCCGGCACACAACTTCAAAACAGTGGCATCGACTGGACACTCACCGGAGACGGAATGTTGGCCAGCATCGGTATAGACAAACTAATTGGAGACTTGATGAGCAGCATCGGTCTCGTGTTTGGCATCATCCTGGTTGTGCTGGCTTTGCTACTCAAGCACCCTGTGCATACACTCTTGGCTTTCATACCCAATGCACTCCCCCTACTGACAACCCTTGCATTTTTAGAACTCGCCGGTAGAGATTTGCAAGTCAGCAACATTGTGTCCTTCACGGTCGCCATTGGTTTGGCAGTGGACGACACCATTCACTTTGTGGCACGGTACCGTTCGGAAAGACAGCGGGTCGCACATGCCACAGCCATAGAGCGGACCCTCAAAGGTGCTGGACACGCAATTATTCTCACGTCGATATTGCTCATTTGTGGATTTGGTCTCTTGGCGACCAGTGAATTGTCTTCCACCTTTTATTTTGGAATGCTGACAGCCATTACGCTCATCAGCGCCATTGTCGCCGACCTATTTTTGTTGCCCGCTATGCTCAACTGGTGGGAACTGAGAAATTCACCCCCAAAGTCTATCGACAACTCATGATGTAGGGAAACAAAAGCGCACCTTGATCAATTTCACAATTGAAAAAGCCACTGCAGTGATCGTCGTCGTTGATAAATTCACCAGTATCTCCGCAGTTGGCTGGGACTGACCCAACCCACCCCACATTGTCAATGTCACAGGTTCCCCAACTCCAAGTGCAAGAGCCCAGTTGGTCGTTGAATTTATCTTCCGAACCACTACAATCATAGTCAAAGGAACCGTCGCCACGATCCACATCAAAATACTGGGTCTGTCCGGGAAATACATCGGTCGACTGAGGCATTGTGTTGTCCATACAGTCTCCACCATCGGTCACGTTCAACATACCTGAGTTACCACCAGGCTCACACCAGCACTCTGAGGGATAGAAACTGCCACCAAAACCGTCTCCATCTGCATCGTGATAAAAATCAATGCAGTCGATGGCGTTGATTTCATTTTCGGTTCCGTTGCAGTTGTCGTCAATGCCGTTTCCACACACTTCCAACACGATGGGAGAGACATTGGGGTTGGCATCGTCACAATCTCCTTGGTTCTCACTGTACCCATCTCCATCGTCATCATAAATGACCGTTTGATCGTCCATCAATCCGTTGCAATCATCGTCAATCGCGTTGATCACCTCAGTTTGTGCAGGATTTACCATTGGCGTGGTGTCGTCACAATCACCATCGTTCTCCGTGAATCCATCGGCATCGTCGTCGTAATTGACCGTATTGTCATCCACAATACCATCGCAGTCATCGTCAACACCATTTGGCTGTTCGGTGGCGGCTGGATTGACCGTTGCATCGTTGTCATCACAGTCACCATCGTTCCCTGCATACCCCACCGGCTGAGTACAAGCCGGTTGAACAGCGGCTGAAGAACCAAAACCGTCGAGATCGACATCAACGTACCAAACCGTTGCATCGACGGCTGTGTATTCATCAACCGTTCCATCACAGTTGTTGTCCAAGCCGTCACAACGCTCTTCACCATTGGGATAGTCCAATCCCGAGGCGTCGTTGCAGTCGCCACCCGCTAAGACATCACAGGTCGTGATTGTGCCATTGCAGGGTAAGGTTTCACAAAAGCAATCACCATCATCGTCAAAATACGGCGTCTGATCGTCCACGTATCCATTGCAATCATTGTCGATGGAATCAACAACCTCTTCTGCCGTTGGATACAGAGATGGGTCTGCATCATCACAGTCCCCTTCTTCTTCGGTGTATCCATCACCATCATCATCAATTTGTGTCAGTGGAAGCACAGACCACGGAAAGGTCAACTCTCCTTGATACCCATGAGTGTCGGTTGCCGTGAATGTGATTTGATATTCTCCCACCGGTAATGTCTCGGTACAGTTCGCAACACCTGAAGCATCTGGATATACGTTGCAAAAGACACCCCGCTCCAATGAAGCACCTTCTACGGCGATCAAATCTGGGGTGTCTTGTAAATCATCGATCAACACTGCAAACGGGATCGGCTGACCTGCAGCTGAGTAGTTTCCTTCAGGAGACACCAGCGACACCGTTGGGGCATCTATTTCATCAATGATCTCAATGGAAATGCCATCCGAATACACTCCGGCCTCACCCAAGTCTATCGAAAATGAAATCTCATGATTCCCTGGCGACAAGTCCGCATAGGAAAATTGCGAGTTGCCAGTCACCCCCAGAGTTTCTGTATAAATCTGACCGTCGACATCACTCGTCCAAACCCCTGTGTATTGAGAGGGGGCGCCAACACCCTCGACAGTTCCAGCAAAGACAATCGACTCATACTCGCGAAATTGGGACAGTGTCGAGGGTTGAGATATCGAGACTTGAGGGTCCAACAGCAACCCTTCTTCTTTCTCGACAGTGCGTTCACACCCAAGTAGAGACAGTACCCCTACAAATCCAATTATGGTTGGCATCGATCTCATTTCACACCTCTTCTATCAAAACTGTCTATCGTTCAAAGCGTCTCTTATCGACACCGTTGCACTTGAGCACTAAAGGATGGCCCACCGACTTCACAGCAAAACGGCACACCAAAGACCTCACACCCTGCGGAACAAGAATCGTTGTCATACAAGTAATTGCCCGTTGCGCCACAAGCCGGAGCTGAGCCTTCCCAGCCAGATGTGTTGAGTGTACAATCGCCAACCGACGATCCCCACCCGTTGCAGGAACCAATCGTCGTCAGTTCTTTGGTTTGACTGCCATCGCAGTTGTAATCGAAGGAACCATCTCCCCGATCGGTGTTGAAGTACGACTGCTGGTTGGGAGAGGCCGCTGCATTTCCATCGAAGCAATCACTGCCGTTGGATACATTGAACTCTCCTGTAGAGCCACCGGGTTGACACCAACACTCTGTCAGGTTTGGATCGCCAAACCCATCGCCGTCACTGTCTCGATAATAGGTCACACAATTTGTCGCATTTTGCTCATCTTGAGTACCATTGCAGTTGTCATCCATCCCGTTTCCGCACACTTCCATCGCAACCGGACTGACCTGTGGGTCGTTGTCGTTGCAGTCACCTTGATTCTCACTAAACCCGTCTCCGTCGTCATCATAGGCATTGGTTCCTTCATCGGTAACACCGTTGCAGTTGTCATCAATGCTGTTTTCCACTTCAGGAGAACCAGGATTTACGGTTGGGTCATTGTCGTCACAATCGCCTTGATTTTCAGTAAAACCATCGCTGTCGTCGTCAATATCCAATACAGAGATCACCTCAAAATATGCGGTTGCTTGCGCTTCATACGCAGCAGAGTTTACCACGGTAAAGGTCAACAAATGTGAGCCTGCCGTCAATAGGGCATCACACTCTGCAACCCCATTGCCACCTGGATTGGTTTGGCAAATCTCACCGTCCTGATCCGATTCCATCGTCACATCCAAACTTGTGAGTTCGTCTCTCGCATCCCAAGTTTGAACCAGCATGGTGAATGGGTACCCTTCGATGGCGGAGTCTTCATCGGTGGGTTGAATCACATCAATCGTTGGGTCTTCTGGCAAATCAATGATTTCCACACTCACAGAGGCCTGCGCCTGAGCACCGTCTGTATCGAGAGCTGTCAACGTGACGACGTGTACACCAACGTCCAAATTGGCCGTCGAAAACATCAAGTTCCCTTGGGTATCTGGCAATGCCTGAGAATTGAGATCGCCCTGAATATCACTGCCCCAAAACACTGTGAGGTCAGGTGGCGAGTCATATGAATCGGACACCTTGGCCTGAAAGTGAATGATGCTGTCTTCTTCAAATGCCTCACCGTCACCCGGAGACAGGATCGTGACCGATGGTGGAGAGTTTGTTGTACCAATCTTCACTTCTGTTCCGGAGTTGCAAGCCAACATCGAGACAAAAGGCAAAAGTTGAATGGTGGTCAGTAGCATAGGGGCTCCAAATAAATATGGCTCGTTTCCTATTTTAGCCGATCCATTGCACTTTTGCCCACTGTTCAACGTGAGAAAAGACAAACTGTTCACCCAATGTTCATACGAGGGCTGAATTTGAGACCACCCTACTTATCATCTATTTGCACAAAGGTCATCTATTTGCACAAAGGTCATCTAGAGCCGCGATCGTTTAAAATCTTTTCAATCTCTGGGTGCAGCTGATAGATGGTCACCATGTCACCAAACGTATTTTTCCACTGACGTACACGTTCTCGTGAAACGCCAAAGTCGTCGGCAATCACCTGACCAGACTTTCCTTCTGCCAAACCGCTCAGCAACTCTCGAAACTTACTGCGTCCGTATGACTTGATAAAGTTTCGAGCGACTTTTTGACGCTTCTGTGACTGTGATTTTCCTTTTTTCGGGTCATTTCCAGAAGATTTGTCTGCCATGATTCATCTCCAAATGTGAATGAGGCGAATTGCCTCTAAACATCCATCTCATGTCCTTCAATCTATAAGTTTTCGATTGACACGTCAAACTTTTTGTAAAACGTTTTTGTTTTACACTTAGATTGAGTGCTACATCACCCATTCTGAGATATGAATTCCACAGTACAATCCTTGGAGTTCACATGCTATCGAATCTTCGCAAAACCAAAATTGTTGCAACGCTTGGTCCCAGTATCAATCAACCAGACACGTTGGAAAAAGCATTGTTGGCAGGTATTGATGTTTGTCGAGTCAATTGTTCACACAGCGATGCGGCTGGCATCCGAAAGGCGGTAGCCTTGGTTCGAAGAACAGCCGCCAAACTCAATCGATCAGTGGGTATTTTGCTGGATTTACAGGGTCCAAAAATTCGATGCGGACAAATAGAGGGCGCTCTCAATCTCAAGCCAAACGACGTGCTCACAATCGTAATGGACAACGACTTTGTACAAGATGGAAATCGTATCGGTACGACTTGGATATCGATGATCAACGATGTGGGAATTGGTGAACGCGTCTTGTTTGCCGATGGTGCTCTTACGGGAACCGTTCTCGATATTCGACCAGATGTTGGCCCTGGAGAAATCGATATTGAAATCAATGTGGGTGGCGAGTTGTCTTCCAGAAAAGGCATCAATTTGCCCGATTCAAACATCCAAGCACCAGCGCTCACCCCAAAGGATGAAGCAGATTTGGTCGTGGGATTGGCCGCTGGAGTTGACTTTGTAGCCCTTTCTTTTGTTCGTCACGGGGACGATGTGCGTCTACTCAAACAACGACTTGTTGAAAATGGTCACGAATACTTACCGATCATTTCTAAAATCGAAAAACCGCAAGCAGTCGCCAACATTGATGACATCCTTGAAGAAAGCGACGGCATCATGGTGGCCCGTGGTGACCTAGGGGTGGAAATACCCATCTCAAGTGTTCCAGTTGTTCAAAAGGAACTCATCAAAGCGGCCCAAAAGAAAGGACGCTTGGTCATCACAGCCACACAAATGTTGGAGAGCATGACCCACCACCCATTTCCGACCCGTGCAGAAGTTACCGATGTCGCCAATGCAATCTTAGATGGTTCTGACGCGGTGATGCTGTCTGGTGAAACATCAATTGGTTTATACCCATTCAGATGCATTCAAACAATGTCGGATATCGCCTACAAAATCGAAAGCAGCGATCATATGCAAAGCACTCAAATCACCGAAATGGAGCGGTTAAAAGGCAGTTACAACACAGTTGTCCGTGCAGCCTGCTATGCCGCGCAAGAAGGAGATCGCCCAATGGTTGTCTTTACCTGGTCTGGGAACGCCGCCATTGTCGCCTCTCGATCAAGACCACCCAAGCCCATTTTTGCCATCACCCCGTCCAAAACTGTCGCCGATAAACTTCGATTGGTTTGGGGCGTTTTTTCGGTCGTGGTCCCACACATGGACTCAACCGAAGAACTGATCAATGCTACAGAAGAAGCGCTTAAGCAAACTGGCTATTTGGTTGCAGGTGACGAAGTTGTAATTCTAGGTGGAACCGCCCCCATTCGTGGTGCGGCCAACCTCATGAAAATTGAAATCATTGATTGAGTTGTCTATGCCCCCCTTTTCCATCATTGAACCCAAACGATTTGGTCCATTTTTGTTCAGTTGTGAGCACGCATCCAATCGCCTACCCAGCCACGTTGTGCCAACAGAGCAAGACAAACATCTCTTAGATACACACTGGGGGGTCGATATCGGGGTGTCTGAGGTAACACGACATTTGATTGAATCCTCGAACTCACAAGGCATCTTCGCTGAATACTCAAGGCTATGGGTAGACCTCAATCGCTCTTTGGAAAGAACCGATTTAATCAAAACAGAAACGGAAGGGTACCCGCTCTCTTTCAATCAAAACATCAGCGCTGACCAAGAGAAACAACGACTCAAAGAGTATTACCACCCCTACCACAAGGCCTATGACAAACTGGTAGAACAACGAGTCGCACAGCCAGCCCCAGTCCTGCTCATCTCTATGCACTCATTCACCCCTGTGTGGAACGGTCACGTTCGGACCATGGATATCGGAGTGCTCTTTGATCAATGTGAAAGCCTAGGACACAAACTGGCAACGCTGATCAGTGAACAAGAGTTGGTTGTGGAGTGCAACAAGCCCTATACTGGTCGAAATGGGTTGATGTTTTCAGTTGAAGACAAAGGATTGCGCCATCAGTGTCCACATTTGGAAATTGAAATCAATCAATCTTTAATTTGCACACCCTCCCGACAACAACGAGTCGCCAACAAGATACACACAGCGCTGATGATGCTCTACCCTGAACTTGTCAATTTCTAGTGAGAACTTAACAGTTGCGTTGAAAGGTCAAACCAAAATCCAGTATATAAGGGTAAACCTTTAGGTTACCCCCCACAACTGTACAGATGACCATGGCACAATTTCAAATCAACAAATACGACCACATTTCCCGTACGACCTTCACAACGCAGGCAGAAGACTTCAATGCGTTGATGACCATGGCCAAGAACGGCAACCTTGCCCCCAGTGACTTGATAAAACCTCAAGGAAGCAAGGAGTGGCTCTATGCGGGGGAATTGCCAAACATTAAGGATTTGCTGTACGAACAACCAATGGAAGAGACTTCCAAAACGCCAACATTGATTGGGAGTGTACTGCTTTTGGCGGCCCTCGGATGTGGATACATCGCCTATGAAAATCAGCAAACCATCCCTTCTGCCCAAGACTTAGAACTCATTGGAAGCAGTGGCCTAAAAGAAAGCGACGCGCTGTTGACCAACACTGCCAAACTGTACGCCGATTCTGAAGCTCGTCAAACCGTTGCCACATTGGACAAAAATGAGTCTGTGGAATTGGTAGACAAAGATGGGAACATGTTCAAAGTCAAATATGACGAGAAAGAAGGCTGGATATCGATCGATGATGTCGTACCGCTCTATTTGTTTTCTGAAGCCAAGGTACGGGAACAATACCAAGCGCGCTTTGATCCCCATAGAAAAATCAACATTTTGAATACCAGTTGGGCACGTCAAGAGTATGGTTCGGACAAAACAAACATCTCGTTCAAACTTCAAAACCTCTCTCCCTACCCCGTCAACAACATTGTGGTGACACTGGCGATCAAAGACAGCAACGGTTCTGTGCAACGCAAAGAGATATTCAACATCAAGGGTACCATTTTGGAGGGTGATACCAGTGCGGTATACACCGTCAACCCAAAACCCAAATCAGACAAATCTCCCATTCTTGTCACGCGGACTGAACTGGAGAAAATGGAAAAGGCCGACCCATCCGTCAGTGGACGCATCCTCGATTCCATTGAACGCAGTTTTGGAAAAGGTACTGTGGGTGCCATCTCAATGCGGGTGACTCAGGCAAACGCAATTGTCAAAAAAAATAAATGACCGCGAAGAAACAACATGGTAGAGAGTCCTAAGTCTATATTTAAACGACATACGGATTCAAAAGACAAACAAAAAGGGTGCCCACTGGACACCCTTCGTTCAATTCAAGAGACTGATTATTCAGGGTACTCTTTCATCAAATCGAGATCCAAGTTCGGGTAGTCTTCGTACCACCAAGAACTTCCTTGTACGTATACGTGGCGAGAACCAAAGTTTTCATTTTGGTCAGCCAAATCGTAGTTTGCAGCACCGTCTTCTTCAACAGTCAAGACTTCACCGCATACTTTGCCTTCAGCATCCGAATCGGAAGCGATGACTTCACCAGTCGATGCATC